>JAIROO010000047.1 GCA_031257535.1 Deltaproteobacteria bacterium
CTGGCCAGTATTTAAAATACCAGGAGTAGGATATCTTATTAAAGCCAAAAAAGCGACATTTTTGCTTTGCGCTTAGCTAAAAAAAGGCGACATGGCTTTGCGCTTAACGAAAAAAAGGCGACATGGCTTTGCGCTTAACGAAAAATCGAGGGCGACATGGTTACTTTGCCCTTAACTAAAAAAAGACGACATTTGGCTTTGCCCTTAACTACCAAAAAAATTCCTTTTGGAGTTGGCAAGGATTTTGCTTTAGAAGGCGACATGTTGGCTTTGCGCTTAACTAAAAAAAGACGACATGTTTGCTGTGCTGAAAAGGCGACATAATCGCTGTGCTGCTACAAATCAGTCATGGCCCTTCATCGCGCCGCTGACGATTTGTTTTCAAAAACGGAGGAGATTGAAGATTTAATCCAACAAAATTTACCTTCTAAATTTAATTATGATTCTACAATTGCCCTTTACGATTTAACAAATACATATTTTGAGGTTTCACCAGACGATGAAGGCGTAAAAATAGGCTTTTCAAATAAAAAAAAGGTCAGATTCATCATAAAAAGTTTACCAATTATGCTTGATTGGAGCTGTTTTATCAGGAAGACTGGAATTTTTCCTGAAAATATCTCCGAACCAAAAACATTAGAAGTAACGATTAAAGCCTTAAACCCACCGCCAAGAACTATGTTTATTATGGACCGCGGCCTAGCGACGGCCGCTAATGTGGCTTGGCTGGTTAAAAATAATTTTCGTTATCTTGTCGTGAACAACGAAAGGACCAGGACGTTTGATACAAGTCTTAGCCATCCTTTAATGACAGCGGGGGCGACAAATTTTTCGTTTATGCCCAGCTAAGCGAAGATGGTCAAGAAAATAGGCTACTCCGCTACTCACCAAAGTGGTGAGCTTCGTCGTTAATGATCATAAGCTCATCGACATCGCGGACAATCGCTCCGAGATCGATCTTGGAGTCAGTCGTTCCTCCAGTTGGCCTTTTGCCCAGAAAATAATCCATGGTGTTTTCGTCGTCAACTGACGGAGGAACGTCTCTGTCCGCGTAGACTCGTTGAATGTTGGTCAAAAAGATATTGCCAACAGACTGGGAAGAATGGACTTCGTCTTGTTTGTGGAGCGTTAGCTGAAAATCGTCCTGCCAGTTTCTACCTTGGTAACCATTAACGGGAAGAACAGGATCTTCGTTAAAAATCTTAAATCCAGCGAAATCTTTATAAATTCGATCTAAAACGATTATGTTGGGAGCAATGATCAAAAAATTCCTAGCCAGACGTGACTCTGGCTCGTATAATTTATGAAAATAGCTCCAAGCAAGAACTAGACTCATGACTTTGGTCTTGCCACCGCCTGTGGCCATTTTAATGACCAATCTGAGCCAGTTTTCGTCAAAATCGTCTTCCTTGTGACGACGCCTGACCTATCGAAGCGCCTTAGGTCGTATTTGTCCTGAGCCTTGGCGGCGTCAACTAGAAAAATAAAAGTCTCAATGGCTTTTCTTTGAGCGAAAAAGTATTGAAACTCGCTCATAAGGCCATTTTGGTTAGGCAGCGAATGTTGTTCCGAAAACCACCAATGGAGAAGAGCTTGGCTAGTTTCACTGGCTCCTAAGTAACCGTTATCTCTAAACTTTTAAACTTCAATTCGCAGGTTGGCGACAAGAGGCGGTCTGAGCTGAGTCCAGGCTCTTATCGCGCTTGGACTCAGCGGCTGGAAACCAACGGATTTCAGGATCTAGGATCTCGTGAGGCGATTTGGGGAATTCTGGAGGCAGAGCCATCAGTTGTTAACCACCGTTAACGTCAATGATCGTCATGGTATCGTTGCCTAGTATATCAACGACTTTAATGGCAATTTTGTTCCTTCCCTTACAAGAATACTCATGAGGGATACTTTTAAGTTCCAAAGAATGATCTTTTTTGGTCCTAAAAGTCTGCCATTCGTTTTCAAAAATGAAATCGCCAGTCCATTTTTCCTCGATTTCGCCACTATCGGGATTTTTAACTCTGATAATTTCTTTTTTATTTTGAAAATCAAAGTCAACCGCCCAGTAATCGACCCAATCGCTCCATTTCTTGGTTAAAACTTCACGCGAAAAAATGCCTTTAGGATTTTTACTTATTTTGATAATTTAGTCATTATCTATGACTATTTTGGTATGGCCTTTTGATTGAAGAGCGTTTTCAGCGTTAGCGATAGAATCCTGGGAATAATAAATAGAGTAATTAATAAGTTCAACGGCGATAGATTTGCCTTTAAAATGAGGTTTGACCGCTATATATGCGACATCGTGAAAGGAGACTTCGCCTTTTTCCACGGCTCTTTTGTCAAAAACATCCCTAGGGATATACTTGGGAGCTAGATCAATGCCTTTACTTTTAGCCTCATCAAGTATGTATGGGAAAAGACCCATCTCATACTCGAAGCCAAGTATGTCTACCTTAGTGAAGAGTTTTTTTTTGACATTCCAAGATAATTTCTTCGACAAATAGGCGTGTAACTGGCAGGTTTACAGGTCCGACGACTACCAAGTGGTTAGCTCATTTGCCATGAAAGACAGAGGAATTGTCATAGTATCTTCTTCCAATTTCATTTGAATGTTTTTATTAAGCCTAAATCTTAGTTCTTTTAGATCCATATCAAGGCTTTCCAACAGCTTTTGGAACTCAACAAATAACTTACCAGATAATTCTAACGCTTTCTTGCGAAATGGCGTTATCAAACTAAAACGAATTTCTTGGCCGAATCGCTCCTTAAGCGAATCAGGGAAAACTGCCCTGAAGTAATAAAAATCTCCGCGTTTATAAATGTGAGTTGGAACTTGAGATTTACGTTTCTTAGCGGAAAGTTTTAAACCAGTCGATAAAATTTCCATGAAAGCTGTCTTGCAAAAAAGCGTATTTTGGCGCACACTTTTGGCGCGCAGGCCCAAAAAGGACCTGACAGCAATCTCAGCTAGTCATCGGATCCGAAAAGCTAAGTAATTGTAATTACTTAATTTTTTTAGTTACAAATGGTGCCGAAGGCCGGAAACGACTCTCTGAAAGTTAACTAGCTGAAATTACTATATTTTTTTGAAAGGGGCTGTAAAAAATTACAAGATTTTAGCACAGTGCCATTAAAGGATATTTCTACCATAGCCTTGGTTAATAGTTAAGGTATTTTGGTTAACATATCATGTTAAGGTTTCAATCTAGGACTATATGAAGGGTTTACATTAACCTGATCTTTATCAGAATTATTTTCAATAATTTTTTGTTGATTTAAGTGTTTTTCAACAACCTCTTCACAAAATAAATGTAGATTAGGAATATCTTCAATAGCTGTTTCCCAAATTATGTCCTTATTCATTGTTTCATACCCATGTGCGAAACGGTTTCTCATATTTATGATCATCCTCCAAGGTATTCGTTCTTTGCTTGCATTCCTGAAAGAATCGGAAAGAGAGCCAGAGAGAGTACCGATTTGCTGTAAACTCATCGACACAGATTGATAAAAATCTGTATCTTCACTAAACACCTCAAATGAGTTACCATATCGCTTTATAGAAGCATAAATATTTTGCAGTAGCGTCTAATATGCTCAACTATTTGTAAATCTTTGTTATCCATAAATTTTAATCTTTTCATTATTGATATTATTAATAAAATAAGGTGATTGTTTTTTAGTACATCCTTGTTCTAAAGAAGAAGTGTAAATAAGATCAATTGGTTTTTCGACTGCATCCTCTAATTCAAGGCTTAACCCACACAAGGCGTTTAAACCACTTAGGGCAGTCCCAGTTCTATCTACAAGGAGGTCCACATCCGAATCATCCCTGGCCTCGCCTCTAGCATAAGATCCGAAAAGGAACACCGCTGGTAGCCCGTGTTTTATAGCAACTGGAGTGATCCGATCCTTTAGTTCGTTAATTGTGTAGATCACCGATTTTTCTCCTCGGTAAAATAAATAAAAACGGGTAGAGAAGGCCAAGAACAGATAACTAGCTAAAATTACTATGTTTTTTAAAAGGTGCTGTAAAAAAATACAGGGTTTAGGTACAGTGCTTTTACCTGATATTTGTAACATTGACTTGGGCCAAAGTCAACGTTTTTACGATTGCCACAGCTATTGATTGCCTCTCTATGCGACACCATAACGCAGTAAGGAGACGTCAAAAATTGCTGCAAATAATTGCTCCATTTGATTTTCCCCGATTCATCCGGTAAATTAATAAATGAACTTCAGAGAGTCAAGTCGTGACTATGCCACTATCGCTAGCTGACAGACGTGTTCCGAGGCAAATAATACTTTGACTACAACCATGGCGAACTAAACGATAGCTGATATCAATTCAGAACTCCCAGTCAAGACTATGAATGCTAACTGGTAAATTAATAGTGAATACTCAAGAAAAATTTGAATATTGGCTTGATGCAGCTCAATACGATCTCGAATCAGCCAATCACAATTATAAATCTAAACGTTGGCTCTATGTCGCTTTTATGTGTCAGCAAGCGATAGAAAAACTTGTCTAAAGGCTTTATATTCTTTATAATGAAGACGATATATTTCCTAAAATACACAATATAGAAAATTTAATTGAACTAATTGAAACTAAATTAAATGAACCCATCACTGAAGATAAGTATGTATTCTTTTATGAGCTTTCAGGCTATTACATTATTACACGTTATCCTGATTACAAGAAAAAAATGAGTCAATCTCTCAATAGAGTTCAAGTTAACAGTATTTTAACTAAAACGAATGAGGTTTTCTCATGGCTCTTAACCTTGAAACCGTAATCGCGACCGTAAAAAGCTATGCTAATGATGTGCGTCAAAACATGCCTGTTGAGAAGGTTGTCCTTTACGGTTCCTATGCAACAGGTTTGGCCAGAGATGATTCAGATGTTGATGTATGTTTTTTTATTCCTGATTTTGGTGATAAAGACAGACATGAGATAATTGTAATGATGTTAAAGTTGGCTTTTAAATATGATTTATACATTGAACCAGTCGCTTTTGAAGTCTCTGATCTCTACGATGATAATCCTTTTGTCAAAGAAGTACTCCGTACTGGCATTGAAATTTTCTAGATATTATTTATTTAATCATTAAAATTTAATAGTAATTTATTAGTCATTATCTAAAGATGATTTACAATAAAATGCATATAAATAAATCGCTATCTGGTAGATGATTATCCTCCTGAAAGACGGAAAATGATACAAAAATGGGCAGACTATTTAGATGATGGCCTCGTAAAAACCCCTTTTTAAAAAAGCAGGGGTAATGGCTTTCAAGGCCCTTTCAAGGCCTATTCAAGGCACAAGAAAAAAAACATGGTCCTTAGAAAACCCTTATTGC
>JAIROO010000208.1 GCA_031257535.1 Deltaproteobacteria bacterium
GCCGGAAAAACACGCGGCCGAACGGGGGTCCGTGGAAGGATTAAAGAAAGAAAAGCTTCATAACGGGTCTTGATAGGCCGAACTATTTATCTAACCGAGTCAGATAACGGCTCTAACCATTCATGAAGGGCTGGACTTCATCCATTAACATGAAATATATTTTTGTTATGGTAAAAATATAGTCTAATTTTAGCTTCAAACCGTCTAAAGACATATTTGTAAGTCGCGCCTATTTAAGATTAAGTTCTCTATACGACTTTATCTTCCTCAAATTCCAATTTTAAGCAACACATGTCTACGGTTAAATAATAGTTATTACCATAGTTGTTTTAATAAACCAGATATTTATGCTATAAGTTAACAACCGACAACATGTATAGTTTTCCCATTATATTCTTGAGTTTTCCAATAAATTTTTTCATCCCAAGACTTTTCCAAGTCGCGGTCAAAAATAACTAACCAAGCTTCATTTGTACCTGCGGTATCCATATAACCAGATAATTGTTTTAAGCTGTCCTCCAAAGAAAAATATTTTTCATTGAGTTTAGCTTCAATTAAGTATTCATGACCGTTATAAATGGCGGTAATATCAATGGCTCCTCGACCTTCAGAAAATTGTCTATGGACACTACCACCACTGTTTATGATTTTTTGCAAATAAGCTAAAAGCATAAAAGTGTAAGTAGCTTCATCATATTTAGAAGCGGCGAAATCTTTATATCTAGAAGGAAAGGATCGCGAATCATGTCGCCAAAATTTTTGAAACTCTTTTAAAAGATTAGAGATAAAGAGAACTTTACCATCCGTCCACATATTTTTATGTTGATTAATGGTTAATATATATTCTATTTGATCGGTAATTTTCCTAAATATTACTTCTTGGTAAATTTTATTAGCAGGCCTTAAAGACTGATCATCGTTCTTTATAACTAATCCTAGGTCAATACAATATTGTCTATCGTCGCTATCGATGGGAATATTTTTCCCTTTGGTCCCAGCGAACACGAAATCCATAACCTTGATGACTCTGGGCTCTTTAAGGCGTTCCAAAAGCGAATCAATATGCGTGTCTCTTCGTTTGATGAGGATCTCGGCCGCCTCGTCAATGTGGTCTTTGGTAATAGTTACCGAAAAGTCGTTATTAAGTTGTTCAGTAACGACTTCTCTCGCCAGAGCGTTGACTAGCCATGGTTGGCCTTCGGACCAATACCACGCTTTGGCGATGGCTGAATCTTCAAAAACTTGACCAGTGGCTAAAGTATGTTGACGATATAAGGCGCCAATCTCTCTTTCGGTAAAATTGGCTAAGGTCATTTTTTTAGTAACTATGTTAAAAGGACTGGCTAAATGCCCGCCTACGGAATCAGGATGGTTAGTCGACAAATAGTCGCGAATGTTTCGCATGCCGATTAACGCCAGAGAACTTGGAAACTTATTACCTAAATCATTACGGTTAATAAAGCCGTCTCGAATTTGCGTTAAAAAAGTTAAAAGACCAGGACCTATAAGCGAATCAGCCTCGTCAAAAAAAACAACTACTGGTTTATCTAAATCGAGGCATAGTATTGTAAGTATTTCCTGTATTTTAGTGTCTGGAGACGACATGCCAGATAAAGTATCGTAAGAAAAAACCTTATGTTTTATTGTATCGACGGAAGAATATTTAATAGACCAATTTATTCGGGAAACAATAAGATCAATAGCCTCGATTTTATCAGTAGCTTCTCTTAATATCGCAAGTGAACAATATAAAGCGTATCTTTGGCTATCTTTATTGATTTTTTCCGTTAAAGCTTTTATAAAAGTGGTCTTTCCAGATTGACGAGGCGCGTGAAGGATAAAATAGTTTTCATTATCGATCATCTCGTTTACGCCAGGCAGCCTTGGTAAGACTGGCAACATGTAGTGCTTTTCAGGAACGCAAGGCCCAGTTATATTAAATTGCTTAGCTGATTTAGCCTCCATGAACTCCTCTCAATGATATCATTGACTTAATTATTTTAATTTAGCTTAATTAGAAATAACTCTGTCAAGTAAACGTTTGTGTCTTAAACACGGCGACTTGGCTCTCTGAATAGCTTAGTTTAGATTTTACCTTTGAAATCATGGGAAATCAAATCTTTGGCGGTTTAGGATTGAGGCGAGGTAGCTTGTCGCCTGAGCCGGCGAATAACGTCAAAGCGAAGTTTAGAACTCAACCAAACGACTATAAAGAGCGATTTGAAGGACTTAAGCGATAAATAAGAATGATTAAAAGGCCTTTAAGACGATCGTTTGAGCGTATAAAAAATAACTACGCTTTATGTCTTCAACTTAACCCCGCCGCCCACCCAAAAAAACCGAGGAACTCGCGGTCTCGACGAGCTTATTGGCGTTTTGTTAAGTTATTTTCGTTGACGACAAGGTCGTCTAGGCGGAAGTCAGGTTCCTTTTACTTTGGGTTCAAGCTAATCTAAAAAGCCGCGTAGATGTGTTTTAAATCATTAAAAATTTACGTTTAATAGTAAAGATTATTCCAAAAAAGGCTCCTTAGACTCCCTTTTTTTGGTTTGGGGAGACGAGGAGCCTTTTTAGTTTAGGGTTTGGCCAAAGAATCGTTTTAGCCACGAAAAGGCGGGTTAGGGATTTTTAGGGTTATTTGAGGGCTTTAACTAGACCAGTCGCCTTCATGCGCTCGGGGTAATCTAGTTTGGCCACTTCTTTGACCTTTTCCAGATCGATTTTTAAGGCCGCGGCCAATAAAGTTCCGTACTCAGGGTCGGCTAAGTAACAGTGGGCGGCGTGCCGGAGCCGGACGTTGTCGGAGACCCCACCCATGTTGCGCGCGGTGTTGTCGATGAGGATCCGCCTTTGCTCTGGGGTCATCAAACGATAAAGGTTACCCGGGGCTTTAAAACAGTCGTCGGTTTGGTCGGCTTTGGGCTCATAGGAGTCCATGGCCCCTTTAATCTCCAAAGGCGGCTCGCGATACTCCGGCTGTTCGGCCCACTCGTCGAAACTGTTGGGTTGATACCCGGGGGTAGCGCCGTAGTTGCCGTCCACCCGCATCTG
>JAIROO010000225.1 GCA_031257535.1 Deltaproteobacteria bacterium
GTTAAAACTTATTCGATAAATTAAGGGCTATTACGCGAGGCGGAGTTCCTGGGATAATTTAGCCAATCAAAAGACCAGTTTAGAAGCTCCTCTTACGAGAACGTTTGGCCAGCTAAAAAAAAAGGCCAGGAATTTTAAGGCCATTAGACTAAAAGCGGCGAATCGCGGCCAGAAGTCAATGATTTTTTAACCCTAAAGGCGTTAAAAATAGTTTATTGTCGTCTAATGACGCGGTTTTTTGGCTTTTCTAAACTCTTGACGCGTTCGTAAAAACCTCCTTTTCAATTTTTTAAGGAACGTTGATACTCAATATATTGTGATAATTTTAATTAAAATAAGCTTATAAGGTAGATAAACGCGCTTAAATTTTCATAACAAGCTTTATTAAATATAAATCAATGTTTTAGAGCTAAAATAAGATATTCTTAGAATATTTTAACCAAAGAAAGATTTATGGCCTGGGAAAGGGTGTTTTTCCCGTAGTGGCCGTTATAAGACAGATCGAAGCTAAAGCCATCGCCAATGGCTCGACCTACGCCTAAGCCGTAAGTCCAAACCCCTTGGTCCCAGTTGTTCATCCAGCCGACGTTGGCGATTCCCGGAGCTATGGCCCGAGACGCGAAGCCAGGGACATTGCCTTTTTTAGTCCTTTGGTTGTAACCAGTCCAGAGTTTGAGGTTAACGGGGCCTTTGTATTTAAAGGTCAAGCCCCCGGAAGCCAAATGGGCCCAGTTATTTTGGGTGGCCGTGGTTCCATCGGGGGCCGTCCAAACCGTCTGGCCTCTGATACAGGCTCGGACCGTCCGCCAACCTAGATAAGGGCTTAAGGCCCAAGAATCGCTTAAAGGAAAATCTTTATACCACCACGCCGTGATTGAGCCTAGGCGGGTGTCGCGCTTATGGACTTGACGACGGTCGGGTCCGGCGGGAGTCAACATGGTTTCCTGGCCGGAGAAGCTATCCCAGGCCACGAAAAAACTAAGGTTTAAACGTCCCCCCGCGCCGAGATTAAAATCTCCAAAAAAACCGGTCATGTTGGAATTAAGATCCAGGTCGCTACGGCCGTCTAAAGTAGGCCGATCTGGGACTAAAAGTCCACCTTTATACTTGCCAAAGGTATACTGATAAATCCAACCTAAGGTAAAATACTGGTTAATAGGTTTGGTGGCCGTTAAAATAACGCTACCCAAGCGCGAGTCGCCGGCCCGGCTTTTTAAGCGGGTCCCATTTATATTGGTGATGAGGTCTTGGTGGTGGATATGGTGATAAGAGGGGACAAAGGCCACCACGACTGGGGGGCCGTCGCCAGCGGCCGGGGCCAAGGCTTGGTCCATTCGCGCGGCGTGGGCGGCTTTAGCCAGTTCGCGGAATTGGTCCTCTTTGGAGCTTTGGGTTTTAGCTAAAAGTAAAGGACTAAAGACAAATAAGGTCAAAAACAGTAAGCCAAAAAACAGCGTCAACGAGCGAAATTTCATAATAACCTGGCTAGATCTCCTTTAAAAAGGGGAAGAATTAAGGTTGTTTAAGGGAAAATATTATTTTATTATAAATTATAATATATATTATTGCTCAAGTAAATTAGATCTATTAGTTAGCGCATTGTTGGGCATCCTTATGATCAAGAAGATATATTAATTATAGACGTAGCTACTTAAGACGATTCAAAATTATATTGATCGTCAAAAACATTGATTTCCCTAAATTTTAAGGCGTTCGCTTTTAGGCTCGATCTAGCTTTTTTTTTGCCTTAAGGCCTTAACTTTTAAGTCGGCCTGGCTACCCTTTGACGTTTTAAAGAAGCTTTGACGTTTTAAGGTCAGGCGAAAAACGGCCTTTTTGGTTTGACCGTAACAAACTCGCGACTTATGGCCTGTTGGGCTTTTTAAGGAATCTGGTAGGCCTTATGGGCGGCCCAATCAAAATCCGGCCACGATTGGTCTTTTTCGGAGATAACCAAAGGTGGCGCGAAGGGCCAGTTGAGGTCAAGGCTTGGGTCATTCCAACGCAGGCCGCCCTCGGCTAGGGGCTCGTAATACTCCGAGACCAGATAAAAAACCTCGGTCTGGTCGTCTAAGGTTTGAAAGCCATGGGCGCAACCGGCCGGGATGAGCATTTTCTTGGCGTTTTCCGCGGTTAAGATCTCCGAGTGCCACTGTTTATAAGTCGGCGAGTTGGGCCTTAAGTCCAGGGCCACGTCTAAGATGGCTCCTTTGACGACCAAAACGAGCTTATTTTCCTGGTACGGCGGCTTTAAAAAGTGGAGACCGCGTAAGGTCCCTTTTAAGCGGTTGAAAGAGTGATTGACCTGACAAACCGGAAAGGGGAAGCCGCTATTTTCCTCTAAATCACGGGCCGAAAAGACCCGGGCGAAATAGCCCCGGTTATCGGGGATAAGCTCGGGGACCAAAACGATTACGCCAGGTACTTTAGTTTTGAGGTAATCCATAAAGGGCCTACTCATTCCCATTAGCCAATAAACTTTGCCCGCAGTGCGGGCAAAAGTTTAAACCGTCTAAAGGTAGTCTTTTTTGACAGTGGGGGCAAGTTAAGGGGGTCGGGCCCAGCTCGACGATCAGCTCCCCAGCTCGCACCGGCACCATTTGTTTAGTCACCTGAAAGTCGGCCGTGCGGTGGATCTTTTTCACGATACCCGCGACTTTTGAGTGCACGCCTTTTTCTTGCTTCATAATAGAAATGTTAAATAACTCTTGGCCTTTAACAACTATATCGCCTTCTTTAACGTAGATGACCCAGAGATCGCCGTTGACCGGGGCGGTGACCAGGTAAGGCGTGGGCTCGGCGGCCGCTTTTTGTTTAGCCTGGTCGCTGGGCGGGGCGGCTCCGACTTGGGCGGCGTGGTGCATGATCTCCGAGTCCAAAAGATAACGGACCGGGGCCTGGCCTTTTTCGTCCTTTTTCTGGATGCTTAAAATGGTGATCTGGTGCGGTTTGCCTTGGCTATCGGCGAAAGTGGCCGACTCGTCTGGCCTTAAGCCCTCAAACCACACGTCTAAGGGCAAGTTATTGGGGTCGCCAAAGTTCTGCCGAAAACGGATGGTTTTTAAGGCGTCGGCGGGCTGGTTTAAATACATGACAAACTCTTCCTCCGTGGGTTCCCGGTGGATGAGTTCTTTTAAGCTTTCCCGCTCCACGGCGAGATTTTGGTCTTCTAGGTAGTTTAAGGGCGAGTCGGTCCGGCGGGTGGCTAAGGCTTCGGCCCAGTTGTCCCCAAAGGCGCTCTGGTAGACCCAGTCTGGCGGAAAGCCTAAGGGCAACGGCCCAAAGCGGCCTAAGATCAAATCCCGAAAAGCGTCGTTACAGTCGCGGTAGAGGTCAAGCCGCGCCCGGGCCAGATCTGGGGCGACCTCGGACTCAGAAGCCCTAACCGTCCGGTCCATGATCCGCATGAGCCTTTCCACTTCTTCGGGACCGCCCCGGCGAAAGGCCGAGCTAATGGCTAAAAAGGCGGTGTTCCAAGTGATCTGGGAGCCCGGGGTCACGTCGTGGTAGCGGACTATCTGCCGTAAACCCGCCAGAAACTTCAACATATGGGGGAGAAATTGGATATAACCCTGTTTCGTGGCCCCTTCTTGGGAAGAGGAGGTCGCTCCCCCGGGCATGCCGTGTTGAGTCACGTCGTGGTCAATGCCGCGGAAAAAGGTGGGGACGTAGCGGTCGTAGTAGGGCATGATCTGTTTTAAAACAAAGTTGCCCTGGCGAATGGCCTCGCGGTTTAAGCGAACCGGGAGCCCCAACTCCTCCTCAATATAAGCGGCCGAGGCTAAAAGGTCGCCTTGGCCGTAAGCCCGCACCGCCGCCCCTAAGGCCGCGTCGATAATCTGGGCCCCAGCCTGAGCCGCGGCTCCCACGGCTGGCACAAAGAGCCCATCGGTGTAGTGGCGGTGGTAGTGGATGACCAAGTCCGGCCAGGTTTTCCGGATTTCTTTGGTTAAGGCGGCGATAAACCGAGGGGGGCAAACCCCGCCCATATCCTTCAAACCCAAGGCTAGGTGGTAGGGGATCTGGCTTTTGGGGATATCCGAGACCCTGGCGCACATGTCGACTATGGCCTTGGCGGCGTCTAAATAGTGCTTGACCGTAAAGCCAGGGCCATAACTTAAAGACAAAGCCGGCTCAAACAAAATGCCGCGGTCGGCTAAGGCGACCTTGGCCATGGGGGCCATGTTGGCGGCGTGATTCAAAAAGTCAAAGCAGCGGATGACTTGGAAATGCTGGCAAATCAGTTCGGTGGTTAGCCGCATCAGGTTGGCTGGCTGAGGTTTGTAGCCTAAAATATTGGTGGAGCGGACTAAAATCTGTTTGTTGGTTTTCGGGGCGAACTGGTTCCAGGCTTTAGCCTCGCTAAAGGGGTAGGTCATGTTGGCCAACATGGCCACGTGAAAATGGGCCCCGCCTCCGGTCTCTAAAGAAAAGAGGCCACACTCGTCTAAGTAAGGCCCGACTTGAGCGTCCTCGGCTAAGCGAAAACGGTTGCCGCTATTGGACTGGGTCATGTCCCGGCAGGTGGTGTCGCCAAAGTGGATCTCTTTGGAGTCGCGGATAAAGTCCAGTAAAGCCAGCCTATCTTTTTTAGGATAGGGATTGGGCTGACGAGTAATTTCAGGGTCTAAACGCGGGAGGACCGGGACAAAGCGGCCTAAACGCGGGGTCTCGGCCGTCCGGTAGCGACCTAGTTGGATAAAGGGGTTATAGCCATGAGCCGAGATCTCGGCGGTTAAGCGACTTAACTTTTCCGCCTCAGCCACTAGATCGGGGTACTCTAAGAGCTCGGGGTGCTGGTCGACGTAACTAGTGGTAAAGGCCGCCGCCCGAAAGTTGGGGCTTTTAATTAAATGGCGGTGGAAGGGGATGGTGGTCTTTAAACCGCCAATAGTGTACTCCCCTAAGGCTCTTTCCATGATCCCCAAGACTTTGGGCCAGTCTTGTCCGTGGGCGATAAGTAAGGCCCCGGCTGAGTCGTAATTGGACGGAAAGTCGTAGCCCGCCGAGAGATTGGAGTCTAAGCGCACGCCGGGGCCACCGGGGGAGACGTACCGGGTAATGAGCCCACTATTTGGGGTAAAGTCAGCTTGGGGGTCCTCTAAGTTGACCCGGACCTGCATGGCGACCTGGGTAGGCTTGAGATCGGCCAAGTCCAAAGACCCGCCAAAGGCCACGGCGATCTGCTCTTCCACGAGATCCACCCCGTAGCGCATCTCGGTGATCCCATGCTCGACCTGCAGGCGAGTGTTGGCCTCAATTAGGTAGGGCTCCCCGTCGCTCGTGATTAAAAACTCCACCGTGCACAAGGAGTGGTAGCCAACCTCGCGGATTAAAAGGCGAGAGTACTCCTTTAAGCGCGACCGGAGCTCTGGGGTTAAGCCTGGCCAGGGCGAAGGGGTGATCTCAATGAGCTTTTGGTGGTTCCTTTGGATTGAGCAGTCCCGCTCGTCAAAGGCGTAAACGTCGCCGTGCTGGTCGGCGATGACCTGGATCTCGATGTGCCTAACGTTAATTAGGAGCTTTTCCACGTATAAGCGCGGATTATGAAACGAGGCGCTGGCCATGGCCGAGGCTTTACTAAAAGACCCGGCCAGCTCCTTTTGGTCGGTGACCGCGATAATGCCGCGCCCGCCGCCCCCGCCTTCGGCTTTTAGCATGATGGGTAGCCCCAAGGATTTGGCGAACTCCTTGGCTTGCGGCACGTCCACCGCCCCTTCCGAGCCCGGAACCACGGGGATGCCTAAGCGCTGGGCCAGGCGCCGGACCTCCACCTTGTTGCCCAAAAGCTTCATGGACTCGGCTTTGGAGCCAATAAAGATGATGCCCGCTTCTTCGCACAGTTTGGGAAAGCGAGCGTCCTCGGAAGCGAAGCCCCAGCCAGGGTGGATGGCGATGATCCCGCGACGTTTGGCTAAGGCGATTATTTTTTCCAGATCCAGGTAAGCTTGGGGGTCTTTGCCTAAGAGTAAGAGTTCTTGGGCCGAGGAAGCCGCGGGGGCCGTTTTGTCGATCTCCGTGGCCGTCATGACCGCGATGGCCTCAAACCGATCGCGAATAGCCCGGCAGATCCGGCGTCCAGGAATGCCCCGGTTAGCCACTAAAATGGGGCGGCCTTTTATTTTTTCGGATATTTTTTTGTAGTTAGACATTCGGGCTTATCGCCGCGAGGGGCGTTATGGGCAGAATAAGGGTTCCAGACCAGACCGTGATCAGACCATTAGGGCCTTCCACGCGAAGGGCTCCGGAGGGAGCCAAACCAGAAAGTAACCCGGTTAGCGCCGAAGTTTCGCTCCGAGGTTCCGTGACCGGCTGGAGCACAGTGACCGCGCCTCCCAGGCCAGCTAGGCTCTCTTCCGCCAAGGCGCAAAAAGTCCGGGCCCAATCCGGGTCCTTGGCCGGAAAGTTCGTATTATATCTTAACAAGACGTTTTTAGCCAATCTTGGCCATAGTTCCTCTGGCGGGCCGACCCGAGCGGGAAAGGCGGCCGGGGGAGGAGCGTGGGGGTCCCTTAGCTCAGGGGGAAAAGGCGAAAAACCTATATTTAGGCCAATTCCCGCTAAAAGGGCGCCTTTACGGTTTTCTAAAAGTATACCGCCGGCTTTGCCCTCTGGGACCAAGAGGTCGTTGGGCCATTTGAGCCAGACCATTAGCCCCTCGTCGCGAAAAGCCTGAACTAGGGCGAATCCCAAAGCCACGGAAGCCAAAGAGCCTATAAAAGGCGCTTGTAAGGGTAAGCGAAAAGCCGCGTACACGTGGCCCTTCGGCGAGGTCCAGGACCGACCCTGCCGACCGCGGCCTTGAGTCTGGGCGGTGGCCAACATGGAGGACCAGGGTGGGAAATCGCCTTGGTCGATTAGTTCCCAGGCCACGTCCATGACCGAAGGAACCTCGCCAACTTGAAAGACGTAAGGTCCAGAAGGGGTCAGTTCGGTTAAAACGGTCAGCTTATTGCCGCTCGCGTCTTTGTCTTTGGCGTTTGGGTCTGACGGAGGATGGGGGCTTTTATACATGGTACCTTTGTTTGATAGTAGTAATAATGGTTGGTGGTTTTTTAGGGCCTAAAAAAAGTTTGGCGCGACTAACCGCGAAAAAGGGGTACGTTTAGAGTTTTTAAGATTTTTGGCGAGTTTTTTAACCTATCAAAGTTTAAGTCTAAAAAGATTAAAAAAGTTTTGAACGTTTTTCTGGTTCGGCCAAAACCAAAAAAAGAGGGGAAAATCAAAAGTTTAGGGCTTAAGGCCAAAAGTTTTAAGCTCAAGGGTTTTTATGGCTTTATGGTTTCTTGGCTCTAAAAAAAGCCAGAGGCCCTAAAAAGCCCAAAAAGTCCTTTTTAACGGACCAGAAAGCTATTTCTAAAATAAAAAAAATTTCGTCTAAAGTCAAAAAAAAGGTCGAAGGGGAAAAAACGCGTTTAAAAAGCTTCGAAAACGCTTCGAAAACTGGGGGGAAAACTGGGAGAAAACTTTAGGGAAAACCAAAGGGGAACGCCAAAGGGGCTAATCTTTAAGGGAAAAACTTCGCAAGTTTAAAAAGAGTCAAAAAAGTTTAAGGCTAAACTCGTTTTTTCGCGTTTTTGGAAATATTTTGGCGGTCTTGGTTATTGAATTTATTTGAAAATCATTTACGCCTTAATTAATAGCGTATTTTTTTTGGGTTTTCAATTTTTTTGACTAAATTTATGTGTTGCTTTTTTGGCCTAAATGAGACGATAATCGACTTGAGGTTGTGGGCTTTTAAATAATTAAGGCTCGCGTTTGTTGAAGCTTTAAAAGGGTTTTAGAAAACAAGAGAACACGCCTCGCCAAATAAGGCAAGCCATTTTAAGGCCTTTTTTTAGCCTGGCTAGAGGGTTTTGAAGGCATTTTAAACCGTTTTCGGGAAGTTTTAAACGGCTATTTAAACGGGCTACGACCAAAAAGTCTTTAATACCCTTATTTTAAAAAATATTAGGCCAAAAAACCGGCCTAAAAAAAGCTATTAAGCGTCTTAGTTTTTTTTAGCCAGAGCCCCTAAGGCTTTTCGGCGCGAGCTTAAAGGATTTAACCCAACCACGACCAAGACAAACCCTTTCTCCAAGGTCACGAGCCCACCATTGGGCCCGGTTTCGTTACTGACCCCTTTAGTTTGGGCGAATTCTAAGTGGCCTTGATCTAAAGGGTAAGCCACGTCGCCTTTTATCCCAATGGTCTTAACCGGGCCAGTTAAGGGTAAAAGGGAAAAACGCCGTTGGCCGGGGATGGCGAGGCGAGTCGGGCCGTTTAGGGCGTAGACGTTTTCCTTGGCCCCTAAAAAGACAATTTGGCTCCCTTGCCACAAAGGGCTAAGGGTCGCCGAAAAGGGGACCAAAAGATTGGCTAAGGTCATGTCCCAGCGGCCGCCCAACCCCCCGGCGATGGCCACTAGTCCAGGGGGGCCTAAGCAATCTAAAGCCATAGGCAATAGAAGCTCAAAATCAGTTTTGTCTTTGTCTTGGGGATAGATCTTCAGACGAAACCCATCTTTTTTAGGGAGAAGATCTAAATTTTTGGCCCCCAAAGAGTCCAGATCGCCGACTAACAAATCCAGGGGCCAGCCGAGTTTTTTTAGGCCCTTAGCTCCCCCGTCGGCGGCCATGATTAAGCCTTGGGGCGGGTCTTTAGGGAGATTATGGCTGGCTAAAGGGCCGTTTAAAAAAAGCCAAATCCGCGGCTCATAATCGCTAAGCTTTTCGGGCATTTAGTGGAGACCTCTTTTAAAATTGAAACTAGAGCCAAGGCCACCTCGGCCTTCGGCCACGGCTTTGCGAATAGTCCGGGCCAAAGTCGCGGCTTGAGGTTCTAAGCGCAGATCCACTAATAAACCGGCTAAGCTCTTCGGGACCGCGCCTTTGAGGTAGCCGCCCATAAAAATCCGGCTTTCGGCCCGTAAGGTAAAAGCGTCCCCTTCGGCGCCGACCTGGTACTTTTCCCCCCTAAGGCTGACTATTGGGCCCCGTTTAAAAGCCAAAGGCAGATAACGGGCGGTAAAAAGGGCAGGTCGACCACTTAAATACAGAAGAACTGGGCTTAGGTAAGGTCGTTTGGCTAAAAGCCGATAAGTCGCCTCGTCTAGCTCCGGGCTCAAGGTAACCCCAGTCAGACCGACTTGGCTTAAGGCTTTAGCGGATAAGTGGTTTAAAGAGCCCAAGCGATGGTCGCCCCAGATTTTTAGGTTAGGGTTAAGGCCTTTTAAAAACTCCACCTGGCCCAAGTTAGCCACCATAAAGTCTAAAAAACCCTGGTCGATTAAGCTTTTGGCCAATTTTCTGGTTTTTTCCCAACCGCTTCCAAAAAGAAGAGCCGGAAAACTAAAGACGACTTTGAGTCCAGCCCGACTAAAGGTCTTTTTAAACCGGCTAAAACTTTTGACGTTATTGGCGGTTATCTCTAAGACCAGGCGCCGAGGCTCGGTTTTTAGTAAAGCCTCGACCGCCGTCAAGTCGCTGAGCCAAAACCATAAGCTTTTGGCGAAAGGAAAATTGTCGCGGCCGTGGTCTTTGGCCGCTAGCTCTTTGGGGAGGCGACATATGGTTGGGGCGTAGGTTTTGGCGACTTTTAAGACTTTTTTAACCGAGTTTTTGGCTAAATATTCCTTTTCTAAGCCCCCTTGGCTAGTTAAATAAAGGGTCCCCTGAAAAGGGACGGGGGCGGCGTTAGTTTCGGGTTTAGGGCCTTCGATTTCCACGGACGCTCCGGCTGGGGCGAAGGCGACTTCCTCTCCGCCCAAAAGGCGCATTTTTTGGAGTTTAAAGGCTAGACCCTCTTGACCAGGGGCGGGGACCAGACGTAAACGGTCTCTTAAGCGGAGTTCTCTTTCTAAGGTTAAGGTCCCGCTATAACCGCTTAAGGGGAGTAAATCGCCGACCTTTCGCCCCGAGGCGCTTTGAGCCAAAAGCGCGGGGCGGCCGCCCAAAAGAAAACCTGGCCCGGCCGCCCGACCCCCGGCTTCGGTTAACAGTTCTTTGACTTTTATTAAAGTCTCGCTAAGGTCAGCCTCTTTTGCGTCCAAAAGAAGACGGTAAGCTTTAACCGTCCGGCTGACGTACTCGGGCCCTTTCATGCGGCCTTCGATCTTAAAGGCGGCTAAAGGCCAAGTTTTTAAGGCCATGATGGTTTCCACGGCCGTTAAATCGGCCGCGGAAAAAAAAGTCCGCCGAAGGCCGTGGTTTTGATAGGCCCTCCGGCAAGGTTGGGCGCAACCGCCCCGACTAGCCGAGCGACCGCCTAAATAACTCGAAAAAAGGCATAACCCCGAAAAAGAAAAGCACATGGCCCCATGGACGAAAATTTCCAAGGGCATAACGTCGCCCTCGATTAAGCCCTCAATTTCTTTAGCCGAAAGTTCTCGGGGCAACACGGCCCTTTGAAAACCTAAATTTTTTAAAGCGGTTAATCCCGCTCGGCTGTAGACGGCGGTTAAGGTGGAGGCGTGGAGGGGAATTTTAGGGCAATACTTTTTGGCTAAGGCGGCTAAACCATAGTCTTGGACGATAAAAGCGTCTGGGCCCATCTCGGCTAAAGCCATTAGGGCTTTAAAGGCCGCGGCTAGCTCGCCTTCCTTAATTAAGGAATTAAAGGCCACGTGGACTTTGACCCCCGCGGCCCGCGACTCCCGAATTAAGCCCGCGAACTCGGGCAGGCTAAAATTGTCGGCTAAAGAGCGGGCCGAAAAGTTTTTGAAACCCGCGTAAACGGCGTCGGCTCCGGCTTCCACGGCCGCGGCCCAGGCGGCGAGACCCCCAGCCGGAGCCAAAAGGTCGGGTTTGGTCGCGGCGAAGGCGGTAACTTTGGGGCCGGCGAGCATAAGTCTTAAAATCTCCAAAAAGTCCTAAAATAAGGCGGGACGACGCGAGAAAAGTTTTTGGCGGCTCTCTTTAGGGTTAGCTAAAAGAAGGTTTTCCCGGGAAAAAAGTTTTTGAGGCCGGGAAAAAAGGTATTAGGCCCAAAAAAAGAGCTTTAAGCCCAATAAAAGAGCTATAGGCCGCGAAAAAAGGTTTAACCTTAAGAAAAAATGGCGTTTTGCCGCCGAAAAAAAGGGTTTAGCTAAAAAAATTAGCCAAAAAATATTAGCCCCCAAAAATAGCCAAAAAAGAAAAATTTTCTCGCTATAAAAATGGGTTTAAGCTACGGGCTAAAAAATGGCCTAACCAAAAAAGTTAAGCCCGAAAAAAAAGGCTTTTAGCCCGAAAAAATAGGTTAACTCCCAAAAAAACCGGGTTTAAGCAAAGAAAAAGGCCTATCCCTTCGGCCAAAACTGGTTTAGCCCGAAGTTTTTGGTCGCTTTTAACAAAGGTTATAATCCCAGGCCAAGCCTTTTTTTGGCCAGATGTTTTTAGCTAAAAATCTTGTTCTGGCCCGAAAAAAAGTGGGGCCCAAAAAGGGATTTCCGGGCGAAAAACCGGAGATTAGCCCGAAAAAAAGGCTTAACCAAAGAAAAAAAGGCCAATCTCCTTAAAAAAACTGGTTTAGCCTTAAATTTTAGGTGGCTTTTAAAAAAGGTTAAATCCTTTAAGCTGAGGCCTCTCAGCTATGTATTTCAGCTAAGAACATTTATCCAGAGCTAAAATTACCCTAAAAATCTATTTTAAGACGTATTGAGTTTTAATTCGTTGCTTTTAACTTTTAATTCCTGCCTTTTAACTAAAAAGCGGCGTCGCCAGTTTTCCGCTGCCTTTTTATGAAAAAAAGAGAGCCCCTAAAAGTCTAGTCCGCGGTTGGTTTTAAACCCAATTGTTTAGCGATCTCCAAAGCCGTGGTTTCCACGAATTTTTGGCGATCTGAGGGCGACAGGGGATTTTGGCCATCGGGTTTAGGCCCCTTAACCTCTAGCTCCAAAGGTCGGTTGGTTAGCTCAGAGCGGGTCGGCACTCCGTATTCTTGGGCTAAACGGCCCTCAAAGTAGGCGTTTTGGAAATCCATAAACTTTAAGGCGTGGGCGGTGGAGTCAATAATCGCCCGGTCCGAGGGGGTAATAAGGCCTTTGGCGAGGGCCGCTTTTAAACCGGCTAGACCTTCCCCGCCTTGGGTGCAGACCGGTAGGCCCCGGCGGTTGGCCTTAATCATGCCCTCCATAATGGCTTCTTCGGTCACCTCGACCGCGAAAAAAGAGGACCAGCCCGCGGTTTTTTCGTATTGGTCGACTAAGGCGACTAAACGCGGAAAGGAGACGGGATCGCCAATCATGGCCGCTTGAGCCACCGAGGGTTGGACCGTGACCGGGACGTAACGACGGTTAGCTAAAGCCTGGCTAAAGTATAAAAACACCGGGTTAGCCCGCTCAGACTGGACGGCGACGATTTTGGGCAAACGGTCGATAAGCCCGGCCGCGTGAAATTTTAAAAGCCCCGACAAAATGGCCGTGACGTTGCCCGCGTTGCCGACCGGGACTATAAGGGCTAGATCGCCTAACTCATAGTCAAACTGTTGGGCGATCTCATAGGCGTAAGATTCTTGGCCTAAGATCCGCCAGGGATTTTTGGAGTTTAGTAAAGCCACTTGGTAGCGGTCGGACAAATACTCGACCACTTTCATGCAGTCGTCGAAAACGCCTGGCAGCTCAAAAACCGTGGCCCCAGAACCTAAAGGTTGACTTAATTGCTGCGGGGTGACTCGACCTTTAGGCAATAAAACGACCGATTTAACCGGTCCGCCTAAGGCGGCCGAGTACAACGCCGCGGCCGCGGAAGTGTCGCCAGTGGAGGCGCAGACGGCCATGACCTGGCTATAACCCTTGGTCCGAGTTAAATATTTTAGATAAGACAAAGCCGCGGCCATGCCTCGATCTTTAAAAGAAGCCGAGGGGTTTAAGCCGTCCAGCTTCACGTAAAACTCGGCCCCCACCTCCTTGGCCAAAGCCGGGGGAGCGGCCACGACCGGGGTATGAGCCTCGCCTAAGTAAACTATATCCTCTAAGGGGATAAGCGGGGCCACGAACTCGTGGAAGGCGAAAACTCCAGCCGTAGCCTGACTATTACAAAGGCGGCGATAGTCAAAAAGCCGGCGCCAAAAAGAGCCGGGCTTTTCCCGTAAGCGGTTAAACTGGTTGTCTTTAAGGGTTAAAAGGCCCCCACATTTAGGGCAGGCGTAATACAGGCGGTCGGGTTGGAAACGGGCCCCGCAGGCTAGGCAGTCGTAACCGAGGTCGCCTTTGGGCGACGGCGAGATATAGGGACGGATATCTTCGGGGAACAGTTCCGCCTTCATTTTGGGGCGAACTCCTTTTTACGAAAAGGAAAAGCGGCCGCCTATAAAATAGGCGGCCGCTAAGGAAAAGGGTTAGGACCCTATTTAGATTTTAGCGGTCAGCCGCCAATGAGTTTTAAGAGTTGGCTATTGAACGGGAAAGCGTACAGTAACAGAAGGGACACGACTAGGGCGTAAATCGCCAAGGACTCCATGATGGCCATACCGATAAGCATGCATAAGCGGATGGATCCAGCGGCCTCGGGATTGCGGGAGATACCGGCGGTCGTGCCCAAAAGGGTCAGGCCTTGGGCGATGGCCGGGCCTAAAACCCCCACGCCAATGCCTAAAGCGCTCGCGAAGGCGATGGTGGAGATGGCGTCCAAGGCGGCCACGGTTACTTCCGTCTCCGCGGCGAAAGCTAAAGCGGATATGGACCCCACCGAGAAAATGGTCAAGATAGAGACCAGGAATTTTTTCATAACTTTCGTTTTCTCCTCGCTAAAGTGACCTAAAAAACGGGAAAATTAGTTTTTTTTAGGTGGTTATGATTGGTGACGCTCCGGCTAAGGCCGGCGTTTAAAGCTAATATATATTATTTGTTAAGCTTAATGAGCGCGCTCTAAGGCCTCGGCGATATACACCATAGCCAATAAAGTCATAATAAAGGCTTGGAGAAAACCCGTGAAAAGGCCCAAAAACATCATTGGCAAGGGCAAAAAGAACTGACCGCCCAGCATAAAGAGAATGGCCACCACCAGATCCTCGCCCATGATGTTCCCAAAAAGACGTAAGGACAAGGACAAAACCCGAGCCAGGTGGCTAATCAACTCGACTGGGGTCATTAAGGGGGCCAAGATCAAAGAGGGTCCGGTAAAGTGCTTGACGTATTTAAAGCCGTGGAGCCGGATCCCCGTGACGTGGGTGGTCACGACGATAATTAGGGCCAAAGCCAAGGTGGTGTTTAGGTTAGAGGTGGGGGCGAAACTCCCCGGCACTAAACCATTAAAGTTACAGAAGAAGACGAAAATTATTATGGTGGCCACTAAGGGGAAAAATGGGCGACCATGGCGACCCATGATCGAGTCTTGAAAATTGCCAATGGCCTCGACGATGGTCTCAAAAAAATTCTGGATCGCCCCGGGGATCATGGTCACGTTTCTGGTGGCAAGACGCCCGACCGTAATGAGGACCAAGGCGAAAAACCAGGTGTAGACCAGTTGGGGGTAAGCGTGGGCGAAGTGGCCTAAACCCAGCTTTTCCAAAATCCACGTTAAGAGCATAACCGGATGTTCCATGCGTAAAGTCCCCTAAATATAGATAGCCCCTTATGTCCCGGTCCTTAAGGCGCGGTGGCCAGAGCCCGGAACCGCCGTAAAGTTCGGCGAGGCTGATCCGGAAATTGACCAATATTAACACAGTTCTGACTAAAAAACCAAGTTAAGGCCCGACCCCTTTTGGCTCCTAAAAAATGAGCGACTAAGACTAGATAATAGTAAAATATACGATATAATTTATATTTAAAGATTCTAGTATTGTTATTTTAATATTTTGACAAAAACAAGCCTTTAGGAGAATTCTCTCTCTAAACTTAAAACGCCTTAAATCTTCTTGTTTTTCTAAAAAGATGGGGTTTTTAAGTCCATAACTTTTCAGAAGACCAAACGCTCTTTTAGGTCCGTAAAGCCAGAGGGGGGGCGAAGGTATTGGCGTTTTTTTTTAGGCCTTATTATTTGGAGAAAACTCTTGATTTTGTTCTAATTTTGGACTAAATAAATAATAAACGTCGTTAGCCCCTTAAGGCTAAGGTTTTTGGGAGCGTTTTAGGCCAAAAAAGAAATGGGGTTTTTGGCTCCCGCGGCTTTAGGGTCCCTGACCATAATTTAGGGCCTTGACGGCGTTAAATACAGCCTATGGGGCCTATAGCTTAAAGGGCCTTTTTCCGGCGTTTTTAGGAGTTCGTCTTGACTCAAGTAGAGCCGGCCAATTTAGGCCTCATCTTTTTCCCCGCCTATGACTGGGCCATTTCGCCCACCCACCCCGAGCGTGAGGAGCGTCTTTTATACACCCACGACCAGTTAAGGGAAGAGGGGATTTTCGATCTGCCGGCCATCGCGGAGTTTCGGCCCGAGGTGGCGGAGGCGGCCGATATCTACGGCGCCCATCTGATTCCTTTGCCCTTAAAACGCGTGGCCGCGGCTCCCCATCTTATTAGCTGCGGCGGGGCGATTACGGCTGGCCGTTTGGTGGCCACTGGCCAAGCCAAAAAGGCTTTCGCCTTAGTTCGGCCGCCGGGCCATCACGCGGGTTTAGTCGTCCATGGGGGCCGAGGTTTTTGTAACATTAATAATGAAGCCATTATGATCGAAAGACTGCGGCGGGAGTTTGGCTATCGGCGGATCGCCATCGTCGACACCGACTGCCACCATGGCGACGGCACGCAGGACATTTATTGGCACGACCCGGACACGCTTTTTATTAGCTTGCACCAAGACGGGCGGACCCTTTACCCCGGCACTGGCGCGACCGACGAGCTAGGCGGCCCGCAAGCTTGGGGGGCGACTATTAACGTCCCTCTGCCTCCGGCCACTGGGGACGAGGGGTTTCATTTGGCCACGGAGCTGATCGTCCGGCCAATTTTGGACGAGTGGCGACCGGAATTAGTCGTTAACTCCGCTGGCCAGGACAACCACTTTACCGACCCCATAACCAATATGAAGTTGACCGCCCAAGGTTACGCTAAGATGTCGGCCATGATTAACCCAGATATCGCGGTTTTAGAAGGCGGCTACGCTATTCAAGGGGCTTTACCTTACACCAACCTCGCCATTGTCCTGTCCATGGCCGGTTTGGACTGGACCAAGGTCAACGAGCCTTTACCCGCGAGCGGCCCGCCAGCCACTCGACCCGACGTTTTGGATTACGTCAAAAAAATGGCCGACTCCCTCCATAAAAAACGGCGAAATCCCGATCCCGACCGAAGTGGCTCGGTTCTCCGTAATGGCTATTGGCTTAGGGAAAAGCGGGTCTTTTACGATACCCACGCGGTCACCCAGGACTCCCAGCGCGACTGGCCTACCTTTATTAACGAAAGACGGCGCGAATCCCTAAAGGAGTGCCCCGACTGCCCTGGACTCTTGATCGTGGAGACGGCCAGCGAGGTCAGTTCCTTAAAAACCTTCTTCCGTTTGCCCCATAACGCTTGTCCAAAGTGTCGGGCTTTGGCCGAAGAAAAAAAGGCGGCTCTAGAAAAAGCCCAACAGTAAATTTAAATAGCGAATCCAAATAGCTAAGCCAAATAGCGAATTAACGCGAAATAATCTTACTATTTTATTTGGTTTTATTTGGGAATTAAGCTATTAAACGCGTTTTTTACGATATTTATCATTTTTTTCTCATTATCTTCTTTTTTTGTTTTATGTTTTCTTTTTTTTTTCGGTTTAGAGGTGGGAGACCAAAATTTATGGACGTCGATTACAAGGCCCTCAAAAATGGCGGCTTTATGCGTCAAAAGCAAAAGGATCGATTTTCTTTGCGGCTCAAGGTCGTGGGCGGTAATTTAACGGCCAAACAGCTCATGGTCATCGCGACCGCGGCCGAGAACTACGGGGCTGGTCACGTCCACCTAACTTCGCGCCAGGGCGTGGAGATTCCTTTCGTCAAACTAGAAGACGTGGAAAACGTCAAGGCTTTTTTGGCTAGCGGCGGGGTTTCGACTGGGGTTTGTGGGGCCCGGGTGCGCACGGTGACCGCCTGTCAAGGGAGCGACATCTGTCCCAGCGGTTGCGTGGACGCCTTGTCTTTGGCCCAAGATATCTCCCAAAGGTATTTTGGCCGGACTCTGCCCCATAAGTTTAAGTTTGGGGTGACGGGCTGCCTTAATAATTGCTTAAAAGCCGAGGAAAACGATTTAGGCGTCAAAGGCGGTTACCTCATCGACTGGGACTCCTCGGATTGTTTTTTTTGTGGGGTTTGCGTGAAAGCTTGTCGGGTCGGGGCTCTTTCGCGGGGTCAACGACAGATTTATTTAGACCGGCAAAAGTGCGTTAACTGCGGCCGCTGCGTCAAAGCCTGCCCCACTAACTCTTGGCGCGGTCGGCCAGGCTATCTGGTGTCTTTTGGCGGCTCCTTTGGCAATCGGATCGCCCAAGGTCGGCCCATTTTCGCGATTACCGAAGACCGCGAGGCGGTGCTCAAAGCCGCGGACGCGGCTTTAGACTTTTTCACCGCCCATGGTCAAGCCGGGGAAAGGTTTCGAACCACCATTGACCGGGTCGGCTGGGAGCCCTTAACAAAAGCCGTGGAGGCCGCCCTTGCCAACTGATCTAGAACCCGTGGCCACAGTCGACATTACCGACTGCGTCTGCCCCATGACCTTCGTTAAAATTAAAGTGGCCATGGACGAGTTGGCCGGAGGGGCGATTTTGGCCGTGCGCCTAAACGACGGGGAACCAGTTCAAAATCTGCCCCGGAGCTTAAAAGACGAGGGCCATAAGGTTTTAAGGCTCCTAGACAACCAAGACGGGACTTATGGTTTGTTAGTCAAAAAAAGCGAGGAGGCCTAAAAAAATCTTGGCCTTTTTTTGACCGGAAAAAAACCAAGGTTTTAGGGAGCGTTTTAACTATGGCTTTGACCTCTTTTCAGTTAGAGCTCTATAGCCGCAATATTTTAGTTAAAGACATAGGGGTTTTGGGCCAAAAAAAACTTTTGGCCGGTCGAGTCCTGATCGTCGGGGTGGGCGGTTTAGGCTCCCCTGCGGCCTTATATCTAGCCGCGGCCGGGGTCGGGACGATTGGCCTTCTTGATAGCGACCAGGTTGAACTAAGTAACCTCCAAAGGCAGATTCTCTACGCCAACTCTGATTTAGGGACCTTAAAAGTCGACTCGGGGGCGGCTAAGTTGGTAAATTTAAACCCAAATATCGAGGTTTTGCCGATAAAGGCCCGGTTAACGCGCGACAACGTCCTTAGCCTTTTGCGAGACTTTGATTTTGTGGTTGACGGCGCCGACGATTTCGCCACTAAATTTATCTTAAACGACGCTTGCGTAAACTTAAAAATTCCCCTTGTCCACGCCGGGGTCTTAGGCTTTCAAGGCCAGCTGACCACCATTACGCCGGGAGCCGGGCCGTGCTTAAGGTGCCTTTTTGAGGCCCCCCCGCCGCCGGGAGCCGCCCCAACTTGCGCCAAGGCCGGGATTGTCGGGGCCGTGGCCGGGGTCGTTGGGAGTTTAGAAGCCTTAGAGGCCATAAAATTTCTGACCGGGGCGGGGAACTTATTGACGGGGATTCTTTTGACTTTTAATGGCCTTAACCAAGAGTTTAGGCGGGTTAAATTTCCCCCTCGGCTGGACTGCCCGGTTTGTGGCCAGCGCGGCTAAAAAAACGTCAAAAACGTTAGGGCTTAAAAAGCTTTTTTTGACGATTTTTTAACGCGATGTATAGTAGTTTTTCAAATTATAGATCGCGTATATAGTATTAGTAGGCGACAAAATCTTCCTCCTTGAGGATATTTTACGACTTAGGCGCCAGATTGATTAAAGATAAAATTTAGTAAAGATACTGTTTTAATTGTTTTTATACCATCGTATTAATGTTTAATAATTTTTATTATACAATGTATTTTATATTTTTCTAGTTAATGTTTATTTTTTAACGAAAATATAGAGATATCTAAAGTTGAAATACTCGAATACACGTTCCGCCTTGACCTTAAGTTGACTCTTTGGTAAGATCAAGATTATGAGCCTCGCGCTTGTTTTTCGGCGGCGGGCTTTTTGTCGTTTTTTTAGTGATTTGGATTACTTATACCTTTGTTAATCTTTAAGGAGTCTTTTATATTATGGCTGAACTTCCAGCTTTGACCGACGCGACCTTCGCTCAGACCTTGGCCGCCAGCCAAATCCCTATTTTAGTGGATTTTTGGGCTCCTTGGTGCTCTCCCTGCTTACGAGCCGCCCCTGTTTTGGAGGAGTTGAGCGAGGAACTGATCGGTCGGATCGCCTTCGCCAAGATTAACGTGGACGAACATAACGACGCCGCGGTCCAAATGAAGATCGTTAACATCCCCTGCTTGATCGTCTTTAAAGGCGGCCAGGAGGTCAAAAGGATTATTGGCCTCAAGACGAAATCTGAATATTTAAAACAACTGGAGTCGATATCGTGAGCTTGACGGTCGCCTTTTATCGTTTCGCGTCTATAGCCCTTGTGGCCGCGATTATGGCTGGATCCTCTTTAGCCATGACTGGTTGCGGGGCGGTCAACTACATCAAAAGCGCCTTTGGTTATGGCTCAGACAATGAGGTTTTAGAAGGCGACCAATCCGCGGCTTTGGCCACTAAAGCCCAAGAGCGCATGGACGCCGACGACTACGCGGAGGCGGCCAAGCTTTGGCAGCAGATCAAAGACCAGTATCCTTATAGTCGTTACGCCCTTTTAGCCGAGCTAAAATTAGGCGACGCGTTTTACTTAAATGGCAAATATATTGAGGCTTACGGGGCTTACCGGAGTTTTGAGGAATTACACCCCACCAACGACGCCGTGCCCTACGCCATCTTTCAGCAGGGCATGTGCCATTATCTGCGAATGAATGGCATAGATCGCGACCAAACGCCCACTCTTTTGACCATTCAGACTCTAGCCCATTTAATTGAGAGCTATCCAGATAGTTATTACTCGACTTTGGCTAAAGCCCGCATCGCTGAGGCTCAAAATAATTTGGCTGGCCATGAGTTTTATATTGGGGAGTTTTACTTTAAAAGGAAAGACTACCAAGCGGCCATGAATCGTTTTAAGGGGCTGATTGAGGCCTATCCAGACTCCGGTTACCACCAAAGGGCCTTTAATTATATCGCCCAATACCGAGATCTGGTGGCCAAAGGCAAGATCAAAGAGGGTAACCAAAGGGGCAGCGAGTACAATTCGCCCTTTACCATCTCCGACGTGACCGAGCCTCGTCTGTAATTTTTTAAAACTTTAAAAAAACATTTCCTGATGGGGCGGGGCCTTGCGCCAGAACGGCTGAAACGCAATTTAATTTTTTTCGCTAAACGCCTGTTTTTTTTATTTTAGTTTTAAATCAAATGAAACTTTACAAAAAAAAGTTAAATGATTTCGATCATTTAACTTTTTTTGTTAAAATGAATATTTAAATAAAACACCGCAATCTTATTGAAGAAGATTATAGTTTAATGTCTATAGATGACATTATTTTTAGAGGTTTATGGCAAGATTGGGCTGAACTACGTCTTCAAGCTATAAAACATAATTCAATATTAGATGATATTTAATATATTTGTCATCATTATATTAATGACCCATACGCTCAAAGATATCATGTTTGGTTTAATTATGTTAAAAAACACTGTCAAAAAAAGTTGATTGGGAACTTTTACTTTTTACCGCCGCCCGACTTCACCAGATAATCCCGGTATTGGTTCTTGTTGATGGCCCAGCGGCCGCGCTTTACGCTGGGCCTCGAGTCTCAATCGACGCCGATCCCGACCTTACCAATTTGCGCGAACAGTTTAACGAAGTTCTACTGATTTTAGGGTCAATATCTGGTTGGCCAGACGCGAGAATTATCCGGCCTATCTTGATTCAGGGCGATATTGATGGAATTGAAACCGGCGTCAGGCGGTTAATACGTTCAAAGCCGCTCGAAACTAAGATTATTGATTACAAAGGCTTAAGTTTAATGTTCCCACCGAAGAGGAGATCCTGAGGCTCAAAGCGTATTTGATCCTAAAACGTAACGCAACCAGGGATTACGTGGACTTTGCGGCCGTGGCCGAACATCTTGGCGACAAATCGGTCGCGAAGGCTCTTAAATCGTTTGACTCCTTGTACCCCCAGAAAAGCGGACAGTCCGCTCTTCAGCAACTCCAAGCGCAGCTATCTAGCCTTACGCCATATGCTCTAAAGCGGGTTGATCTTAAGAATTTCAAAAATCTCGCCACACGCTACAGTGATTTTGAAAATATACGGATGATTTGCGCTGACATAGCGGTGAACGTTTTTGATCTTGTCTGTGAAATTGAATTAAATGAATCGTAAAGGCCCTTCAAACTATAATTCCAGTCCAATACTTTATCTTTGCCTTCTATAATACTAGATATTAAGCCGTTTTGAAAATATTATAGGACGACAAATCAAGCGCCGACGACTTCGAAAAAAACCTTATTTTAAGATTGCGCCCTAAGCGACGCTACTACCTAAGTCCTTAAAAAATTTTTACCACCGTATAGAGCGTATAACCGCGATCTCGTAAACACGGATTTTCATGGCGAAGATGCCTGGACACTCGGAGTTCTAAAATTCTGGGAGCCGAATTAAAAAAATTGTTTTAAAGCTTAAAACAGGCAATTTATAATAAAATTATA
>JAIROO010000235.1 GCA_031257535.1 Deltaproteobacteria bacterium
AGGTCCTGCTCTTAAAAAAAGCTCACCCCAAAGAGGTCGCTTCTTTAGACGATTAACCAAGGCGGGCTTGACGGTGGGGCTCTATTTTCTTGGCCGAACGCCTTTTTTTTATCAAGACCAAAAACCCAGGGCTTTTGTTTTTGAATAGTTAATAGGTTATTTATTATTGGAAATTGGTTTATTCTATATCTTTATTAGTTAATAGCGTTTGTTTTGTTAATAAAACACTTTTAATCTATAAAACTTGTTTAGTTAATAAAGTCTATTTGATCTATATTACTTGTTTAGTTAATAAAGTCTGTTTAGTCTATATGACTTATTTAGTTAATAAAGTCTGTTTAGTCTATAAAACTTGTTTAGTTAATAAAGTTAGTTGATTTAACTTCTTTAGTCAGCCAAGACTATTTATTTACTAGATTTTACTAAATTTTATTACAGTTTAACGGTTAAAAAAATGTTTTAGGCTACTATTTGGCAATCGCGCCTGGAGCTTAAAACTCCACCAGGGGTTCGAATCCCCTCTTTCGCCAACCGTCTAAAACGTTTTTTATTTATCTACTTTTTATAATATTTTCACTAACGTTTCTTGTTTAATGGCGTTTTTAGTTAAACCAGGGGCTTTAGTCTAATAGCTCGAATAATTTGGGAGCTGTTGACACGGACAAGAAATGATCTCCAAAACTTTAAATAATCTGTTGATAATTGGCGCCCATAGCCGATTCGAACGCGCGGCCCCAGGATTCCTAATCCCGCGCTCTAGCCAACTGAGTTATAGGGGCGTTTAACCTATTTCTTAGCCATAATAAGTTCTAGCTAGACCCATTAAACGTCTAAACGCGACTGATTTTTTGGCCTTTATATTAGGAGAAGTTCTATGAGCAAAGCCGCGGTTTTTGTCATTCAAGGTTTTGAGGAAATTGAGGCTATCGCCACCATTGACTTGTTACGCCGGGCCGAGGTGGCCACGACCATCGTCTCCTTAGGCCCCACCAAATCGGTCGAAGGTAGCCACAAAATCGTTATCCAGACCGACCAAACCTTAGCCGGTTTCAACCCGGACGACTACGATATCTTGATTATTCCGGGCGGCACCATCGCTTACGTCGACCACCCGGAATTCATGAAACTTATCAAAGCCCAAGCGGCTAAAGGCCAAAGGTTAGCGGCCATCTGCGCGGCTCCCACCGTGTTTGGGCGTTTGGGTCTTTTAAATGGCAAAAAGGCCGTCTGCTATCCTGGTTTTGAAAAAGAGCTGGCCGGAGCCCAGATCTTAACCGACCCAGTGGTCACCGACGGCTTAATCACCACCGCCAAAGGCCCGGCCTTAGCTCTTCTCTTCGCTTTAGAGATCATCGGCCTCATCGTCTCCCCAGCGGCGGCGGCTAAAGTTCGCCAAGGCGTTTTGCTGGATTAAGCTGGCTTTTTAGTTAAAAAGTCGATTTATTTTTTTTTAAAAGGCGATTTTTCAGTCGTTTGTCTTTAAGATCGCCTATTTTGTTATTTCGCTCCCGCGAGGTTTAACCTTATATAGAACCTCAATGGCTAATTTTTTTTCAAAAAAAACTAGGTCAGGCATCTTTTTAAGTATTTTTGTTATTGTTAATGTTTTTTTAGGAGTTATTCAGCCTAAAACTAGTTTTTTTTACTTATTAACTAACCGGACCGCCAAAAACCAAGCCAGAAGGCTTAACGAGCCTAGAGTTTAGGCTAGCCAGGCGGCTTTCTTTTCAGAGTTTTTTAGCGAGTCCATCGCCATAAAGCTTAGTCGGGTCGCCCGACGAGGATAAAATGAACAGCACTAAAAGACGGCCCAAAGCCGATCCCGCCTCTCTCCCCACCCCCTCAACCCCCAAAAGGTCCGGTCGGGCCAAGATTTCCGACTACGACACCGCTGACGGTCCCGAAGGGCCGGTTCTTTTTCGCCGACCCAAGACCGGTCATAACGACTCGGGCCAAGATAAGGGCTCCAAAGGTTCCGGTTACCAAAGAAAAGGCGGGTCGTCTAGCTATAGAGACTCGGACCGGCCACGATCTTACGCCGACGACAAGAGTCGACCTTTTAAGACTCAGCGCCCGGGCCCGCCCCCTTTTGGTCGGTCCTTCCGCGAGAGGTCCGACGACGAAACCGACCAAAGAGGCTCCTTTGGCGACCGACCGCCCAGACGCCGCCCTTTCGCCCCGACTCGGGCTGGCGCGGGCTTTAAAAAAGGCCCCCGGCCTTTTGGCGGCTTTCGCGACGGCCAAAGGGACGGCTCAGGATTTCGGGGGGGCGGGGGTTATGGCTCCTACGCCCGCGAGTCAGGCTCCTTTGACCACAAAAAACCGGCCGGCCCTAGCTTACGCCCTCGCCACCTCAAAGCCTTAAACGCGGCTAACGTCAAAGAGCTGCCCATGGCCCTCCAGCGTTTAGACGAGATCGAGTCCATCGCCGAACGGGCCGCCTCCGACCTTTTAAGCGTAGCCGAGGCCATGAACGTGTATATCGCGTCCTTACAAGCCGCGGTTCAAATGACCAAGATCGCCCAGGAGGAAAACCAAAAAGACGACGAGCCAGTTAAGGTCCCGGCCCAGATCTTTAAGGCTTTGGTCGACACCCTGCCTCGATTTGGGGAGTCGTCCACGCTTTTGGTCAACGTGGCCGGATTTCACGACCAGGTTGGTCAGCGCCTGATCCGAGTCCACGAGAACTTGACCTCTTTAAACGAGGTCATCGCGGAGATCGTCGGCGAGCCCTTTGAAACCAAGGGCGCGGACGATAAAAGGCCGGCCCGGGCGACTAGACCTAAGCCCCAGTGGGCCGACCAAGGCGACGACCAGGGACCCAAAGACGCCCAAGGGCCCAAAGAAGCCAAGGGCTCCTTTAAAGATAAACCCGCCGGCCAAAAAGACGCCCCGAAACGGAAGTCACCCAAACCCACGGGGCTCGCCGAAAAAGCCCTAAACCGCGATCCCTCGCTCTTAGGCCCCACCCAAGACTCTTTGGAGCAACAAGAGGTGGACGGCCTAATTAATAACCTCTTTAAAAACACTGAAGAGTAATTTTTGGTGGTTTTTAGGGGAAATTTAAAAGTTTAAAATGATTTTAGAGATAGCTTAAGGTCGCTAAAAAGGCTTTTTAGCTATAATCTTAATCAAAAAAACTAAAAAGTACTTTTAGGTCTTTGAAGGTTTATTTTATATACAATATAAAGCGCATATTATAACTTTAGATTAGAGTTTATAGTAGATCCACCCGCTTAAAATTTCAAAACAAGGGTTTTCGCGAGCCATCTTAAAAAGACGCGCTCGTCAAAACCCTCTTTAGTATTTGAGGGCTTGTTTATTATATAATGGTCACTATAACTTTAGATTAGCGTTTATAGTAGATCCACCCGCTTAAAATTTTAACACCCCTCGAAAGGGTTTTCGCTAAAGTCAGCCAAAAGAGCCTAGCGCGAAAAAAAACGTTCCGCCGCCCGTTAATAAATCTTCGCTAAGACGTAGGCTCTTTCGACAATTCCCACGGCCATTTTTTTGACTACCGGATATTCTTGGTCAAATTCAGCCTCATATTCCTTAAGCTTAATTTGGGCGACGGCGTCCGTCACCGCCTGGTCAAGAAGCTTTTTGACGTCTTCTTCGGTCGCCTTGTCCTTTTCTCCAGGTATTTTTTTGAATTTGATTTCAACTATAAAGATCGCTTTTTTGGGGATCTCAATAAATCAATCAAAGACGTCTTCCGAGACGCTGACTTCGCTTTTGACCTTAAAGTGGAGGGCCTTTAAAACGGAATAGATGAGGGCGTGATGGTAACCTTCCAAAGCTTTTTGTTCCTGATAGGGAACCCACCTTAAAATAGTTTCCAAACGCTTGGCCACGGCCAACTCGTCAAAAGCCAAAAGGGCCGTCTTGAGACCAGCGGCTAACTCTAAGACGTGAAACTCTTTCTATCCTGTCATAGCCTTCACAAGGCTCGCGTTAAAGGCCTCATCAACTTCTAAGTTGGGACACTTAAGACTATAACTGTTAAATCTTATCTGTTTTTCAATCGTTAGATAACCAGTTTGGAATAAAAAAGGTTATTGAAGACGGAGAAGATCGAGGTCTGAGTGAATTTTGATCCACCTCCAATACGCGAACGAAAGTCAATAAGTTTTTATAAGTTCGCTTGACGTATTTTAACGCGTTAAAAGCGCGTTATTAGATCTCGGCTCAGGTCCGGAGTCAAACTGCGGCTTATCTAGCCGCTAGATTTTAGCCCCAATTATTTTTAGAGGCTAGGAAAAAGATAACGCTAAGGGTTAGTTAGCCCGCCAAAACTTCAAAAATCAATCAAGGCTCGCCGAAAAAACCA
>JAIROO010000331.1 GCA_031257535.1 Deltaproteobacteria bacterium
AAAGCATTTTATAGCTTAAAATAGTGTTTGATTAAGCTAAAAACGCCGCCAACGATTTTGACGATTTTAATTTATCCGTTTAACGTCTTTAACGCTAAAACAAATTGTCATGCTTATTAAATTATTACGGCTAAAAGATAAAATAACAATCGGGTTATAGTCAGTAATAATTTAAAACCTCCTTTAAGTCCGAAATATCTTTTTAGTCTTTTTTTTGGTGATTAACGACAGTTAAAACTAGCTACTAAGTATCTATTTACGTTCGATTAGCCATCTATAAACCGCCCACGAACTGTTAACTATCTATAAACCGCCCACGAACTGTTAACTATCTATCAACCGCCCGTAAACTTTTAACTGTCTAATCAACCGCCCGTAAACTATTAACTATCCACCAATCGTAACTATCCATCAATCGCGAATATATTATTAACTACCTATCGACCGTCTATTGGCTGTCTATCTACTTTCTATTAGCCGTGGTCTTTAGGTCTTAAACAGTCGATGGATCTTACCTTCTTAAATTAACCGGCCTTAGGAGCTTAAAAAGCTAACTGACTGTAACTACTTAGCTTCTTTCGCCAATAAAGCCGAAGAGGAGACTTGAACTCCTATTGAGCTAAGTTTTGGCCTTAACCCTCTTTTCGAGATCTTAAAAGGTTTAGGGGAGGCTATCGTTACTTTTAATAAAGGCTTAAAAAAACCGCTTTAAAATCCCCCCGAAGGCTTTTATCCTTTGGAAATTACGGCTTAGCCGATCAGTCAGCCGCCCTTCCAAAAGTCTATAGCCTATAGTAAGTTTAAGGTACAAAATTATCAAGCCCTTTGGGGCGATTTCTTCGACTAAAAGTAAAAATATTTTTGTGGCGAGATAAAAAAAGAGCGATTTCAAGGGGTTATAGTTTTAGGCTAGGGACTATATTTTTTGTTATCGCCCCCAAACCTTAGGGTTTGGAGGCGATAAAGGCTAGTTTTTACTTCCGGGTAGCCCGAAGGCCATTACCCACGACTAGCATACAGACCCCAATATCGGCGATGACGGCCATCCACATGTGGGCGAAACCCATCATGGTTAAGGCCATAAAGGAGAGTTTGATCGTAAAAACCACGATGAAGTTTTCCACGATTAAGGTCCAGACGCTCTTGGCTAACCGCACGAAGGCCGGGATTTTACTCAGTTTATCGTCCATGATAGCCACGGAGGCCGTCTCAATGGCCACGTCCGCGCCGATCATGGCCATGGCGAAGCCCACGTCGGCGGTGACTAAAGCCGGGGCGTCGTTAATGCCGTCCCCAGCCATGGCCACGACGCCTTCTTTTTTTAATTCGGCTATGGCCGTGGCTTTGTCCTCGGGCATTAATCCGCCCCGCCAGTCCGAGACCCCGGCTTCTTTAGCCACGGTTTCGGCCACGGCCACGTGATCGCCGGTGAGCATGACCGTTTTTAGCCCTAAGCGACGCATCTCTTCGATAGCGGTCAGGCTTTCGGTTTTTAAGCTATCGGCCACGGCGAAAATGGCCAAGGGCGCGTCTTCTTCTAAGAAAATGACCCCCGACCGCCCGCCTTGGGTTAAAGAACGAAAAGCCGCCGCCCCCGCCTCGCTTTCAAACTCGCCTTCGGGTAAAAGTTTTAAGCTGCCTAAGCGATAAGTCCGGCCCTCGATGATCCCGCCTAAGCCTTTGCCTGGATAAGCCTCTAAAAATTGGACCTCCAGTAAATCGTCCTTGGCCGGATAATTTTCGTAAATAGCCCGCGAGACCGGATGGTCGGAGCGGGCGGCCAGGGATACGGCTAACAGTTCCACTTGTTTCGGGTCAGCCCCGTTTAAAACTTGAAAGCCAGTCAGTTTGGGTTGGCCAGTGGTAATGGTGCCGGTTTTGTCTAAGGCCACGATCTTAATTTTCCGGCCAATTTCTAAAACCGCTCCGCCTTTAATGACCAAGCCTTTTTTGGCCGCCGCGGCTAAACCGCATAAAATGGTGACCGGAACCGAGATAACCAAGGCGCAAGGGCAAGAAATAACTAAAAGAACCAAGGCTTTATATAGCCACTCCCCAAAGGCCCCGCCCAGAAATAAAGGGGGAATAAGGGCCACTAAAGTGGCCAAAGCGAAAACGGCCGGGGTGTAGTAAGCCGCGAAACGATCGACTATTCTCTCGACCGGGGCTTTTCGCGACTCGGAAGCCTCGACGAAGGCCGCGACTTTGGCTAAGGTCGAGTCCTTAAAAGCGGCCGTGGTCACGTACTCGATGGAGCCTGACCCATTAATGGTCCCCGCGTAGACCTGATCCCCAGGCCCTTTGTCCACTGGCGCGCTTTCGCCGGTGACCGGGGCTTGGTTAATGGCCGTGTAACCGCTAACCACCCGCCCGTCTAAGGGCAGCTTCTCCCCAGGCCGGATCTGAATCATGGTCCCGACCGGAGCTTCTTGGGCCCGGATCACGCGCCACTGGCCGTCGGGCGATTTGACCGTGGCCACGTCCGGGGCTAAACCCAAGAGACTGGCGATAGCCGCCCTGGCTTTTTGTAAACTGCGGTCCTCTAAAGCCTCGGCCAAGGAGAAGAGAGCCAAAACCATGGCTCCTTCGGCCACCTCGCCAATTACGACCGCCCCGGTCACGGCGAGACTCATGAGGGCGTTCATGTCCAGCTTTAAACGCTTAAAGGACAAGAGCCCCTCTTTGTAAACCTCAAAGCCGCTAAAAATAAAGGAGGCGATGGCTAAAACGACCGTCAAATAAAAGGGAAAACCCTGAAAGTGGAGACCCTCGGCCAAAAAAGCCAAAGCCGTGGCCACAAGGTACCGGCCCCAAGGGGTGGGTTTGGCCTTTGGTTGACTCGCGGCGCCGACTAAAGTGGCCTCAAACCCTTCGGCCTTAAAAAGATCTAAAATAGGCTGATTCGAGGGGAGACCGTGGACGACGGCGATGGTCCGGTCGTTTAAGTTAAAATTTAGATCAGAGACCCCAGTTATCTTTTCCAGCTTAGCGCGCAGCTGATTGGCCTCTAAAGCGCAGCACATCCCGGGCAAATGAAACCGCGTGGCTTCCTTAGGCACGGCTAAAGGAGCGGGGTTAGCCTCAGACGTTAAGGTTTCGTTAGGGGTGGGCTTAACCTTAGACATAGGAGCTGACCCGACCTTAGCCATGGGAATCGTTAAACTGGCCGGTTTAGGGGAGAAAGGGGTCGCCAAAAAACCCTTGGCGGAAAGAAATGCCTCAACTGGCTGGGGAGAAACGAGCGAATAAGTGACGGCCAAGAGATCGCCTTCGAGGTTATAATCGACTTCTTTAACCCCAAAAAGACTGGTTAACTCGGACTTTAAACCGCCGCTAGCCAAGGCTTCTTTTAGCCCGGGCCCGGTGAAATAAGCGGTTTTTAGATCGTCCGCGTCTTGAGCCGTAGAAGGCGAAGCTGGATCGCCGTCTTCCTCCTCCCCGGCCGCGGCCAGGCCTCCTTTAGCCTTCGACTCGCGCCTTTCGGACGTGGCTAAAGACTCGCCGCCGCTTAGGACGACTTCCTGGTGATGGTGGTGGTGAGCCTCGCCTTCGTGGACGTGACCACAAACTGGACAATAACCGAACATGGAAAACTCCTTAAAAAAAATTTGAGGGCCTTCAATGTTGACAAGTATAATGCCTATAGTTACTATAGAGTCAAGGGGTAGAGCGAAAAAAAATAATTTTTTTTGGGATAAGGGGGCTTAAGCTCGTGGGCAAAGCGAGAAATGATCTGATAAAAATCGGGGAACTGGCCCAACTGGTCGGAGTCCAAGTGGTCACTATCCGCTATTACGAGAAGGAAGGCCTGTTGGACAAACCTCAAAGGACCCCCAATGGCTACCGGACTTACCGGCGCGGGGACGTGGAAAGGTTAAGGTTTATCCGCCACTGCCGAGACCACGGCATGGCCATCGAGGACATCAAAACCCTATTAAAGCTCCGGGAAGCCCCAGAGCGGGACTGTATGGAAGTCAACACTTTGGTGGACGAACATATTAAGAAGCTGGAAGAGCAGCTAGCCTCTCTCCAAGCCTTAAAAAGTCGCCTCGTCGAGCTAAGGGGCAAGTGTCCGCACAGCGGAGCCATCGCCAACTGCGGCATTTTGCGGGGCCTAGACGGCGCCCATTGCCGAGCCTGGCGAGCCGAGGAAGGGCCAAAAAACCAGCCCGCTCCCTAAAGTCCGCGACTTTACGCGAAAAAAGGCCAAAAAGCCTAAGACCTAAGAATAGTCTTGGCCAGATAAGGCCAAAGCTAACCAAAAAGTGGGCTCTAACAATGGGATTTTTAAAATTTTTAGTCGTGGTTATGGCCTTTTGGTCTTGGATTTGGATTTGGCTCGCCCCGACCCCGGCCAACGCCCAAAATTCCGGGCGTAAGGTCGTCTACTTTGGGGTGGGTTCGGTCGCGGGGGTTTATTATCCCACAGGCGGGGCCATCAGTCGGTTAATGGACAAAGGTCGCCGGGCTAGGGAGCATTCGATCCGCTGCGCCTTGGAGTCCTCCGAGGGCTCGGTCGAAAACGTCTTGGCCTTAGGAACCGGCCAATTCGACGTGGCCCTCGTCCAGTCGGACGTTCAGGCTTACGCTTATGACGGAACTTTCGGCTTTCAAAAGACTGGCCCTCAAAAAAGCTTAAGGTCTATCTTCGCTCTGCAGGCCGAGGCTCTGACCATCGTGGTTCGGGCCAATTCGCCCATCAAGTCTTTCGACGATTTAAAAGACCAAAGAGTTAGCTTAGGCGAGCGTGGCTCTGGCCATCGCGAGACCATGGAGCTTTTATTTAAACATTACGGCTGGGACGAGGGCCTCGAAAACGCCAACGTTTACTTAAATCCAAGGCTCGCGAGCGAGGCTTTGTGCGCCGGTAAGCTGGAGGCCTACTCTTTTATAATCGCCCACCCCAACGCCACGGTCCAAGAAACGGCCAACTTGTGCCCTATTCGTTTAATTCCCCTAAACACCCCCCAAATCCAAAAATTTTTGGCTGAGCGTCCCTACTATCCAACCACCACCATTCCTTCTGGCTTATATCGGGGAGAGCCCCAGTCAGTCCCGACTTTTGGCCCCAGAGCCACCCTTTTAACCACCGAGAGCTTGCCGGTCGAGACGGCTTACCAATTCGCCAAAACGGTCTACGAAAATTTAGAGACTTTAAACAACGCCCACCCGGCTTTAACGAGCGTTAAAAGAGGCGATCTCCTCTTATCCTTGACCGCCCCTCTCCATCCCGGGGCGGAGCGCTATTTCCGGGAAATCGGACTTATTAAATAGTTTGACCCGATCCTTCGCCCTCTAAAAACTTCAGCCGAAAAAAACATAAATAGGGCTTCGCCATTTTGGGGCGCGTTCTAAAAAAAAAGGCTTATTTAGGCGGTATAGGCCTAAGCGGGGTCACGTCCTCGCGGTTAGCCGGGGGCGCGGCCTTGGGCCGCGGCGCCGGATGGGCGGCGACGGGTCGTTTAGCCGGCGGCTGGGCTTTGACCCTCGGGGCGGGCGGCTCGACCGGATCTTTGGTGGCCGGAACTTCAACTTTGGCCCTTGGGCTGGGGTTTTGAGCGCGCTCCTTTTTGGCGGGGACGGCGGCGACGGGCTTTTTAGCCGGAACGGCGGGGTTAGCCCTAGGGCTTAGCGCCTCGGATTTGGCTCTTTTGGCGGGGGCGATGGCCACGATCCTGACCGCGGGGGGCTCGGCTTTAGTCCGAGGGGCTGGGGATTTGGATTTTTCCCGGACCGTTAAGGATTTGGTCTTTTCCTGGACAGCCGGGGATTTGGCCTTTTCCCGGATAGCCGGAGATTTAGCCTTTTCTCTAAGGGCCGGTAAACTCGCGGCCGACGAATCTTGGCCGACTTCGGTCGGGGGTTTTTGACCTTTTGGCATAACGTTTGGCTCCACCCGTAAAGCTAAAAAATATAGCCAGAATAATGGCTAATATTTGCGTTATTTAATAATAATAACTAAAAAAAGAGATTATTAAATAGTCAAAACTAAATTTTTAAACGCGATTAAATTACTAGTTATTGGCAAAACAATGTTTTTTAAATAAAAAAATTAAAATAAACAGTAAAATTTACCTCATAAAGAATATTTAAGTTAAGGCCTCATAAACTTAGGCCTTAAAACCATTAAAAATAAACCTATTGGATAACTCCCCAAAAAAATCCCGCCAAAAAACCAAAAAACATCTCGCCAAACCAAAAACATCTCGCCCAACCTAAAACTTCAGGCCAAACAAAAAAAAGAGCCCCAAAAAAGCCAAACTTTTTGAAACTTATTTTGGCCCCCAAAGAGGGCTTAAGGGTCTAGCTCTAGGGTCGAAAGCCTTGAAAAAGGCCAAAAAAGGGCCAGAGGCTTTTGGCGCTAAATTATAACCCGACCGCAAAACGTCCGCGAAAAATTTTATAGCGAAATCGCCCTAAGACCCGCCCTTAAAAAAAACTCTAAAACCCCGCCGCGATCTTTAAAAACCTCGCCGTGACCTTAAAAAAAAATTAAATAACCTTATTTTTTCGCGAAAAATTTGAGCGAAAAATTTGGCCAAAAAAAAAAAACGCTTTTCACCCTTAAACCGTTAAAAATAATTTAGGAGCCAATAAAGGGGCTTTTACGTCAAATAGCGAGGTTACGTCATATAAATCGCGTGGAACTTAATGTTTATTAAACCCTAGATAACAAACGCGTCAAATTAACTTTTGAATAGTTAGGAATAGTTTAGGTAACTATATTTTATGGTTATGAGGCCATTTTAATTTTGGCGTTTTTTATCAATCTAAAGCGGCAATTACTTAAGCCCGCGCCTTAAATCCCGCAAATTTTAAAGCCTTTAAAAGTCACCTATTTGAGGATTTTAGGTCAAAATTTGGCCAAAAAACAAATTGCTAAATTAAGGACCCTAAGCTATAGTGCTAGGCCTAAAAGCTTTATTTATTAAGGCTAAAAACGAATAGGCCCTTTAAGAAAAACCGATAAAAATCTTCAAAAAAAACTCGTTTATTTTGACCAATAAAAACCGCTACATATTTTGGCGTTTTCGCCAGAACCAAACGAGCGAGGGTTTCGAGTTCGCCCGGCCGTTCGTTGGTATTTTCAGGGGCTTTTCAATAAATAGCGGCTAAAGGGTCGAGCTAGGCGGGGCGAATAAGCCCGCGTCTTTCGGCCTTTTGCCCGCGGATTTTTGGGAGTCCGCGGCCGATTTTTGGGAGTTTTCGGCCGCGTTTTGAGGAATCGGCTTAGTCTCTTCTCCAATAAAATGGGCTTTTAAGGCTTTTAAAATTTTATCGCGGGTCCCGGTTTTGTAAGGCCCGTTTAAGAGAATCACGAAAGACAGGGGTTCTTCGAGCCGCTCTGGTCGCACTAAATAGCCAGCCAAGGTTTGAATGTCGCTCATGGTTCCAGTTTTGGCGATGACCGAGCCGTCGACGTTCGAGTTAATTAAATGTCTAACCGGCTCTAAAGTTCCCAAGATTCGACTCATCTGGCGGGCGGTTAAAGAGTTGCGCCGGCTAAGGCCACTACCTTCGACCATGGTGATGGACGGCAGATCGTACTTGGCCAAAAAGTCTATAACTACTTGGTGGCTTTTTTCCGGGGTGGCGGGAGCCCCAAATTTTTCAGCCCCCATAGTTAAAAATATCTGATTGGTCATGAAATTATTGGAGTGTTTTAAGAGTTCTTTAATAAGCTCCTCTAAAGTTTTACTGGACAAATGGGCGTAGATAAGCTTCGCGTTTTTAGGGAGAGTCCGGCCTAAAACGACGTCGCCGCTAACCGTGACTCCATATTTCGTTAAAAGAGCTTGAAACATTTGCCCAGTATTTTTTTCCGCGTCCAGAGGACTTGAGGAAATATTTAAGCGAAATTCTTGGGGATAACGATTTTTTCTCCGTTTTTTTAAGGGATTACGCGAAGCCACTTCTTTGGTGACCTCGGTTATGGGACTGCAAGGATCGCATTCAACAATTTTGCCCTTCTGGTCGATAAGGTAATTGACGGTGTTGAAGTTGACTCCCAACGCTAAATTATAAGCGTCGTAAGGGTTATTGGTAAAAGTGTTGCCGTCTAAAATAAGACCTGACTCAAAAAATGAGTTATCCAGATAAACGTCTTTAACTTGGCTTAAACCCGTTTGCCTTAGACTTTCCATAAGAAGGCAAAGCTCTTCGGCCACTAAAAATGGATCGCCGCGACCGACGATCCACAAGTTCCGCCCTGGGTCTAAATAAAACTCGGTCCGAAACCTATAGCCAAAACCCAAAGCGTCTAAAGCCGCCCCGGCCGTGACTAGTTTAAGGATGGAGGCTGGAACGAAGGCTTTGTCGGGGTTTAAGGCGAAAAGCTCGCGCGAAAGGTCCTGACCAACGTGGTGGTCGATTAAAAGGACCGCCCCGGAGCCGGCTAAAGTTTTAACGTTGTCCGGAAATGGCAATTTTTCAGGATCGAGTTTCGCGACTTTGGCTTTTTTGGGGTTTTTTTTGACCCCGGCTTGAGCCTTTTTTTTCGGGACTTGGCTCTTGGCCGATTTTTTCTTAGCCTCGCTTTTTTGAGTCGAATTTTTTTGGGCCGAGCTTTTTTTGGCCGAGCTTTGGGGCTTTTTTTGAACCGAGGCTTTTTTTATTGAACTCGCCGCCTTGGCTGGGTCTGGAGTTAGGACTCCGCCAAGCGGGCTTAAGGCGAGGACGAAGACGAGGAGAATTAAATGCCTCCTAAAAAGAGCGCCGAATTTTTTAGCCATGGGCCAAAATCTCCTAAACTGGCCAGAAAATTGACCTTACTAATTGTATACGCTTTAACCCTCTGCGTTTTGACCGCCGCTTGCGGGTTCATGTCGTTTGGCGGACCAAAGCGCTCGGGTAAATCTTACGTTATCAATGGCAAAAGATACTATATCTTAGCCACCGCCGATGGTTATAAGGAAAAAGGCCTGGCCTCTTGGTACGGCGACCCTTTTCACGGTCGACGCACGGCCAGCGGCGAGATCTACGACAAAAACGAACTCTCCGCGGCCCATAAGACCCTGCCCTTACGCACCTGGGTTGAGGTTAAAAACCTCAAGAACAACAAAATCATGTATTTAAGGATTAACGACCGGGGGCCTTTTATCGCCGGCCGGATCATTGACTTAAGCCAGGCCGCGGCCGTGGAGCTAGGGGTTTATCGACCAGGCACCGCCCCGGTCGTGGTCACCGCCGTGCCCGCCACCCGGGCCAAAAGATTGGAACAGAGCCGGGTCAAATCCTTAAGTAAAAAGCTCTCGGCCCGCGCTAGCCCCAAATAACCCAAAAAAAACAATTTAGGGAAAGGGTTGGCCTAAGGTCAGCCCTTTCCCTAAAAAAAACAACAAAATATACTAACGAAACTCTTTTAGAAAATCAATATTAACAAAAAATTAACGTTCGCCTTTTTGGTTGAGGCTAAACGCCAAAAATACCCGCCCCCGCCCCCTAAACGCGGTTTGGCTTTAATCGACTATAAAAAATCAAAAATTATCTTTGGAAAATTCTAGAGCCATAAAATTAGCCCCCTTTTGGCTAGCCGCCCTTTGTAAAAACAAATTTAGCCTTTAAAAGCGCGCGGATCGAGAGCCTTACAATCCAATCAGTCTACTTTGATTTATAACGTTTTTTAAAGAATTTGTCGAGACGACTAAAAATCCGCCTGACCAGCCTAAATCCAAAAATAACGCTAAAAAGGTTTAAAAAATCGACGATAACTAGAAAAATATTCCGTATCTAAGCTAAATTATAAAAACAATAATGCCGTAGACGTGACGTTAATGTCTGTAGATACATATATATAAAAGACGTGGAAAGCGTCATCGGTTGACTATATATCGCGATCTGACCTTTAGCGACCCTTAAATTCGCACGATAAAAGGCGATAATTTTATAAATAAACTTCAAATACATTTACAAGCGTGCTATATAAAGGCGTTTACTCGCTAATTTGACTTTATTAAGAAAAATAAAGGTAGCCAAACTTACCGTAAGTGCCGCGTCGCCGACTAAAAATTTATAATTCGAGAACTATAATATAAAACCGCTTAGGCGTAACAGGGAAAGAAATAGTTACGTCAAGCGTATCTAAGTTGTATTTATTAAATATCTATTTACCAGCTTATTATATATAAACTTTTAGGCACTTTATTCAAAAAATCTTTTTAAATTAATAAATTTATATCTAAACAGACTCACTACTTTATATTTTCAAACGATCAATTCAGGCGACTACCGCATTAGATGAACGTAGCGAAAAATTTACTAAAAACAGAGCGGAACATTTTTCTTATCCCTGACCTGATTCCTTGACAATAAAGCGATTTTTGACTATATTTAGGTAAAATTTTAAAGGGTTTCAAGAGCCTAAATGACGTCCAGCGATCATATTCCCATTGCCCAAAAAATTATCTTAGAGGAAGCCCACAGCCTAGAAATTTTAGCGAATAGTTTGAGCGACTCATTTAATAAGGCGGTGGGAATTCTTTTGGCTATTTCCGGCCGAATCGCGGTGACCGGCATTGGCAAAAGCGGGCATATCGCCAAAAAAGTGGCCGCGACCTTAGCCTCCACCGGCAGCCCGGCTTATTTTATTCACCCCGCCGAGGCTGGACACGGGGATCTGGGCATGCTGGACCCTAAACGGGACGCGCTCTTGGCTTTTTCCAATTCTGGGGAGTCAATCGAACTCACGACTATTTTAGAGTATTGCGCCCGCCAATGTCTACCAGTTATTGGGGTCACTCAAAACCCCCAAAGCCTCTTAGGCCGCTATTCGGAGATTGTCCTTCTTTTGCCTAAAGTGCCTGAGGCTGGACCTTTGCCCTGCGCCCCGACGACCTCGGCGGCCATGTCTTTAGCCTTGGGCGACGCCCTGGCCATGAGTCTTTTGTCCGCCCGGGGCTTTACCATCGAAGACTTCCAAAAGTATCACCCCAAAGGCCAGATTGGCAGTCGTCTCCAAGCGGTGGCCGATATCATGCACGTTGGCGAGGCCCTTCCCTTAGCCAGTCCCGACGAGCCCATGTCCCAAGCCCTCATGACCATGACCGGCAAGCGCTTAGGCTGCCTTGGGGTAGTGGAGCGGGGACGTTTAGTGGGCATAATTACCGACGGCGACTTAAGGCGACACATGGGCCCAAACTTATTGACCAACTCGGTTAAAGCCATTATGACGACCAATCCAGTCTCTTTTCCGCCTCAAACCATGGTGGCCAAAGCCCTGGCCGTGATGCGGCGAAAAGAGATTACCAACGCGTTTGTCGTCGCCCCCACCGGCGAGCCGGTCGGGGTTATTCACATTCACGATTGCTTGTCGGTTGGAGCCAACTAAACCATTTTTTTGTTAGTTATTATAATTGGAGGACCCTCCTTTGTTACCCTCAAACGTCGCCACTCAAAAATATGGCTTTCTCTTGACCTTAGCCCCGATCGTCTACTGGGCTTTGCTCTTTTATAGCTGGCTGATCATTATCCGGGTCCTCATTTCCTGGTTTACCCCCAATCAAAAGACTCCTTTCATGGGCTTTTTAAGAAAGCTGGTGGACCCGGCCTTAAAAGCCACCCATGGCGTCTGGCCCCTTTACCTAGGCGGCCTCGACTTTTCCCCGGTCCTTTTAATCGTCTTCATCAATTTTCTGGCCAATTTTCTGCGCCTAAGCCTGATTAACTTAGGCTCTGGCTACAGCTTCTCGCAGCTGGGTCCCATCTTTGTTATCTGTTTATTAGGGATAATTCTTTCCCTGTCCTGGTTTATTTGGCTCATGGTCATCGTCCGGACGATCATGTCCCTAGTCGACCCCTCGCCTTACAACCCCTTGGTCATGCTGGTCTATGGTTTAACTGAGCCCATTTTAGCCCCCTTAAGGTCTCTCTTGCCGAGTCGTTGCCCAGCGGGCTTAGACGTTAGGGCTCTGGTGGCGGTCGTGGCTATCTTTCTGATTAACCACTATATTTTGTTAAAGCTCCAGAAACTGGCCTATGACTGGTTTATCGCTGGGGCCCCGGCGATCATTCCCATTTCTTAAATCTATGACCGAAGGACCGACCGAGACCAGGCTCAAAGTTCTGGTCTCCCCCAGGGCTTCGCGGGACCGTCTTCTGGGTTTTTTAGGGGACGAGTTAAAAATTAGCTTGACCGCCCCGCCCGTGGAAGGAGCGGCCAACTTAGCTTTAACCCAATTTATGGCCCGCCTTTTTGGGGTCAGTCAAAAAAGCGTCAAAGTCGTAGGTGGCCAGGCGAGTCGCCATAAAACTATTATTATCGAGGG
>JAIROO010000072.1 GCA_031257535.1 Deltaproteobacteria bacterium
TTCAAAAAGACCCGGTCGTGGGAGACCAGCAACAAAGCCGAGGCCGAAGACTTTAAAAAAGACTCCAACCACAAAAGGCTATCTAAATCCAAATGGTTGGTCGGCTCGTCTAAAACCAAAAGATCGGGTTGGGCCGCTAAAAGACGGGCCAAGATGGCTCGCATGATCCAGCCCCCGGAAAAGCGGCTTAAGCGGGCCGTAAAGTCCTTCTCTAAAAAACCCAATCCCATTAAGATCTTTTTGGCCTCAGCCTCCCGCCTTAAGCCGCCGAAAGACTCAAACCGCTGCCACAGCTGACCGTGCCGCTCGGCTAAGGCCATCTGCTCTTGGGGGTTTAAGCTTCGGTCTTTTAAGGCTTCCTCGGTTTTTTTAAGCTCTGACTCTAAAAGGCGGTACTCGGGGTCGGCGTCAAAAACCAGATCTAAAAGGATTTGATCGCCCTCGGTTAAAACGTCTTGAGGCAGATAACCGATTTTAAGGCCCTTAGCTTTGGCGACCTGGCCCTCGTTAGGGATTTCCTCGCCTAAGATTAAGCGAATAATGGTCGTCTTACCGGCTCCGTTTCGACCAACTAAGCCGACCCGTTCGCCGGCCTCCAAAGACCAGACGATCCCATTTAAAACGTCTTGCCGGCCATGATAGCGAGTAACCTCGGAAAAAGAAACCAAAGACATAAAAGATGGTCTCGTAAAAACCTTTGTTTTAAAATTTCAGACGCCTGGCTCTTCTATTTAAGCGAATTTAAAAATAAAGCGGCCACTATATACTGTGTATAAACAAACCAACCATAATTATAAGGAGGTTTTTACGAAAGCGTCTTTAAGAGGAAGAAAGAGAAAGTGAGCTCTTCTAGGCAATATTTCAGAAAATAAAGGCGTTTAGGCAATGAAATAGCCCGAAAACTATCCATATATCCTAAATAGTTAAAAAACCGCCAAAAAGACAAGGAATAGCCAAAAAACGCTATTAACGGCGAGGGGCGGCGATAGCTCTTGGCCACCTTACTAGTTAGGCTGACTATTTAAGGTCTTTTTAAGGGGCAAGACCGCTTTTTTAGACAAACCTGTAAAGTTGGCTATATCACCGACAGAAAAAGGGAGATCTTGGCTCTTGAGAAGCTTTAGAGCGGAATCAGTCTGGGCTTACTTCCGGCCTTTCTCCTCGCCTTTCTTACGGCCTTTCTCCACGCCTTCCTTCCGGCCTTTCTTCTCTCTTTCCTTCAGGCTCTTCTCAAGATCCCGCTGGCAAATAGGTGAATTATATACCATCTCAAAAAAATCTGGCATTTGATCAAAGACCTCATTAGCGCTCTTCGGGGTTGGCCAGACAAACTACCGCTAAAAGATTAGCGCCTACCTTGCCGCCATATTTTTGGAGTTCAGCGTATAGCTCCTTCAAAATAGCCACCGATAAATTGACTCGAATACTACCGAAGATAAGTTTTTCCTGGCCTTCAAGTTTACTTATTACAACCAACTGTAGAGGCACAGGAAAGTGAGAAGAATAATAAACCCCAGGTTCCAATTCCGTGAAGTGGATATTATAAGAATTTAACGAATTAATTAATTTGATAGGATAATGATATAAAAAAATAGTTAAAATCGTGTTTTCTAATTTAATCTTATCTTGATGAGTAATAATATAATTACTAACACGGTTACAAGTTAAGTAAAAATTATAACTGGTAAGGGAAACATTAGGCGATTTAAACTCTAATATATTATATTTTTTAAAACGCTGAGCAAATGAATAATTTATCGTAACGTTATCGTCTTTAATGACTAATGCGTCTATAATACGCTCAAATGCGCGTACAGTATATTCTTCAATAAGTTCAATACCACCTCCACGTCTACGAAAAAAATATCTACGGCTTCAAATAGAGCATAATGCCATCGATTTTTTCAGGAATTTTAAAGGAATTAGCCAAATTAAAAAAACTTGTAAATAAATAATATATATAAACAAATAATATATATAAATAATAAATTTTAGTTAAATCATAATAAATATACTCTGACTGTTTTAGATTAAACAAGCCAGAGTTAGGCCAACATTAATTCAAAATTAAGGGGCCAAAAAAATTATTGACCACCAAAAGAATACCAAGCAAGATTAAGAAAGTCAAGGATTTTATTCGCTGGTATAAATCTTTAATTACAGCTAAATATTTTACTTTTCATTATCATTACCTATTAATACATATATTTTTTATATTATAATTTTATATATTAATCATTTTATTGGTTAAAATAAGAAATTATTCAACTATAGCTACTCTTTTTCTGAAAAAATAGAGTAAAAAAGTCAGTAGACATTGAGTTCAATTAAAGCTCAGTTTTACAAAGCTAATCTTCCAGGCTCCGCTTCGAAAGACGCTCTCGCCTTGGTCGCATCGCTAGCCGGGGCTAATTCTGGCGAGGCGTCGGTAAAAACGCCACCAGTTAAGGCTAAGATCTCGTAGTCAAAAAGGACCAGGTTTAAAGCAGTCGACGGGATCGCCTCTTAAGCGAAGACGGCGTTTAGGGTCAGCTTAAAGTTAAGCGGGGCGAGATCTTGGGAATAATAGTCCTCCTCGTGGAAAAGACAAAGCCTTGAGTCGGTAAAACGTCGTGAGGCCGTCCTGTCTTTTAGCTTTTCGTTTTTTTTCGCGAACCAAAAAGACCAGAACCTTTTTTCGGCTTTTTAGCGACCTCAATAAAGGAACCACGGCTCCTTTAAGGCCCCGAGTTCGCTCGTATATAAAAAGGCCTCAAAGGAAGGCCAGGCCTATGGGGCCACGTCAAGGGCGGCCAGAGCGATATAAGTAATATTTTTTATTTTTCTTTTATTTAAAACTATTTTTAGTCATTTCTAGTCATTTTTAAAAACTAATATTCACTATTAAAAATGATTAAATTGTAAAAATTGTATTATATTAAATACAATTACTTATTAATCGTGTTTTTTAGCTTTTTCTCGCTCTTCCACCGCTTCTTCTAGGTTTTTGGCCTTTATAACTTCCTCGGCCAATTTTTTTAAGTTGTCGACGTAAATGTCGGCCCACAGGTCCGAAGAGCCTAAACCGCGCGATAAGACCTCCACGTTATAACCCAATCGCCGAAATTGGCCAGCCCAGCCGTCGTCGCTAGCTAAATCGTTTTGGGCGTGATCCCCGGCCACAAGCATAAGGGGGGCTAAAAGTAAGAAACTCCCTTTAGAGGCGACCTTGGCCACCGCGTCTAAAACTTCCCCAAAATCAGGTTGGCCTTCCACGAGACCAATGACGAACTTTGGCCCATAAAGCTCGCGAGCCTTAACTTCTAGGGCCCGAAAGACTTTTAGCTCCAAGGTCTCGTGCCCGTGAGCCATCATGACTACCGTCCCTTCTTTTTGAGCGGCGAGTAACGCTATGGGGCTTAAAGCTTTCGCGGCTCTGGTTAAAGCCGCCTGGTCGTCGTCGCCTAAGCCTAAAGCCGGCGGGCCTAAAGCCAGCCAAGGAAAGGGATGGAGGCTTCTTTGGCGAGTCTTAAAGCTTTTCAAGGCTTCGACTAGGTTATATAAATCCCGAAACTCCTCGCCGTCGGCCATTAAAAGCGGCTGCGCCAAAATCAGGCGTCCCCCGGCTTCTTGGAGATAGGCCAGTTGGGAGAGGAAGTTTCGCGGTTGGTAATAACGGGCGGGGATCTCGGGCCGCTTTTGACGATACTCTGGATCGGCCCCTCGCGCGCGCCAAATGGCTCGGATCTGGTTGGAGGTAAAAGCTAAGCGGACCTCGTAACCCTCAAAAGCCGCCCTGACCTTGGCCTCAATATTTTCTAAGGCCAGTAAAGCCTCGGGACGCGTTGAGCCAAAAGCGGCTAAGACAATGGCCGGCGTAAGTTTGGGGCGCTCGTAAGCCAAAGCTTTTTTGGGGCTCAGTAAACGGTTAAAAAAACTTAATATTCCCATGACTTAGTCTCTAAATTTTAGCCAGAAGATAGAGCTTTCCAGATAATAAAACCTTAAATAGGTCCAAAAAGATTATAAAAATCTTTTAGGACCTATTTAAGGTTAGTAGTTAATAGATTTTATTGCTATATTTGTTTTAAAAATCGCCAAAAAAACAAGCTTATAGGCCCTTATTTCTTCTGGGCTTTGACTTTCGCTTCAATGGCTTTTAAGTTGTCGATATAAATGTTGACCCAGTCGTTATTGAGGCCTAAACCGGCTAAGCGGCTTTCGACCGTATAACCCGAGGCTTTAAAAATACTGGCCCAGCTGTCCGGCTCGTCGCCAGCCATGTCGTTGCGGGCGTGATCCCCGGCCACGATCATTAAGGGAGCCAACAAAATCTTGGCCGGTTTATTGGCCGATTTGCCAATGGCTTCGGCGATCTCTTTGGCGTGCGGGGGAGCTTCCACGGTGCCCACGTAAATCTGCGGGCCGTAGGCGTCGCGGAGGGACTTCTCCAGCTTCGAGTAAACTTTCTGGGTCAGCTTTTCGTTGCCGTGCCCCATCAGAACCAAGGCCGCGTTTTGGGCTTTGGCCTCATTGGCGAGCCCGGCCAAAGCTTTAGTGGCCGCGTCAATGGAGGCTTTGGGGCCATCGCCCACGCCTAAAGCCGGGGCCCCTAAGTCGATCCAGGGAAAAGGAATAAGGCTAGGTTGATAGGTTTTGATCCCCTTAACGGCGTCGACGACTTTTTTAACGTCCTGATACTCTTCCCCGTCGGTCACGTGGAGAGACTGGACTAAAACGATATCCGCGCCCCTTTCTTGGACCTTGGCCAGCTCGCTTAAGACGTTGTTAATCTCGAAAAAGCGGGGCTCAACATTGGGATTGTTCTTTTCGTAAGCGTCGTCCTCGCTCCTTTCGCGCCAAATCTTACGGATAATGTTGGAAGTGAAGGCGATTTGCACTTCGTAATCAGGGAAGGCGTTTTCAACTTGTTCGATGATGTTGGTAAATGAGTTCAAAGCCTCGATCTCGGTGGTGCCAAAAGCCGCCAAAATAATGGCCGGTTTTCCGGCTTCCCGATCGTAAGCCGCCGTTTGAGCCGCTAAAAAAGCGCTCGCGACCAGAGCCAAGGCCACGCAAAATAAAACTCGCCGCATGAATTCTCCTTACAAAAAAGTCTAACCGGCCGTAAATTTTAGGCCGGGCCAGGTTATCCTCCGGTAAAAAAGTCAGAGCTTAAACAAAATTTAAAAGGCTAAAATAAAGAACGCGATTTTTTAGGCTAAAATTACCAGAACCCTAATTTTAAGGCCAAGAATTTAGAGTCAAAAATTTTTATAAAAACGTAAATTTTTAAAAGAGACCTAATCTTATTAGCCAAAATAAGGGGAACGAGTTTTTTTATAAGCCAACTAAAAAACTAAATTTTTTTAAGCCTAAAAAACGCTAAAAACAAGAATCATTTAGCCGCCAATTTGGCGAGAGGGCTATCTTATGGTCGCAGAAGAGCCACGGTGGCCGTGGGATTGGACGGCCAGTATAGGTGCACGTAGCTCGCGGTTAAACGGCCTAAACGATAAATATTTTCGCCTTCGCGACCGTCGGCTCGAACGCCTTTGGCAAAAGGCGAAAGGTTGGTTTCGATCCGCGAATGATGAAACGCGTGACCCCGAAAAGAGCCCTCTGGCAGATCGGCCCTGGTTAAACCTAAACCCTTTAAACCTTCGGTTAAGATCCCCCGGCCTGGCAAAAGCCCAGCCATGGGCCAAGAACGCCCATTAACCCGCAACTCGTCTAAAAGGTATAAAAACCCCCCGCATTCGGCTAAAATGGGTCGACCGCTTTGGGCGTGTTTTTTTAAATCTTCCTTTAAGGTCAAGTTTTCGGCTAATTCTGGCAAAAAAAGCTCAGGGTAACCGCCGGGGAGATAGACGCTCTCGGCGGCGGGCAGTCTTTCGCCTTTTATGGGCGAAAAATAGACGACTTTGGCCCCCATCAGATCCAAGAGATCTAAGTTAGCTTGGTAAATAAAACTAAAAGCCGCGTCCCGAGCCACGGCCACGGTTAGATCCTTTAAGAGTCCTCTAACGACCGGCAGCCTTGGGCGACAAAAATTCGTCTCAATGGGTAAAAGCTTGGTCACTGGCTGGCCACTTATGGCGTCCGCGGCCTTATCGAGGCGGGCGTCCAAATCGGCTAGCTCTTGGGCTTGAACCAAACCCAAGTGCCGGCTAGGCAGCTCCACGGCCTGGTCCCTTAAAAGCCGACCCTGCCACTTTAAGCCAGGCGGCAGACTTTTGGCTAAGGTCGCGGCGTGGGCGTCGCTGGCCACCCGATTAGCCAAAAAACCAATCACCGAAAGATCCGGCTGATAGACGGCCAGCCCCAAAGCTATGGCCCCAAAAGTTTGAGCCATGGCTCGGGCGTCAATAACCCCCAAGACCGGCAGCTGAAACAATCTAGCCAGATCCGCGGCCGAGGGTTGGCCGTCAAAAAGGCCCATGACCCCTTCCACTAAAATCAGATCCGCCTCGCCCGCGGCGGCCCACAAAAGATTACCGCAGAGCTCCTCGCCCACCATCCAGAGATCTAACTGATAAACCGGCCCCCCACTGGCTCTTTCTAAAACCATGGGGTCTAAAAAATCTGGGCCACATTTAAAGACCCTGACTTTTCGGCCAGCCCGGACGTGATAGCGAGCCAAAGCCGCGGTCACCGTGGTCTTGCCTTGACCAGAGGCTGGGGCGGCGAGCATTATGGCTGGGCGCTTTCTGACTTCAGTAAGGTTTAAGGCCATTTTCCTAAAACACTCATGACCCTGGGCGCTCACCCCGGAACCATGAAACTGTTGGGATTGCTAGGTCTTCAAGACTCAATATTGACTCTTATACCTAGTTTAGTTATATAAAGTTGTAATGG
>JAIROO010000134.1 GCA_031257535.1 Deltaproteobacteria bacterium
GGGCTCCTAACCCTTTAAGGGCGAATTAAAAAAAAACCAAAAAAGGGCGGCTTAAATAAACCCATCTTGGCTGATCTAAAAAACTCTATAGATGGCTTAAATCTCAATACCCGCGGTCACAAAATTATTGATTGGCCTATATTGTAGTTTCAGCGATAAAAAAGGTTTTTCCGACCCTGACTAGAGACCCTGACCTAGACTCTGATCTAGACCCTGACCACCCTGACCTAAAGGTCTTTAAGGCGCTTATTTTAGGCCCTTTTTTAGACAAAAGACGACAAAACTATGACCACGCGACATTACATAAGTTTTAGGGACATCGCCAAAGAAGAGTACGAGTTTATCTTCCAGAGAGCGGCTCATCTAAAAGAAAGCCGGCGCCAGGGCCATTACTTATTCCCGCTTTTGGGAGGTCGCTCGGTGGGCCTTATTTTTAACAAAAGCTCCACCCGCACCCGGGTTAGCTTTGAGACGGCCATTAACGAGCTAGGCGGCCATCCAGTGGTTTTGTCCACTAGCGACACCCAGATGGCTAGAGGCGAGGCTCCGGCCCACACGGCCAAAGTCTTGTCGCGGTACCTGGCCGCGGTGGCCATTAGGACCTACGAGGACCAAGAACTCTACGACCTGGCCGCGGCCGCGACCATCCCGATTATTAACGCCTTAACCAACCAAAGGCACCCTTGTCAAGTTCTGGCCGACGTTTTTACCTTGCTGGAAAACTTAGACAACGAGCCCTTGGAAGCCCAGGAAGTGGCCTTTATTGGCGACGGCCACAACATGGCCAACACCTGGCTCGAGGCGGCCGCGACCTTTGGTTTTGGCTTAAGGGTGGCCACCCCGCCTGGTTACGAGCCAGATTCCGAGATCTTTAAAATGGCCACCGCCGCTAACCCCAAGGTCAAGCTTTTTTCCGCCCCTAAAGAAGCGGTGGCCGGAGCGCGCTGCGTCAACACCGACGTCTTCGCCTCCATGGGCCAAGAGGCGGAGACCGCGAAAAGGCTCCAAGACTTTCAAGGGTTTCAGGTCAATAAAGAGCTCATGGCCTTAGCCTCGCCCAAGGCCATTTTTCTCCACTGCCTGCCCGCCCACCTGGGCGAGGAAGTGACGGCCGAAGTTTTGGACGGGCCAGCCTCCCGGGTTTTTGAAGAAGCCGAGAACCGCCTGCACGCTCAAAAAGCTCTTTTAGAGTTTCTCACGCGGCCGTAACCTATAATTTTTCTGGCGGCCAAAAAATAGGGCCCTTTTTTTAGCGCGAACTGTTTTTTTTAAGCGAAATCGACCTTTTTTTACCAATAAGTTACGTCCTATTGGTTTTTTCGCTTATTCGGAGGAGCCGTGATCCTCAAATTCGATTACCTGGTCATTGGCTCGGGCATAGCTGGCTTAAGTTTCGCCTTAAAAGCGGCCAAAGCTGGTCAAGTGGGCCTGTTAGCCAAACGTTCCTTAACCGACACCAACACTAATCTGGCCCAGGGCGGGATCGCCGCGGTCTTGGGCCAAGACGACTTACTCCAGTTTCACGTGGAGGACACCTTAGCCTCGGGCGGGGGCCTTAGCCATTTAGACACGGTTAAAACCGTGGTCGAGGCTGGGCCTAAGATGATCCAAGAGCTCTTAGACTTAGGCGTCCCCTTCACCGCCCAAGTCGACCACCCCGACCAGCCCGAGTTAGGTCGCGAGGGGGGCCACAGTCACCGCCGCATTGTCCACGCCAAAGACATGACCGGCCAAACCGTGCAAAAGACCCTAGTGGAAAAAACCTTGGCTCACCCCAATATCAAGGTCTTTGACCACTATCTGGCCCTTGATCTTCTCCAAGAAAAGGATCCCCGCGGTCAGATGCGGGTCACGGGGGCTTGGGTCTTAAACGTGGCCACGGGCGAGGTCTGCGCCATGATCGCCAAAGCCACGATTCTAGCCACCGGCGGGTCGGGCAAAGTTTACCTCTACACCACTAACCCCGACGGAGCCTCGGGCGACGGTCTGGCCATGGGCTGGCGCGCGGGGGCTGACGTCGCTAATTTAGAGTTCGTCCAGTTTCATCCGACCTGCTTGTTTCATCCCCAGCTTCACAATTTTCTCATTTCCGAGGCCGTGCGGGGCGAGGGCGGCCGCTTAATTAACGCCGAAGGCGAGCCCCTCATGAAAGACCACCCCCAAGGGGATCTGGCCTGTCGCGACGTGGTGGCTCTAGCCATTGACACGGAGATGAAAAGGTCAGGGGCCGACTGCGTGTTCTTGGACATCACCCATCGGCCGGCCGAGTTCGTCAAAGACCGCTTCCCGAAGATCTACGCCACTTGCCTTAACTTAGGCTTAGACATCACCCAAGAGCCCATCCCCGTGGTCCCGGCGGCTCACTACCAGTGCGGCGGGATCTTAGTGGATCTAAACGGCCAGACCACCCGGCCGGGCTTATACGCCATTGGCGAGGTGGCGGCGACCGGGCTCCATGGGGCCAACCGTCTAGCCTCCAACAGCCTTTTAGAGGCTTTGGTTATGGCCGACCGAGCCGCGACCGCCACTCAAACGGAAGCCCTAACCATCGGCTACCCCAAGCTAACCGAGCCCTATAGTCCCTGGCCCGGCGGTCGCTTAGGCCACGCCCCAGCCGAAGCCGTCTTAATCACCCAAAGCTGGGACGAGATCCGCCGCTTTATGTGGAATTACGTGGGCATTGTCCGCTCCGACCAACGCCTGACCATGGCCGCCAACCGCTTAGCCTTAGTTAAAGGGGAGATCGACGACTTTTTCCGGATCTTTGAGGTCGACGCCGATCTGGTCGAGGTCCGAAACATCGCGGTGGTGGCTGACTTAATCATTAGGTGCGCCTCCGAGCGGCGCGAAAGTCGAGGCCTCCACTTCTCTTTGACTTGGCCAAATCGCGACGACGCCCGCTTTAAGCGCGACACGGTCTTAACTAACGCCGAACCCCTCCTTTTTCCGGGACTCGCGGCGTGAAAATATTTGGGGGAAAAGCGCCGCCCGCTCGTCCCCTCGCCCTGATCGCCCTGGCCTTTTTAGGCGTGGCTATTGGTTTTGGCTATTACCGCCACTTAGCCAATCAAAAGGAGTTTAACCTCACCTTAGCTAAGGTTCTAACCTTAGTCTTAGCCGAAGAAAATTTAGCCCCACCCATGCCCCCGGCTGACCCTAAACTTGGCCCCCTAAGCCAAGAGCTTTTAGCCGGGGCCTTTTTTTTTCGCCAAGGCCGCTTTAGCCAAGCTAGCCAGATCTTTGACCGCTTAAGCGCCGCGGACCCTTTACGCCTGGAACTCTTAAGCTTAGCCGCGGCCACCCATTTACGAGCCCGAAACTATAGCTTGGCCGCCCGCGATTACCAAAAGATCTTAAGCCAAAAAGACTGGGCTAAACAGACCACCCTCCCCCAAAGAGCCAGGGATTTATTGGGTTATAGTCTGACCCTTTTTCATTTACGGGATTACCCCAAAGCCATTAGCGTCGCCGAGGAAGCCTACGCCAGCCGAGTTTTACTCTATGGGCCCTCGCGGGAGCTTTTGTCGGCCGCGAATATCTTAGCCTCGGCCTTAATCGCCCAAAATAGGGCCTCAAACGCGGCTGACCTTTTAAAAAAGAATATTAACGGGGCTTTAAACAAGGGCTTAACCGACGCGGATCTAGTCTTAGCCGACTCTTTGCATCTCGTCCGTTTAGCCTTGGACTTGGCGGGTCGCTTAGGGGAGTTTAGCGAGCTTAGGTTACCGGCGAGTTTTGACCCCACGACTTTTTTTGGCGACTTAACCCCAGAGGACCTTAAGCTTTTAGCGGGCCAAACAATGGCCACCCCCGACCCGCGACAAGACCCCCCGCCCTCGCCCCCGGAGGTAGAGCCCGAGCCCGACAGAGGGCTCGCGGCCGGGGCTAAGGACTTAACTAGCCCTTTAGCGACCGCCGAAGACCCCCAATTAGCCCCAGTCGACTTAACTAAAATCCACGATCTTTGGGCCGAGTTAAAAAGCCTAGACCCAGGCTCGCCCTTAATTCCCGAGCTCTTAGTGGCCCTTTTGGCCGCCCCGAGCCCCGCCCTTAGCCCTGACTCCGCCCTAAGTCCTGACTCCGCCTTAAAGTCAGAAGCCGCGTCAGCCTCAGCTCCCAGTTTCTTAGACGCGGCTGGGCGGACGACCTTGGCCCTGGAGTTAGGCGCCTATTACCAAAAGGCCGGCCAGCCAGAAGCGGCCGTTAAGATTTTACGGCCGTTCCTCGCCACCGCTCCCTCGACGCTCGCCCCTAGGGTTTACGCTCGCTTAGGGCGATGCTTATTGGCTATGGGTCTTTTAAACGAAGCCGAAAGGGACTTAAGGACGGCTTTAGAGTTAAGCCCTAGCCAGCCAGACCAAAAAAGCGCTAACCAATTGGCCAGTTTAGCCGTGGATTTAGCCGAGACCATTTTAAAAAGAGGCGGGATAGTCGAAGAAGCCGAGCTGGAACTGGTGGGGGCCTTAAATCGCCTAACCAAGGCCATGCCGCGTCAAGACCGCGATAAGAGCCCGGCCCTAGCCGTTTTGTGCCTAAAAATCGCCCAAGTCTTAAACCCGAAGACCCGGGCCAAAGACCGGGCCAATTACTTAAAGCGGGCCGAAAGTATTAGAAAAAAACTCGAAAAAGCCGACCCTAAAGCCCTCGCGACTCTTTTAGACGGCCAAAACCAGCTCCAGACCGAGCCTAAGAAGACAAAAGAGCCGAAACAAGCCAAGCCCTCGCCAGAGTCTTTGAGCTTAGAGTTAACTGGCTATAAACTCTTAGGCCGCTTAGAAGAGTTTGAGCCCCGCTTAAGGCTATCTTTAAACCAAGCCGCCGCCAATAAAGAGGGAAATCCCCTCTACCGCCGCTACTTAAGCTTGTGGCTCAAGTACTTAGAAGAAAAAAAGGACTACCTAAGGCTTTTGGCCGAGCTTGACGAACTAGTTCAAAACCCCTTAGGTCAAACAAAGGCCGCCCAAACTCGCTTTACCTTGGCCACTTTAACTTATCAAGCCAAAATCCAAACCGAAAGCGGCCAAAAAGAGGCGGCCATTAAAACTTATCGGCGCCTTTTAACCGATCCAACCTTAAGCCCAAACTTAAGCCCCGAGCGAATCGCGGCTATAAATGACCTTTTAAAAAAGCTAGAAACAGATTAATTACAAATATTAACCTATATTTAATCAAAACGCCAAATTATTTAAGTTTAATAAGTCTATAAAACTTTTTTTATAATTTTAGAGATTATATATGACCGTATAAGCTTATAAAAATGCCGTGGACCAAAATATATCGAGCCTAAGCGATATTATAAAAAAAATAAATCGCACGTAAATATTATAAAAAAAATAAATCGCGCGTAAATATTATAAAAAAAAGAAAAGGTTTATGACCGAGTTAAGTTAGTCAATTTTGCCTTTTAAGGTTTAATTTTTGTTACCATAAAAGACGCTTAAAACTTTTATTTGTCTGATTTTATAGTCTGGACCGCGACTTTGGTAAATTTAAGGCCTTTCAGCTCGTCGGCCACGTCAATGAAACGTTGCAACTGCACCGTCCGGTCAGCCCTTAACAAAATCGGGGCTTTACGGTCTAGACTGTCTAACTTTCTTCTTAGCTCCATGACCTCGACCGGATTTTCCTCGTAGTAAACGACCCCTTTGGAGTCAATCTCAATTTTAACCGTGAGGGTCGAGTCTGGATCGGCGGCCGAAGCCTGAGGTAATCGCACGGGGATGCGGCCAGTGGCGATAAAGCTGGAGGTGGTTAAGACAATAGTTAAAAGCACCAACATTATATCGATCAAGGGGATCATGTTGAGGGTATCGATAGGCTTATCTTCCATGGGCTATCTCCCATTTTAAAGACAAAACTTTGGCTCGTCTCCACAAGATATTGTATAAGGTCACCGAAACTAGGGCCACTAAAAGACCCACGGCCGTGGCTTTTAAGGCCAAGGCTAGACCGACCATGATTTTGCCGGTGTCTAAGGACGCGTCTAAGCCCATGCTGTAAAAAGTCAACATTATGCCCAAGACAGTGCCCAATAAACCTAAATAGGGAGCGTTTCCGGCGATAGAAGCCAAAATGTGGAGATGGTTACTTAATTTTAGTTCCAGATCTCTTTTGTCGTCGATGGCCTCTAATTTAAAATTCCGGTAAAACAAAAACCGCTCCAAGCCAACGCCAAATGAGACGACGCTTAAGGCGATTAATATCCCAATGACCCCGTAATCCACTAGGCCGTTAAGTAGCTCCAAATTATCCATAAAAATCCTACCGTCAAGAAATACTTAAAACTAAAAAAATCTATTAACATTAAAAAGTCAAGAGATTTAGCTGAACCTAACAATTTTTTTGAAAATAACCTAAATTTAATTGGCGGGTTTTCAAAAAAAAATTATGACCATGGCCTAGATATTAATTAATACTATTATTTATTTTTAAAATATTTTGCAAAACTTTAAAATGTAAATAATAGAATTTATATTTTTTAAATAAATAAAAAATGTTTGTTGAATGTTTTAATAGTTTTTTAGTGCTTTTGATTTATTTTTTTTAAATAAATAGATTGTAAGGCGATAAATATATATCTTAGAGAAAAATATACTGTTATTAATAGGGCAAAAAGTAAGTTTAGGCTTAAGACCCTTTAACCAAAAATCTTGGCCAAAAAAACTTGGCTCAAAAAACTTGGCTCAAAAATCTTAGCCAAAAAACTTGGCCCAAAAACTTGGCCCAAAAATCTTAGCCAAAAAACTTGGCCCAAAATAAGCTCCTCATTTTTGGCTTCAGCCAAAAAGCCCTAAAAAAGCTACGCGCCAAGACGCAAATTTATGTAAATATTACGCTTAATTTATCACCCTAAATCATTTTTTAATACAATAAAATTTGCTAAAATTAACTGATAATTATTTTTTACAACAAAATAACATAATAATATTTATATAGATTATTTATACTTTTTTTAACAACTTTTTGATATTTTTTCTGACTGACTAGAAAAAGTCGACCGGCTCTTAGAAGGACTTTTGACCCTAAAAAAGGTCTTGAGGTCAACCCGTCTAAGGACTCGTTTAAGAAAAAGGCGTTTTTTGGCGGCGTCAGAACAAAAGGGATCCCTTACAATTTTTACGATTCCTATAAAATCCGTAAATAATAAAACCAAAACCTGACCAATATAAAAATAAACGCTTAAAATTATCAGGCGTTATTATTTTTGTTCGGTTTGGCCATGTTTTGTTGAGCGGAATCAATTTATCATACGCCAAAATCATTTGTCAATATTTTTTCTTAAACCAAATACCGTTCGTCGACTGGAGTTAGAATACCACTTTTATCCGGACGAAAAAAGCCTTAACCTCGCGGCTAACCTAAAGAGAAATGCGCCTTTACGCTATGTTCCGTTAAAAAACGCTAGCTTTTGCCTTTGTCGCGTGGGGCCAGGGCTCCATAATAGGTTTTTCGCTAAACCCAAAAAAAAGGGGGGGAGCTTTTGACTTTCGAGAGCTTAAAATAGCTAGGCCAAAAGACCATTTGAACGTCTAAATCGTTCTGACGGATATCTAAACGACCAAAATCGCGATGACAAAATATCTTAAAATATTAACAAAATTTATCTTGATTTAAAAATTCATAATATGTTATCAAATATTATCTTGACTATATTTTATATACGTTATTGTTGATTTTTGATAGCTGAATATACCCAAAAGCTATTTAGGCCAATAATTAGCTTGACTCTAAGCCAATCTAGGCCGGTCCTTTAAGGAAAACTCAAAATCAGCCGATAAAGAACTAGCGGAGTTTCTTTTTGGCGCAAATAATTTGGCCAGAAAGTTTTTTTAAAGGGCCTTAATAGCCCCCCTTCAAAAAAGTTTAGCTAAAAAACCCAGAAGCGAACTCGCCTCGTTCAGCCAAAACTACTATAGTAAAGGCCAGGCCCATGAACGCCTTAATCGTTAAACCCACGTCCTTGAACGCCTTGACCGGGGGTCTTTTGACTGGCCGTATTGGGTCCGCCCCTAAGCTAAAAGTCGTCAAGGAGGCCACTCCTCTCGCCCCGGAAAAGCCGACTATTTACGACAATTTCACCCGGGAGATCAATAAGCGCTTAAAGACCGATCCCTCTAAAGACGCGACGATCTTAAGTCAAAGCCTGACCGGGGCTATGGGCGAGGTGGAGCGACTTTTTGGTCGAGACGCGGCTATTTTGACCATGGCCAAGATCTTAAACGGGACGGAAAACCAGCTGGATCTCGACTCCCTCGTGGCCGCCCTAGAAAACAGTTTCGCCAGTTTAAAGCTTGTTGACCCGACTGGAGCGGCCATGGACGGGCTTTTAGCCAGCTTAAACGCCGATCTAGCTTTGGCCGTGGACTCAAAAGCCTTAGAGACCAAGCTTAACAACCACGAGACTTTAAGCTTAAGCTTGGCTCTTAGCCAATATTTTGGCGGGGAAAGTAAAGTCGTGAGCCAAAAGCCAGTCGCGACCGACGACGAGGCCCCAAACCAGGCCTCGGCCCAGTTGAGCGGCTCCAAAGCCATTTTCACGACTGGCTTTACCAAAGAGGCCAAATGGAGCGAGGTGACCTTTAGCGCCGCCGAAGCGAAAGCCGAAAGCGAGCTAAAAGAGCGAGCCGAGAGCGAACTTAAGACCGCGGGCGATCTTTCTTTAACGACCCTCATTAAAAAAGGCGGAGCCGAGGACGTTTTTAACGATCTGGTCCATTTTTTAGAAAACCTAGACCAAAAAGAGGCCGCCGAATACCTAAGCGAGGGTCTAAAAAAGGCTTTAGCCGACGACGGCTTAACCAAAACCTCGCCTTTAAACGTTAGCCAAGTCTTAAACCAGATCTATAGCCAAGTGGCGACGACCGGGGACGCTGAGAGTCTGGCCCTTTTTGAGGACTACGTCAATTCTGATTTTAAAAACGCCTTTAACGCGGCTTTGGAAAACCTCCAAAAAATGGACGACTCGCCTTTCAACGGTAACTTGAACTTGGGCCTTATCCAGTTTAAAGGCCTTACGGGGACGTCTTTAGCCGGCGAAAACGACAATTTTAGCCTGGTTTGGGGTTACCAAAATAACGGCCAATACGACTTGGCCTTAACCAAAAGGGTTCTCCAAGAAGACCTAAGCGACCTGAACTTAAGCTTAGAAAAAAAGGAAAAAACCGCGAAAAACGCCGCGGCCGATCTTTTAACCAACTCCGAGACCGGGGCAATTAATCAAGACTCGCTGTCTCAAGGCCAAAGCGCGAAAGAAGAGTCAGTCAAAGAGAAGGGCAAAGCCAGTCAAGCCGAAAGTCAAAGATCCAATAAACTGACCGCCGCCTTAGACCTTAAATTTGGTCAACTGACCGATAACGTGAACGCGGAGTTATCGAGGTACGTTAAAGACAACTTAAACGAGGATTTGGCCGAAGAAGCCCTAGCCCAAACCAAGTGGAGCCACAACTTAATGAAAGGATTGGCCGCCATCAAGGAAACTTTGGCCACCGCCGGGGTGGGAACGGCCAAGATCAAAGATTTTCTGGGCTTTATCAACGGCCATCTCAAAAACGAGGTCGATAACCTTTTGAGTCGGCTAGAAGGGGTCAGCTTTTTAGGCTGGGAGACGGACGCGAGCTTAACCGAGGGCTTAACCGCGACTTTTGGCTTTAAAGAGGCGGCCGAGACCACGAGTATTGTCGTCATGGGGCCAACCGACCTTAAAGAGGAGCGTCAGGCCGAGACCTTAATAACCAAGGCCTCGACCTTAGCTGGCTCGCGAGCTTATGGCTCTTCTAAGGGCCATAAAGCCAAAAACTTAGGACTTTTACTAAATTTTACGGGTTAAGGTTAAAGGGTCGGATTAAAATAAAAAATCGGATTGAGCTATATCTGGTTGAGGCTATTGAATGACGTAAATACGCTTAAGTTTCTCGCCTTAAAGCCTTCGGACAATCTCTTGGTCGAGGGTTAAGGGGCCCGTTAAGCTTGGCCAGTTAGGATCGTGATTTTGGGGGCGCGAAGTGGCTTCGGTCTTATTAGAGTTAGCGTAGCAATAAGCGCACAAATGGGAGCAGGAGCTATAAACCCCCAAATCCACGCTCACGCGGCACAAGCAGTCCCGCCGCTGGCCAGGATCTTTTTTGAGACCTAAGGGTCGACCCACGATCTGGGAGATTTTAGCCTCGTCTACGCAAGCCCCGGGGTAGATCCCATAAGGGCTCAGATCGATTTTCTCAGCGCACGTGTAAACTGGTAAACCCCAACTAGCCGCCAGTCGGCCCAAACCCGCGGCCAAAAGCTCTATCTCAGCCGCGGATAAAGGGTTAAAAGGCCCAATCCCGCGATACTGGTCGACAAAACTAATGATCAATCGACTAGCGTAAGGAGCTAACTCCGCCCCTAAGACGGCCAAATTCTTCAGATGATAGTTAACCGTTCGCTCCGCGTCGATAATAATTGGATCATAACGCCAGTCGACCTTTAAAGAGCCTAGTTTTCGGCTTAATTTCTGAAAAATCGCCGTTAAATCCTTTTTGGGCGGGAGATGGGGTTCTAAATCTACGTCATAAGGGTTTAAAGTAAACTGAAAATAGCATTGAAACCCTAGATCCATTATCGCGTCTAAACGGTCTAAAAGGGGCCGAGGGTTTTTGGTCCAGAAAACCAGACAGTCGACCGCTTCGGGGGTTAAAGTCACCCACGTTAGTTTCTTGCGATTATAAGGCCAAGGGACTAAAGCGTAACCGGCTTTTAAACGATTTTCGATCCACTCGGCGTAGAGGGCGGGAACGTCGGTCCGGCGGCTACAGCTGACAATCATTTTTTTTCGAGACTCGTATTCAAGCCTATCGCTTTAGCCAGGGGTAGTTGACTCCATAGCCCTAATAAATCTAACCACATACTGTCGTTAGCTAAAAATTGTCGTTAGCGAAAAACCTCAAAGAAAAACCTTTTTTAGGTCTTTTTAGATCTTTTTCAAGCCTTTTTCAAGCCTTATTCAAGCCTTTTTCGAGCCTTTTTCGGGGCTCTTTTTTGGCTATGGTTTGACTTGACCTTTTTTTAGCCGCCCTTTTGGCCTTGACCCGACTTAAACCAT
>JAIROO010000220.1 GCA_031257535.1 Deltaproteobacteria bacterium
CCGGGACCTTGGAGAACCCCGGCCGGAACGTCAAGGCCAAAAGTGGCCTCAACAAGGCCATCCTGGACCAGGGCTGGGGCATGTTCGTCGATGCCCTGGCCCGCAAGCTGGCGGCCAAGGGCGGAGAGCTTATCAAGGTCCCGCCCCACCACGCCAGCCAGAAGTGTCCGGAGCTCGGCCACGTGGACAAGGTCAACCGCAAGACCCAGGCGGATTTCAAGCGCGTCTCTTGCGGCTACTCGAACAACGCCGACCTCGTCGGAGCGTTGAACATACTCACGGCCGGGCAGGCCGTTGTGAACGCCCGTGGAGGACATGGAGCCCAAGGCCAGCCGATGAAGCGGGAACCCGCCGAGGGGACCGGGGCCCTCTAGGCTTCGATCTCCGCCGGAATCCTCTGACTTCAGTCAGGGGAGGATGTCAAGATAAACGCGTTGTCGTTAAAAGCCTAAAAAACCAGTCGTTAAAAAACGTAAAATCCCTCTATTTTTACCAGCTTAAAGGCCTTAAAACGGTCCTTACGCCAAATAAAATTATTTGTCGCGTCCCTTTTTTAGCCTTGGCTAAAGGCTGACCAAAAAGCGGTCCTTAAGAAAAATAAAGACTTTTTCGCCGCTCCCCCTTTTTTTAGCCTTGAAAAGGTCATAACGCTCTTAGGCGCGAAAAGACTTTTCGTCGCCGCCCTTTTTTTTAGCCTTGGTTAAAGGCGGGCCTTAAAAAAGTGGGTTAAGGTTAGCGCGCCCATAAAATTATAGCCTAACTCACTTAAATTTTTAATGGATTTGAAACTTCCGAAAGTAATAGTCTATAGTAAGTCCACGCCTAACGCCCTAAAATCGACCGGCGTTTTAGCCGGAAAAATCCCTTATGTGGCCCTTTTATAAATTAAAAAAAAAGGTCGTCAATGACTCAGTTTTTAACCTTGCGTTCCGTGGACCAGATTTTAGAAATCATTAAATCTTTCTCGCCTTTACCAGCGGAACGAGTTCCTTTGGATTTGGCTTTAGGTCGAGTTTTAGCCGAGACTTTTTTGGCCCCAGCCGCGTTACCGGGTTTTTCGCGGTCCACGGTCGACGGTTTCGCGGTCCGAGCCCGGGACGTTTTCGGAGCGGGGGAGGGTTTGCCGGCCGCTTTAACCTTAATTGGCGAAATTCCCATGGGCCTGGCTCCGTCTTTAACCATAGAAGCTGGCCAAACCGTCCGAGTTTGGACCGGGGGCGTTTTGCCGGCCGGAGCGGACGCCGTGGTCATGCTGGAGTACGCAAGGAGCGACCTAACGGAGGTCGTGGAGCTAGTTAAACCCTTGGCTCCAGGGGAAAACGTTATTTTAGCCGACGAGGACGCCTTTATAGGGCAAGAGCTAATCCCAAAGGGCCAGGTAATCCGGCCGCAGGAGATCGCCTTACTCGCCGCCTTTGGTCAGACTAACGTCGTGGTGAGGGCTCAACCCAAAGTCGCGGTCATCGCCACTGGCGACGAGGTGCGCTCGTGGGAGGCGGAGTTAGCGTTAGGTCAGATCCGCGACGCGAACTCTTTGGCCGTTATGGCCTTGGCTACGGCCGCCGGGGGGACGGCTAAATTTTATGGCTTAATCCAAGACGACTTGGCCGCTTTAAGCGCTTTAACCCAAAAAGCCGCCGCCGAGTCCGAGGTCGTGGTCGTGAGCGGCGGTACCTCGGCGGGGCAAAAAGATTTTACCTTAAAAGCCTTAGCCTCGGTCGCCCTGGCCGAGATTTTAGTCCATGGAGCGGCCATTAGCCCGGGTAAACCCTTTATCTTGGCTAAAAGTGGCCCCAAAGCTCTATTGGGTCTGCCTGGTCATCCGGCGGGGGCCTTAGTTACGGCCGAGATTTTTCTGAAAGCCTTAATCCACGGCCTTCTAGGAGTCGTCGCGCCCACTTGGGGCGGCGGGATCAAGGCCCGGTTAAGTCGACCCTGTCCTTCGGCTAAAGGCCGCCGGGATTATTTTCGGGTCAAACTGGAAAACCGCGAAGGCGATTTGTGGGCGCGCCCTATTTTAGGTAAAAGCGGCCTCATTACGCCCTTGGTCGGGGCCGACGCTTTGGCCATCTGTCCTGACGAAAGCGAAGGCTTAGCCTTGGGGGAACTGGCGGAAATACGGCTTTTGTAAGCTTTTGGCTGGTCTTTTTACGTATGTTTTTTTGCGATAAGTTAATAAAAGCTTAAACGATATTTTTTTTAAGTTAAAAATACTTAAGCGATTTTTTATAAAGTAAAAATGCCTTAAGCGATCTTTTATAAAGTAAAAAAGCCTTAAGCAATATTTTATAAAGTAAAAAATCCTTAAGCGATATTTTATAAAGTAAAAAAGCATTAAACGATATTTTTTTTATAAAAAAATAAATTAAATGATTATTTTTAACCTTGGTTAAATAAGCCATAAAGACAAAAAGGCGGATAACCTTGTTCGAGCGTAAAGTCTACTTAAACCTGTCGACCATTGAAAAAGCTTTAGCCGCTTTTTTAGCTATTCCTTCGCCTTTAGGTCGCGAAAGAGTCCCTTTAGCCCAATGTTTAGGTCGAGTTTTAGCCGAGCCAGCCGTGGCTATAGTCTCGTCGCCAGCCTACGCCGGGGCGGCCATGGATGGGGTGGCGGTCTGGGCCGAGGACACCTTTGGGGCCTCTTTAAATAATCCCAAAAAATTGCCCCTGGGCCAGAAGGCTTTCTGGGTCAACACCGGCCACCCCATGCCCGAAGGGACTAACGCGGTCGTTCAAGTTGAAAACCTTATCCCTGGCCCTAATGAGGTCACTATTGAGGAAGCCGTCTACCCCTTCCGGGACGTCCGCAAGATCGGGGAGGATCTAGTCGCCACGGAAATCGTTTTGCCAGTTGGGGCCGAGATCGGGCCTTACGAGCTGGGAGCTTTGGCCGCGGCTGGGGTTTTAGAGCCCCTGGTTTTTACGGCCCCTTTAGCGCTTTTTATTCCCTCTGGCTCGGAGATGGCCCCCTTAGGCTCTATTAGCCAAAAAGAGCTGCAAACTGGGGTCAAGCTGCCGGAGTTTAACTCCTTAATGATTAAAGCCCTCGTGGAAAAGCTTGGCGGCCATTTGGAGGTCTGGCCCATTGTCCCCGACGACCCTAAGTTACTAACCGCGACTTTACGGAAAGCCGCCTTAGAGCCATTTGACCTAATCATTACCTCCGCCGGATCCTCGGCCGGGGCTAAAGACTTTTGGCCCGGGATTTTAGTCGAGAGCGGGGAGCTTTTTTTTCATGGGTTAAAAGCCATGCCCGGTAAACCCGCTTTTGGGGGCTTAATTGACGGTAAACCCGTTTTAGGTTTGCCCGGTTACCCAGTCTCGGCGGTCTTGGCCTTTGAGCTTTTGGGCGAGCCTTTAATTAGAAGCTGGCGAAATCAAAGTCCTAGTCAAAGACCCACGGTTAACGTTAAGCTTTTTCAGGATCTGCCCTCGCGTCCGGGGTTGGTCGAGTTTATTAGGGTTCGTTTAGGCTTAGTTGGCTCAAATTTAGTGGCCGCGCCTCTGCCGCGAGGAGCGGGGGTGGTCTCAAGTTTGGCCAGAGCCGACGCTATGATCCGGATTCCGGCCGAGTCCGAGGGTTTGTCGGCCGACCATCTGGCGCGAGCTGAGTTATTAAGGCCCTTAGAAGACATTAACGGGGCCATTTTAGCCATTGGCAGTCACGACAACGCCCTGGCCCTTTTAGATGGCCTTCTGCGGCAAAGGCGCTCAAACTATAGCTTGGCCTCGGCCCACGTGGGCTCTTTAGGCGGTTTGTTGGCCTTAGCTAAAGGTTTAACCCATGTGGCGGGCTGTCACCTTTTGGGCGAGGATGGGATTTATAACCAAAAAGCCGTGAGCGAGCGCTTAAAAGGCCAACCGACCCGCGTGATTCGTCTAGTCCAAAGGGAGCAGGGTTTAATGGTCTTAAAAGGCAACCCGAAAAAGATTCAGACTTTAACCGATCTAGCCCGCGCCGACGTGACCATGGTCAACCGGCAAAAAGGCAGCGGCACGCGGGTTCTTTTTGATTATGAGTTGAAAAAATTAGGCCTTAACCCTGACCAGCTCAAAGGGTACGACGACGAGGAGTTTACCCATTTAAACGTGGCCGCGGCCGTTTTAGGCGGCCGCGCCGACGTTGGCTTGGGGATCTTGGCCGCGGCTTTGGCCTTGAATCTGGACTTTATCCCCATCGGTCAAGAAGAGTATGATTTGGCGATTTTAGCCAAGTTTATCGAAGACCCCAAGATCGTGGCTCTTTTAGACATAATCCGCGGGCCCCAATTTATAAAAGAAGCTAAAGCTTTAGGGGGTTACGGATTTGAGCGGACTGGCGAAGAGGTCTTCGCGACCGATTAAAAAGACGGACCAGCTTTTAAAGCTTGCCCAAAATTTATAAAATGTTTAAAAGGCGTAAACTATTTAAAATATTTTGAAGTTTTAAAAGATTTAAAACGCTTAAAAAATTTAAAAAGCTTAAAAAATTAAAAAGGGTTTAAAAAGTCTAATATAGGCTTTAAAAACCCTTGTTTTTTTCGGACTTTAAGCGCGCGACCTCTTTTACCTATGGGGTCGGAAAGGGTTTACCACTTTAAGACGCTATCAAGTTCCTCGTCAGTCACGTCAAAGACCTTATTGTGCGGGGGGCAGGGTTCGTCAAGGAAGAAGTCTGGTAAGCGGTCGGCGGCCGAGGTCAGGCCAGCCCGCCGGTTAAAGTCGATTTCCGCCTCTAAAACGGCTTTGCCTACTCCGGGCACGTCGTTGACGGTTAAGGTTAAGCCATAGCGGGCGTTTAGCATGTCCACGATGGCGACCAGCGCGTCAGGAATGTCTAAGACCGCGAAAGCCACAAACAGGCACAGCCCGCAAGTGTCGACCGCGGCCGTGGCGATCTGGAGGTTTCTAGATAGCTCCACCTGGCCAGCCGTGGACAGCGGGTCGACCGTGCCGCCAACGCTTAAGATGTTGGCCGTAACCGCGTAACCCGCCGTGTGGTCGGCTCCCATGGGCGTGGTGGCGTAGGTGACTCCTTGGCCTTTAACGGCCCGGGGATCGTAAGCCGGCAGACTCTGACCCTTAACCTGCGGCACGCGCCTTACGCCATAGACTCGACCAGCCGTGGCCGCCCCGCAGCCGATGACCCGACCCAAAGCCGTGCCCTCGCTGATCTGCTCCATAATCTTTAAAGCCCCAGCCGCGTCCCCAAACTCTAAGAGACCACCGTCCATTAAAACGGCCAAGGCGGCTCCCACGTCAATGGTGTCCACGCCCACGTCGTCGCAGATAGTGTCGTAGCGGACGATCATTTCGACGTCGTTAACGCCCGAGTTGGGGCCAAACGCCCATAAGGTCTCGTACTCAGGCCATTTGCCCATAAACTTGCCGTTTTTGTCCGGGAAGATCCCGCTACAGCGCATGACGCAGCCGGTCATACAACCGTGGGAGACCACGCCCTCGCCGCCTCTTTCCTTGGTTAACTGGTTTAAAGTCTCCCCCGACACGGCTTCGTGGTCGTCAAAACGGCCTTGCGAGAAGTTGAAGGTCGGCAAACCGCCAGCCTCGTGCAATATATTGACTAAAACCGCGGTCCCGTATAAAGGCAGTCCTTGGCTAGTCACCGGGTGGGTGGTGAGGGCCTTGGTGAACCGCTTAGAAGCTTCCGAGAAGGCTTCTTTTTCGACGATAGGCGCGCCCTTAGCGTCTTTGGGGTCGATAATAATGGCTTTTAAACCCTTAGACCCCATAACCGCCCCGACTCCCCCGCGACCAGCGTGCCGGGTGGGCCTTAACTCCCGGTCGGTAAAAGCGATGGAAGCGGCGGTTAACTTAAACTCGCCGGCTCGACCGATGGAGACGTAACTACATTTTGGGCCGTAAGTCTCCACCAGCTTAGCCACGGCGTCGTAGTTATTAAGGCCAGCTACGGTCGCGGGGACCAGCTTAGCCGTGTCTGGGGTCAGCTCCAGTTGATACCATTGCCCGGCCGGGGCGATGTTCTCGACAATAATGGCGTGGATCCCCATTTTGGCCAGATGCCCGCCAGCTTGACCCCCGCTATTGGCTTCCTTGATTCCGCCAGTTAAAGGACTTTTACAACCCACGCTTATGCGATTGGCGTTAGCGCAAGCCGTGCCCCCTAGTAAGCCAGGGGCGAAGATGAGTTTGTTATGGGGCCCTAACGGCGAGCAGGTTGGCTTAACCTCTTTATTAACGATCAAAGAAGTCAGCCCTCGACCGCCCATACCCGCGTAAGGGGCCGGCGGATCCTCAAAGACGCACTCTTGGGTCGCCATGTTAACGCGCAGAATTTTGACCATGTGTTCCTCCCAAAAAGGGTCATCAATAAAACCTTGGCGGTTTGACGGACCCTAAAAAAATGTGACCATGAGGAAAGATTAGAATAAAAAATTTTTTTTGTCAATAAATATTTTTAAAAAATTATTTTTTATGTTAAAAAAGACATATATCGTATTAAGCAACGAAATAAAATTTAACTAAAAAAACTTTATAATCTAAATATTAACTCATTCCAAAACCTCCGACCAAGATTAGTTTGGCCCCGAAAGTTTACTTGTTCGACGGACAATATTTTGACGGATTTTTAAAGCCAAGTATAGGCCGAAAAATGAAACTTGTCAAAAAAAATTGAATATAATCAAATAGTTATGCCGTATTTGACATAATAGCCACTTAAGTTTAGCGGCCTTTGACTTGGCCAAACTAACAAAAAAATTTTGGGGGAGAGCGGGAGAGGTTTAGGGCTTAAAGCTACGGTAAATCGTGACCAACAGCCGTAGCGAAAGACTTTTTAGGGGGAAAGGCTCCTTTTTCTCGGAGTTTTTTGGGGTTAGGGATGGAGACGGGGCCTAAGGCTGGCCCCTTAGAGCGGAAATAGGCGGCTTTCTTTTTTAGAACCTAAATTCCCAGGATTTTTAAACCTTAACATTTCTTAAAACCTCAAGGTTAGCCTCTTTACGTGGTCACGAAATCATCATCGCTTAAGCCTAATTCTTTCAGGAGCTTACGTCAATACGGTTTGGAACGGAAATAATACCTGGTCTTAGGGCTTGGTATTTTCCGGTTTTTTTGGTACGCCAAAATCGCATTGAATTCTTGAGATTTTCCAGTTAAAAATCTACATGGATTTTTCCAAAAAGACCCATATTACCTCCTTGTAACGGAATTTGTTAGTTGACTCCATGGCTTTCAATTAAAACAAACTAAGGCGATATATTATAGAGGAACTCGTGGAAGCTAAATCCATTAAACAATTTAATACCGCTGGCCCTTGCGCGCCCAGA
>JAIROO010000271.1 GCA_031257535.1 Deltaproteobacteria bacterium
TAGAAAGGCGTAAAGTTTTTTTGGCCTATTTTTGACTTCTATTCCCCTTTAGGTCGCTAAGTTTTGGACCTTTCTCCAGGCTTAAACAGGCGTAAACAACCGGGCTTGGTCCAGCGCAACAGGTCGCTTAGGGGCAAAAACCCTGGGGACCAAAAAGCTACTCGAACTTTAAAGATCAAAAAAAGTTTAAGAAAATCGTCTTTAACCACGCCGGTAAGTGGAGAAAGACGCTTCGTTACCGAAAAAGCCGCGCCTTGACATCCTATCAGCCGACGAAAACGTCTTTTAAGCGTGGGACGCCCAAAAAAGGTCAAACGTTGGCCTCGTCTATAAATAGGCTTAAAACCAGGCGAAGACTACCTTGGCATTTCGCTTAACGACCATTTCGGCGGCGATATTCCTTTTAAGGTTAAAACTTATTCGATAAATTAAGGGCTATTACGCGAGGCGGAGTTCCTGGGATAATTTAGCCAATCAAAAGACCAGTTTAGAAGCTCCTCTGAAGAGAGCGTTTGGCCAGCTAAAAAAAAGGTCAGGAATTTTAAGGCTATTAGACTAAAAGCGGCAAAACGCGGCCAGAAAACACTTTTTTTAACCCTAAAGACGTTTAAAATAGTTTATTGTCGTCTAATGACGCGGTTTTGGAAAAACCTCCTTTTAAAATTTTTTAAGGAGCGTTGATACTCAATATATGGTGTTAATCTAATTATATATAAGCTTATATGGTAGATCCACGCGCTTAAAATGTCAAAACAAGCGACCTTGCCGCCGTGGAAACGAGGCGCTTTCTCGCGAAACAAAGTCAATAGGAAAAATTTATATTGGCGACAATTCTGGTTTTAACCGTCCCTCGCTACTATATCTTTTGTTTCGCTAGAGGGGAGAGTCAACGGGTGGGCAAAAAATAATCAACCGGATAACTATAGAAATTTAGGACTTAATTTACATTTAGAGCTTATTTTTTTCTAAAAATTGGCTAGGCGCCTGGCTATAGTAGGTAACGATAAACGCGAGTCCAGCTCAAATTAACCAATTACCATTTTTTTAATCAAATTGTTTTCTTCTTAGCCTCAAAACCCATTTAAGATCGAAACTCAAGATTAGAATCGCTAATCTTAAGACCTCCACCTACCCGCGACCAAAGAGCCACAAGCGGGACACCGCCCGTTGGGGCCTAAAAGATACTCGTCGACCAAAAAGCCGCTCCGTCGGATAACCGTTTTCGCGCAGTTCGGGCAGAGGGTGTCGCCGTAGCCTAGCCCCGAAGCGTTTCCCAGGTAAACGTGCTTAAGGCCATTGGCCCGACCAATGTCTTTGGCTTTTTCCAAGGTCGAGATCGGCGTAGAACTCTTATCCATTTGTTTGTAGCGGGGGCTAAAACGACTGACGTGCCACGGTATGTCGACGCTTAAGCTGGCCAGCCACTTAGTTAAGGCCATTAGCTCAGCTTCTGAGTCGTTTAAGTCTGGAATCAAAAGGGTCGTGACTTCCAACCACTGGTTATTTTCCACAATCCGGGCCAAGGTCTCTAAGACAGGTTTTAAGCCGCCTCCCGTCACCTTTCGATAAAAAGCCTCGGAAAAGCTCTTGAGATCGACGTTAAAGGCCACCACCTTGTCTAAGCGGCGTAAAGTTTCTTGGGTAAAATAGCCATTGGTGACCCACAAAGAGGACAGTCCCCGCTCAGAGCCGCGCTCAGTTAGATCTTGGGCGTATTCGTAAAAAACCGTGGGCTCGCTATAGGTGAAAGCCAAGGAACTCGCCCCCTCTTCTAAAGCCGCCTTAACTAAAGCCTCGGCCAGATTGGGGGAACTCCGACTAAGGCCTGGCCAGTTAGCCTCGACCTGGCTCAACCCGTGGTTCTGGCAGCCTAAGCAGGTAAAGTTACAGCCCGGCGCGCCAATGGAAAAGGTTTTTGTCCCTGGCCAGAAGTGATAAAAGGGCTTTTTCTCCACTGGATCCGTGGCGATGGCCCCAGTATAACCATAGTTTAAGGTCCAGACTCGCCCCTCTGAAAAGGCCCGGACCCCACAACGCCCCTTGTGGTTACCGTTTAACCGACACTGAAACGCGCACAAAAGGCATTTGGCGCCCAACCCTTCTTTTTCCCAAAGTCGCGCGGGCGTCCACCTGTCCATCGCCTAAAACTCGTTAAACATGGCCAACCCAATTTTTTCGGCCAGATCGCCCATGATCCAAGCTAAGGCCTCGACTTCCTGGGTTTCGACCTGCCCCTGGACCCGCCCGACTAAATAGGTTCGGTTAGCGGAAAACTTGGCTCGATTGACTAAGGGCGGCCCAGTAGGATCCGGTCCGGGTCGGATAAAGGTCACGTCAACGGTCACAAAAACGTCTCGGCTGGCCGAAGCCTCGGGAGTCTCGTCGTCATGGGTCCGGATAATATCCCAGGAACCGCCGCCGACCACCACCCGCTCAATGGCCATCTTCAAAGTGGCGTTGGCCGCGGTCTGGTCAATAACCAGACCAGGCGTCCCCGACAAACGCGAAATAACGGCCCGAGTCAGATCCGGGCCTAAGTGGCCGTAACGACTGCGATTGTCGGCCACGGGCACGGCTAAGGTCAAAGGTCCAGACAACCGGTGGGGGACTGGGCCTAAGTTATAGCCACAGCTGGTTAAAACAAGGCCCAGCAAAAAAAATAGTCCTAAAGCCCGGACCCGGCTACAACTTTTTACTTGGGTCATGAGTCCTTTTCCGGCAGCTCGTTTAGTAGACGATTCAAGACCCCATTAATGAAGGCCGTGGAATCGGCGTCCCCGTAATTCTTGGCGATTTCCAAGACCTCGTTTAGGCTGGCTAAAGGAGGAATGTCCGCCCGGTACCGCATCTCGTAATAGGCCAAGCGAATTAAGGCTAAATCCACCTGCGACATCCGGTCTAAACGCCAGTTGTCGGCGGCTTTTTCAATGGCCGCGTCCAGCTCGGATAAACGCTCGGCCGCCCCCATAAAAAGAGTTCTGGCTCGCGGCCAAGAATCGGCGAAGGTCTTGGCGGTTAAGCCTAAGCCGTTTTCCTGGTCTTTTTCTGGATCAAAACTTTTTAAATAAAAACTCACCGACTCGGCCGGGCTCAACTGATTGGCTTCCAATTGAAACAATAGCTGTAAAGCGATCTCCCGCGACAAGCGTAAGCGCTGGTCGACCTTAGCCTTGGATTTCGACAAATTATTAGGCTCCAGCGACCAGCCTCAAAAGACCGACCATCTCCAAGGCCGTGACCATGGCCTCAAAGCCCTTGTTGCCGCTTTTGGCTCCGGCCCGGTCCACGGCTTGCTCGATGGTGTCGCAGGTTAAGACCCCAAAACTGATGGGTAGGCCAGAGTTTAAAGAGGCTTGGGCCAGACCTTTAGTCACTTCCGCGGCCACGTACTCAAAATGGGGGGTCTGGCCGCGAATGACCGCCCCTAAAGCCACTAAAGCCTCATAATGGCCGGTCTTCAAAGCCGTTTGGGCGACTAAGGGTAGCTCAAAGGCCCCGGGGGCGCGAATGACGGTCAAATTAGCCTCGTCCCCGCCATGCCGGAAAAAAGCGTCTTTGGCCCCTTCTAAAAGCCTTTCGGTGATAAAAGCGTTAAATCGGCTAACTATAATAGCCGCCTTTAAGTTCTGGGCCGTTAACTGACCCTCAATAATTTTGAGCATAATCTCTTTTTGGCCTTTTTTGTAGTTTTTTCGCGCGCGATTTATGGCTAAAAAACCATTTTAGGCTTTGGTTTTGGTCGCATCTAAGATGTGCCCCATGCGGCGACATTTAGTTTCCAGATAACGCAGGTTTTCCGGGCGGGGCGGGGCGATTAAGGGAATCCGCTCCACTACTTCTAGCCCATAACCTTCTAGAGCGACCATTTTAGCCGGATTATTGGTCATAAGGCGCATCTTGGCCACCCCTAAATCCCTTAAAATCTGGGCCCCTAAGCCATAATCCCGCAAATCGTCGACGAAACCTAAGGCTAAATTGGCCTCCACCGTGTCTAGACCCTGGTCTTGTAAGGCGTAGGCTTTGATTTTATTAACTAAGCCAATGCCCCGACCCTCTTGCGGCACGTAAAGCAACACCCCTCTTTGGGCTTCGGCGATTTTTTTTAAGGACTCGTTTAACTGCTCCCCGCAATCGCAGCGCCTTGAGCCTAAGGCGTCGCCGGTTAAGCACTGAGAGTGGACCCGAGTCAGGACTGGCTCTGAGCTTTTAATATCGCCTAAGGTTAAGGCCAGATACTCGGTCCCGTCCACGGTGGCCCGATAAGCGTAAAGATCAAAAACCGCGAGATCCGTGGGCAAGACGGTTTTGGCCACCAACTCCACTAACTTTTCGTGCTTTAAGCGATAAGCCACGAGATCGGCGACGCTCACGATTTTTAGGCCATGCTCTTTAGCGAAGATCTCCAGGTCCGGCCGCCGGGCCATGGTCCCGTCTGGTTTTAGAATCTCGCAGATAACCCCGGCCGGCTCTAAACCGGCTAACCTAGCCAGATCGACCGAGCCCTCGGTCTGGCCAGTGCGGACCAAAACGCCGCCTGGCCTGGCCCTGATGGGAAAAATATGGCCAGGAGAGACGAGATCCTGGGGACCAGCTCCGGGTTTGACGGCGGCTAAAATAGTCGTGGCTCGGTCGGCCGCCGAGATACCAGTGGTCACCCCCACCCTCGCCTCAATGGAAATGGTAAAGGCCGTGCCAAAAGACGAGCGGTTATTCTGGGTCATAAGGGAGAGACCCAAGGCGTCGCTCTTTTCCGCGGTTAAGGCTAAACAGATGAGACCCCGGCAGTGGGTCACCATAAAATTTATGATCTCTGGGCTGGTATGGACGGCGGCTATGGTTAAGTCGCCCTCGTTTTCCCGGTTCTCGTCGTCAACTAAAATAACCGCCCGGCCCACCCTGATATCGGCTATAGCCTCCTCAACGCTGGCGAAAGTCATGTCGCGATCCTTCTTATCAGACTTTTATAAGTCTATTTCATCATTAAGTAATCGCCCTCATAGGTTGTTTTAGCTTTTGGGCGATAATAAAAGGGAGGGTATTTACTATTTTAGCGTTTTTTTAAAAAAAACTTTACTAACCTTTTTAAAAACTAACTATTAATTAAAAGGCCAAAAATCATAATGACTTAAGCTAAGAGCCTTTTAATAATTAAGCTTACTTAATTAAAATAAAGCTTATTTAGCTAAAAAACCTGGATCTCAAAATCATCTAAAGCCAAATAAACTTATTCAATCGACTCAGTCGAACAGTTTAGTATTAGACATCTTTAAGAGCCGGGCGTAAATATCTTTTTTGGGTTTTTTAGTCATCGCGGCCAGTTCCGTGGCCAGGCCCTTTAAGGCCCACATTTCGTCGCCTCCCTCCAAAACATCGGCCACGGCTGGCTCCCAGTCTAGCTCTGGCTTTGGCTCTTTAGCTTTCGGGCCAATCACTAGAGTTATCTCCCCTTGGCGAGGTTTGGCCTTAACGTTGGCCAACAATTCTGGCAGCTCGCCAAATAAGTACTCTTCATGGACCTTAGTCATCTCCCGAGCCAATAAAGCGGACCTGGGGCCTAAAGTCTTAGCCAGATCCTTTAAAGAGGCCAGTAACCGGTGAGGGGTCTCAAAATAAACCACGCACAAGCCCACGTCGTCTAGTTTTTTGACGATAGCCACTCTTTCCGCTGATTTTACTGGCAAAAAACCGCCAAAAATAAAGCGCTCAGCCCAAAAACCCGAGGCCATTAAAGCCGTCACCACGGCCGAGGGTCCGGGAATAGGCCAGATCTTATAGCCCTTAGCCCTGGCCGCTTGGACTAACAAAACCCCGGGATCGGCTAAGGTGGGAGCCCCAGCGTCGGACAAGAGGGCGACCCGGCCGTCTTGAGCCAGAACGTTTTCTATCTTGGGCCAGGCGACCGCGTGGTTTTGCTCTCGATAGGAGATCAAGGGCTTTTTTAGGTCTAAATGGTTTAGAAGTTTTAGGGAGCGGCGGGTGTCCTCGGCCGCCACTAAGTCACAGTCGGCCAAAACCGCTTTCAGCCTAGGGCTCAGATCGCCTAAGTGACCAATTGGACTCGCTAAAAGGTACAGCCCCTGAGCTAGAGATTCAGAAGTCATCAAAAAGACCAGGTTCCTTAGGTCGAACGCCCCGGTAAGTTAAGCGGTGGATGGGCGAGGGTCCGTAAGTGGCCAAAGCGGTCATATGAGCCCGTGTCCCATAACCAAAGTGGCGCTCAAAACCGTATTGAGGGTATTTTTGACTCTCTTCCAACATCAAGCGGTCGCGGGTGACTTTGGCCACGATGGACGCCGCGGCGATGGCTAAAGAAAGGCTATCGCCTTTAGGCGTGGCGATGACCTGGCAGGGCAGGGGTATGGTCTGAGGGCCATCGATCAAAGCCAAGGCCGGCTTGACCTTTAAAGCGGCGAAGGCCTCGGCCATAGCCATTAAAGAAGCCACCAAAGGATTATACTTATCAACGTCTTGGGGCGATTTTAAGGCCACGGCCACGTCTAAGGCTTTAACCATTATTAGATCGTAGGCTTCTTCGCGCTTTTGGGCTATAAGTTTTTTGGAGTCATAAACTCCGACCATCGGCTCATTGGGATCTAAAATCACGGCCGCGGCCACCACTGGCCCGGCTAAAGGACCTCGACCAGCCTCGTCTAGGCCGCATAAAGGCCGCGAATTCCACTTAGCGTCAAAAGCCGCCAATCTCTGAGCCAAGGCCAAAAAATGGCCGTCGCGAGCTTTGGGGGCTCTGACGGCCTTAGACTCTTTGGATTTTAGGCTCACCATTTTGGTATCCTTAGCCTAAAAATTAAGGTCGCTTACTTATAAAACTGACTCTTGGCCTTAACCTTAGCCGCTTTGCCTCTAAGCTTCCTCAAATAATAAAGACGCGAGCGGCGAACTCGGCCTTCGGTGATCAAAACTACCTTATCGATAATGGGGGAGTGGCTGGGAAAAATGCGCTCCACCCCAACCCCGTAAGATATTTTGCGGACCGTAAAAGAGGCGTCCATCGCTCCTTTGCGCCGCCGGATGACCACGCCCTTGAAGATCTGGATCCGCTCTTTGTCGCCTTCCTTAATCCTCACGTGCACGGCCACCGTGTCGCCGGGTCGAAAGGGAGGCAGATCCACGCGCGTCTGTTCCGCGTCGAGCTGAGAAATGACGTCCATAATCGCTCCTAAAATCAAGCGGCTCAAAATAACAAAATTAGCCTATGTCGCCGCCAGTAAATATCGTCGCCCTAAAGAGAGCCGCCAATAGGTAACTAGCGATAATAGCTAAAACCGCTCGCCAAATCAAGAAATTTTTTACTAAAACTTAACCTCCGTCGATTGGCCCCCAAGGCCGCCCTTTAGCCAAAAAACCCCTAACCCTTAAATTTCCCCTTTTTTTAGCGAAAACCAAAAGTCGGATCTCAAGGCGGGAAGCGTCAATTCAGCCATAAAGATGAGTTGGTCAGGGCCAAAGAGCTGGAACAAGGGGAAAGATAAGGTAGTTATACCACCAAACGATTCGCGGCCGCTTTAGCGTTTTTCTGACTTGACGGTAAGCGGCCGATCCAAGCGATGAATCATAAGAATAGGTTTTTTGACTGATTATTTGGCTGGAAGACGCGCCTTTCGTTCCATTTAACGGGGAGTATCCCGTCTTTACGCCTATCAAGGTATTTTTTAAGGTCAAGCTTAAGGCTTTTCAGAAAACTTTTTGATTGTATTAGATAAAAGCTCAAAACCAGCCGCCTCTAGGTCCGCGTTGAACTTTAAGTGAAGTTCCTAAAGGTCCGCAATGGACATGAAAGATTCGGGGTTACTAGTTCCGCTTTTTTAGGCCGCCCAAAAAAGGCCTTCAGTCAGGCTTTATAAAGAGTATTAACTAATGGCCATTTTAGTTTAAAAAGACGAAAAAATTTACAAAACAATAATTAGAATCCAAAAAAAATACAATTTAGAACTAAAAAAGTCTTAAGTCCCCTCTTAAGTCTTTATTACCGCTCCCCTTTCCGCCAGCTCCACGGGGGAATGGGGTTTGGCTCTCGCCAGAGCCCTAAACCTTGGGCTTTAGCTTCTCGCTCGGCTCGAGCCATAGCCGAGCACAAGTCCTTAACCTTACAGTAATTGGGATAAAGCCAGGCCCAGCCATTTCTCACCAAGGTCAAGTTGACCAGCTGGCCCTTAACTCGGACCAGGCCCACTATCCGGCTATAGCGATCCGTATCCATCTCTTCCACGGTTATGGTCTGGCCTTCGATGAGTTTTTTTAAGGCTAAGGTCGCCTCCGGCCCGGCCGGTTGTTTTTTTTCTGGGCTATCGACCCCGTAAAAACGCACCCGAATTCGCTCGTAATCCTCAGTTAAAAGGGTGATCGTGTCCCCGTCGCTTATCTTTTCGGCCCGACCGACGTAAATATTTTGATTAGGGGCGGCGAAAAGGGCGCTGGCCCCAAGCGTTAAAAGCCAAACCGCGGCTAATAAAGTTAATTTCTGAAACAAAAGACGCGCCTTTCGCCGGACTACGCTTAGCCTCGGCCAAAAAATCCTGACTTAACTCATAAAATAAACGCCTTGCGACTTTAGGCTACTTCAAAATTGACCTGGCCGCAACTAATAATTTTTAGGGATTTCAAAAAATCAGCCTCTTATTCCCTAAAAGTAGCTAAATTACCAGTAAAAACTTAGGCCCTAAAAAGTGATGGTCTCGTAAAAACCCTGTTTTGAAATTTTTGACGTATAGCTCTACTATAAACGCCAATATAAATGTATAGCTACCACTATACATTGTGTGTTAACAAGCCATTAAAAGTTAAAAAGTGGTTTTTACTAAGGTGTCAAAAGTTAGCTCCCTATAATAACGATCATAGCGACGGATATAATAAGCCAAAAAACTATAATTAAGTATTAATTATGGCTAGCCGCCATAACCCTCGCCCGGAGACTAAAAAATTGCCTCCCCCACAATCTTTTGGTAATTTTACGGATCAGCCTCAAAGCTCTTGTATTTTTTTTCACCATAAGGTATTTTTCAAATAACTTTAGCTGGAGTTAATTCTTCTATTTTATGTAAGGCCTTAAGTGGAAGCCGTAAATCCCATTATTCTGACCCCCCACGCTACTCTAATCTTCCCCCAGGTCCCGGGGGACTGGCGAGAAATTCTCTTTAATTTAGCCGCCCTCCGCGACCCTGACCCTGACCCCGCGCTTCGTTTTTTCCGCGCTTTCGCCGAACTCTTCGTGGCTGGCCTTTGTCGACTGCCGGAAGATTTAAGCCCGGCCGATCTAACTCCGCCGTCGGAAGAGAACCTTTTAGATTTAATCGAAAATAGTCCTCCCTTAACTGGCGGCGAGTATCTGTCGATAGAGGCTTTAACCTCAATCTGGCGGAGCTTAGTCGAGTTTACGACCGCGGCTTTAGCCGAAGAGCCCGCCAAAGCTAGCGAAGTCCTCTTTGAGGCCGACCAGACCGGCTCTTTAAGCGCTTTTTTAAATCGCCGCGCTCCCTTATGGCGCCGCGTGGGCCGGGTCACATTTAACCTCGCCGAAAACAAGGCCGACGACGCTCGCCCCTTCGCTTTTATGGTCACTTACGTGGCCTCCTTAACCGGGGCTGGTCGGGACCGCCATCTTCCTTTAGGCCGGGCCTTAAAACTTTACGCCGCGGCCAAGGACCAGCCCGCCCTCCAAAGTCTCTTGGCCCCAGTGAGGGAGGCGGCTAAAAAACTAAATTGGGTCAATGAGCTAGTTAAAAACCAGACTATTTTTCAGCCCATCGCCTTAACCATCCGTCGCGCTTACCGTTTTTTAATGGATATCCCGGTTTTGGAGGAGTGCGGCTTGACCTGCCGAATCCCCAACTGGTGGGCTAAACGTCCCAAAGCCCGGGTCGACGTGGTCATTGGGGCCAACAAAAAACCAGTGGTGGGCCTTTCTAGCTTACTAGACTGGGACGTCCAATTAGCCGTGGGCGACCTTAACCTTAGCCATCTGGAAATCGCCGAGCTCTTAAGCGGCGATCCCGACGATAGACTCGTTTTATTTAAAGGCCAATGGTTAGAAGTGGATCGGGCCAAACTCCAAGAGGCCTTAGCTCACTGGCAAACTTTAAAAGAGTCTCACGGCCCCACAGGCTTGGATTTCGTTAACGCCATGCGCTTATTGGCGGGCTTGCCTGGCTCTTTTGGCGGCTCCAAAGCTAAAGAGGATCTCTTAGAGCCTGATCCTTGGGTGGTTCCCCGGGCGGGCGAAGAATTAAACGCTATACTTCAAAGTTTAAGAAACCCCGACAACGCCGAGCAGCCGCCAGAATTGAAAGGAGTCTTACGGCCTTATCAACAAAAAGGCTTAGCTTGGCTGGCCTTACTAAGCGGCTTAGGACTCGGAGCCTGTCTGGCCGACGACATGGGATTGGGCAAAACTATTCAGGTTTTAGCCTTACTCCTTTTAGACTTAAAAAGACGACCCGCCTTAGGTCCCTCCATCTTGGTGGGCCCAGCGAGCTTACTGGCCAACTGGCGACTGGAAGCCGCGCGGTTCGCCCCTAGCTTAAGGACCCTCGTCTGGCACCCCTCGGAGCTCTCTGGCGACAAGATGGCCCGCTTAGAGAATAACCCGGAAGAACTAAGGCGCGACTTTGATCTGGTGGTCGTTAGCTACGGGTTACTAACCAGAAGGATCAGCTTTTTTGAGAAAATAAACTTTCGTCTAGCTATCTTAGACGAGGCTCAAGCCATTAAAAACCCCACCACCGCCCAGTCTAAAGCCGTGAGAAAACTAAAAGCCGAAAGCCGCCTGACTTTAACTGGCACGCCCATTGAAAACCGCTTAACCGATCTCTGGTCGCTCTTTGATTTTTTAAACCCTGGCCTCTTAAGCTCTTTATCCAAATTTCAAAAAGCCATCAACGCTTTAGAGAAAAATAAAGAGTCTGACCTTTACGCCCCCTTAAGGCGTCTGGTCTCGCCCTATATCCTCAGGCGTTTAAAGACCGACCGGACGGTTATCGACGATCTGCCCGACAAAATCGAAACCCCTTTACACTGTTACTTAACCGAGATCCAAGCCAAACTTTACGCCCAGGTGGTCAACGCTTTAGACGACGCTCTCCAAAGATTAAAAACCGAGCCAGAAAACGACGCCGCCCGCCGCGGCTTGGTCCTACAGTTTTTAACTCGCTTTCGACAAGTCATTAACCACCCCGCCCACTTAACCGGCGACAACGACTGGGACCCGGCCAAAAGCGGCAAGTTTACGCGCTTAGCCGAGCTAGGTCGCGAAATGGCCGAACGTCAGGACCGACTTTTAGTCTTTACCCAATACCGGGAGATCATTCCGCCTTTACGCGACCACTTAACCACGGTCTTTGAACGACCAGGCTTAGTCTTGCATGGCGGAACCAAGATTAAAGAGCGCCAGGAGATCGTCGAGGCTTTTCAAGCCGACGGCGGCCCACCTTTCTTAATTTTGTCTTTAAAAGCCGGCGGCACGGGCCTAAACTTAACGGCCGCTGGCCAAGTCATCCACTTCGACCGCTGGTGGAACCCAGCGGTCGAGGATCAAGCCACGGACCGGGCTTATCGGATTGGCCAAAAGAAAAACGTCATTGTCCACAAATGCGTGACCATGGGAACCTTAGAGGAAAAAGTCGATCAGATGTTAACCGACAAAAGGAACCTCGCCAATGACGTCTTAAACAAAAATCGCGACCAAGAGCTGGATTTAACCAATCTTTCCGACGAGGCTCTTTTAGCGACCGTCAGCTTAGATCTAAACCGAGCCGTCCTGTAACTAAAGAAAGAGTCAAAAAAAGCCAGATCAAAAGGCCAAAACAAAAGGCTAAAACAAAAGGCCGGAACTAAAGGCCAAAAAGAAAAGCCAGAACAAAAGGCTAGAACAAAAGGCCAGAACAAAAGGCCAGAACAAAAGGCCAGAAAATGATCCGAACAAAGGCCAAAAAAAACCAGACTCTTTTTTTAACCAAGGACGAAGATTTTTTCCAAAGAATTCATTTTTTTCTCTAATTCCCATAAGCGCCTTTATGGTCAAGACGTTTTTGGCGTTAAGGCGAAAGACCACTTCCGCGAACTGTAAAAACCCCTAATTGGGCGAGACAAGGAGAAACTAAACGTGTTTAGAAGAAAAAGATACGGCGGCTGGGGTGGTGGCTGGGGCGGGTATACACCGCGCCCCAAAGTGGATCCCCATGAATACGGGCGCGGCCACCCCGAGGCTAAGCCCATAGTCACCCAAGGACGAACCATCGCCAAAAGCTTTTGGGGCAAAGGCTGGTGCGAGCACTTTGAGGGCATGGCCGACTTCGACAACCGCCTGCCTCGGGGTCGGACCTACTGCCGAAACGGCTCGGTCGTCCATTTAGAGGTTCTCCCCGGCAAGATCAAGGCCGTGGTGGCGGGCGGCTCTTTTTACAAAGTCGACGTCACCGTCAAACCCCTACCCAAAGAGCGCTGGGAAGCCATTAAGGCCGCCTGCGCTGGATCCATTGGGGCGGTCATGGATCTTCTGATGGGGCGGCTCTCCCCCGAGGTTATGGAAGTTATCTCCGATCCTAAAAAGGGGATGTTTCCCTTAAGGAACGAAGTGTCTTGGACCTGCTCCTGTCCAGACTGGGCCAGTCTTTGCAAACACTCGGCCGCGGTCTTTTACGGGGTCGGGAGTCGCTTAGACGAAGAACCGGCCCTAATCTTCGTTTTAAGGGGAGTCGATCCCACTGAACTCGCGGCCGGCGCGGCCGACGTCGACGGCTCAGCCGCTGGCGAAGACGCCTTAACCGGCGATCTGGAGGCCATCTTTGGGATCGACGTTGAAGACGTTGACCTTAAGCCCGCCAAAGCTAAGGGCGCGAAAAAAGCTAACCTTGCCGCCAAAAAGGCCGAGCCAGTTCCGGCGACCAAAACCACCAAAAAGGCCGAGCCAGTTCCGAAGGCCAAAGCCGTCAAAAAGGTCGAGCCAGTTCCGGAGTCCAAAGCCGCCAAAAAAGTCGAGCCAGTCGCGGCCACCAGAGCCCCAACTAAGACCAAGCCAGCCCCTGGCGCGACCTTAAGCTCCACCCCACCTTTGGACTTAAACTTACTGGCTCTTAAAGGGTCTGACATCCGCTATTTAAGAGACCAAGCTGGTTTGACGATCCCGGAGTTAGCCCAGGTCTTAAAGGTGACCGCGCCCTCCATTACCCGCTGGGAAGCCTCGCCTGGCGTCGTCAATCTTCACTTTAGGACCTCCATGTCCCTTATAAAATGGGGCCAAACCGTTTTGCCAAGTTGTAAACCCTAAAAAACCTAGTCTAAAAGTTTTAGTCTAGACTCCCTTGGCCACCCTTAAACTTTTTTCGGGTGGCCAAACTTTTTTTGATAATAATTTTACATGGACCTATTTTTAATTAAATTCTCCCCAAAAGCCCGGTCTAACTTACCTAAGAGCTTTAAGTGATTTTTTCTATATATAATATCTAATTTTAGCAAAATAATTAAGATATAGTTATAGGTGGCTTATTTATTTCCCCAAGTTTTGGGCGAGGGCCAGAAGCGTTTCCGAGGGAAAAAATCCCGCCAAAAGGGTTTATGAGGCGAATTTAGGCCTAGTTTTTGGTTGCAATCCCCAAGCCTATCACCTAATATTTAGGCGTTTTTTTAGGGCCTTTCAATCTAATGGCGCTATCCGCTCTTTTTTGGCCGTAGCGAACTGGTAAAAAAGTCGCCCGCGGCCTATTTTCCTCGTCATTTTCGTGAAAATGCCGAAAAGGAGATTTTGATGGAAATTATTCGCTCGTTCTTGGTCGCCGCCCTCGCTTGGGCCATTTTAGTGGCTTGGCCGGGGACAACGCCCCAAGTTTGGGCCGCTGACTCACCCCGTCAGCTTAACTTGTTTATCTGGTCTGAGTATATTGACCCAGAAATCATTTCCAATTTTGAAAAAACTCATAACGTCAAAGTCCGCCTGGATTACTACGAGTCAAATGAGGAAATGATCGCGAAACTCCAAAGTGGTTTGGAGGGAGTTTACGATCTCATCGTCCCTAGCACTTATTACATCCCTACTTTAATTAACTTAAACCTTATTCAACCCTTAAACCGAGATTTGCTAACTAATATCAACAATATAATGCCTATTTATACTCAATTAGAAGTTGATATTAATAATAAATATACTATACCTTACCAATGGGGCACTTCAGGTCTCGTGGCTAAGGCCGAAACCGCCCCCCCCGCTTCTTGGAAGATCGTGTTTTCTGACCAAAACCCCACCAATTTTCTCCTTTTTGACACGGCTCGCGACGCTTTGGGCAGCGCCTTAAAATACTTGGGCTTTTCGATGAACACGACCGATCTAAACCAGATTAAGGCGGCCGGAGATCTTTTGACCTTAACCAAGAAGAAACCCACCTTTATGGGTTTTGACAGTGGAGTCGGCGGGTTAGCCAAGGTCGTTGGCCAAGTGGCCTCCCTCGCCCAGGTCTATAGCGGAGAAGCCATCCGGGCTTCAAAAGAAGAAGAAAACATCCACTACCTTATCCCTGAGGAGGGCTGCGAGCAGTGGTTAGACGTTTTAGTCGTGCCCAAAGGCGCCAAAAACGTCCTCATCGCCCACGAATTTTTAAACTACGTCTTAGAACCCGAGGTCGCGGCTAAACTGGCTTCCTTTAATAATTACGCCACCCCCAACCAAAAGGCCTTGGCGTTTATCCCTGACGAGGACAAAAATAACCCCGGCATGTATCCCTCGGACCAGCTAAAACAAAAGATGGAGTATCTTAGGGATTTAGGCGACAAATCCCGTCTCTACGAGGAGACCTGGACTTTGGTTAAATCCCGCTAAGACCCGTGTCTAGCCCCAAAAAACCTCAAAGCGACCCGGCTTTAAGCCCGGTCGCTAGCCGCCGCCACCTGGACGTGGTCTTAAACTGCCCCCAGATGCCCGAGAACGTGGGGGGAGCGGCTCGAGCTATCGCTAATATGGGCTTAGGCGACCTTTTGGTGGTCCGCCCCCGAACCGTAAACCCTGAGCTATCTCTGGCCATGGCCACGCCGCAAGGGGAAAGCGTCTTAAAGGGCGCCCGGACCTTCGCCTCCTTAAGGGAGGCTTTAGAACCTTACGAGTTAGTGGTGGGAACCACGGCCCGCGCCGGCAGCCGGCGCGGGCCTCTTTACACGCCGCGCCAAATCGCTCCCTTATTAATTGGCCCTAAGGCCCCGACCACGGCTTTGGTCTTTGGCCCTGAGCGGATGGGCTTGACGACCGCTGAACTCCATTTGTGCCACAAAATAGTCCGCGTCCCCACCGACAACCCCAAAGCTAGCTCCTTAAACCTCGCTCAATCCGTTCTCATCATGGGCTATGAGCTCCTTTTGGCCGCGGGTGGGGAGCCAGCCCCGCCGCCGCCCGTTAAAGCCGCCTCCCAAAAGGTCTTAAACGACATGTACGACGATCTGGAGTCGACCCTTTTAAAAATTGGGTTTCTCCCGGAAAATAACCCTGGCCACTGGCTAATGAACATAAAAAAAATCTTTATCCGGGGGCAACTGACCAAGGGCGAGTGCGACTTACTGCGCGGGATCTGTCGCCAAATCCGCTGGGCGGTCAATAATCTAGATCGTTTAGAATGAGTTAAAGATCGTAAAACCTTTTTGGCGACTGACCGCCGCTTCCAAAACCGCTCTTAATGGCCCCTAACCACCCCTAAACCGTCTAATGGCCACCCTGACCACCTCTAACGTGGCCACCGCTAAAGCCACCCTCTGTCGCCCCTTTAGACAACCACCGAAGGAGGCCGCCGCCAATAAATCAAAAAAGGGGAAGATAAAAGGAAGACAAAGAAAAGAAGAAGACGAATAAGTAGTAGTTTTTATAGTTATTATTATTATTATTGTTGTTGTTGTTGTTGTTGTTGTTGTTGTTATTGTTATTGTTATTGTTATTGTAAGCGATAACGACAATAAAAAATAACCGGGCTTTGGGGACCGATTTCGCGATCCCCAAAATTCGCCGGTTTTACGTTAAATCCTAAATAATTTCACTTACTTAGGCTGTGACTACGGTTATTTTCCGCGGCTGGGCGGGGGCTTGTTTGGGTAAAGTCACGGTTAAGACCCCGTCCTTAATGGCCGCGGTAATGGCCTCTTTGTCGATATCGTCAGACAGTTTGAACTGGCGATAAAAATCGCCCACCTCAAACTCTTGGGCTATAATCTTCCGGTCTTCGTGAGGCGAGGTCACGTGGCCATGGATAGTTAAAGCGTTGTCGTTTAGGTCGATGTTTAAACCCTCGGCCGAAACTCCTGGCATATCGGCCACCACGGTTAAGCCTTTTTCGTTTTCCCAGATGTCCACCTGGGGACTAAACTGGGGTACGGTTGAGGTGCTCTCGGCTGAGCCAGTGTCCAAAAGCTTTTTCTCCCGGGGGTTCATTTCCGACGTATTGGTCTGGGTCATGGTTTTTCTCCTTAAGTGGCCAAAGCCAATTATTCGGCGTTAACTTTAATCTGATGAGCCCTGGCCTCGGCGGCTTTGGGTAGGGTAATAGTCAGAACGCCGTTTTTAAAGACCGCGGCCACTTCATCGGCTTTGATCTTAATGGGGAGAGTCAATGAGCGGCTAAAACTACCGGCTTCCCGCTCCCGGCGGTGGTAGTTGACTCCTTCCTCGGCCTTATCCAGGGTCTTGGCTCCCTTTAAGGTCAAGGTGTCGCCTTTGACCGCGATTTCCAACTTGTCGGCCGCGATCCCCGGGAGTTCGGCGACGACGAAGAGGTTTTGATCGTCCTCTAAAACATTGACCAGCGGAAAAACTCCTGTATAATTTTTCCGAAACTGACTCAGCCCGCCAGCTAAAGCGTTATAAACGTTTTCCATATGGCCGCGCATTTTTTCTAGTTCCCAAAACGGGACCCCGATGTTGCGACCAAAAAAGGGTAAAAACGCCATTTTCCGTCCTCCACTTTATAAATAGATAGGCTCCATGAAAGGCGCCTTTTTAAAAATCCTTAAAAACTCTTCGGATTTGAGTCTTTCGTCTCGATCCTAGGGAAAAAATAAACACGCTTTAAAATCTGTCAAGCCTTTGGCGCAAATTTTTTTTGGCCCCCCCTATGCTCAAGTACGCCCTGAAAAGACTTCTTCTTATGATTCCGGCCTTAATTGGCATAACCATAGTTAGTTTCGTGGTAATGCGTTTGGCCCCCGGCGATCCCACGGACCAGGTCACCAACTTAAATCCCCAGGCTAGCCAACAGGCTAAAATTCGTTTACGCGAGATCTACGGTTTAGATAAACCCCTCCACCTGCAGTACTGGAACTGGCTTAAAAACCTCGCCCGCTTGGATCTAGGCCGCTCCTTTTCCCCAGACAGACGCCTCGTTAAAGACAAGATCTTTGAGCGCCTACCGGTGACCTTGGCTCTAAATATCGCCTCCATGGGCGTCATCTTAGCCATTTCCCTCCCTTTAGGCTTATGGGCGGCTTTTCGAGCGGGCGGCGTTTTTGACCGGGTGAGCACGGTTTTTGTCTTTATCTGTTTCGCCGCCCCCTCTTTTTGGTTAGCCTTGCTCGGCATGTGGTTTTTTGGCGTTCACTTAGGCTGGCTGCCGACCTCGGGCTTAACCTCTTTAAATTTCCCCAACCTCGGTACTTGGGGCAAGATAGTTGACCTGGCCCAACATCTAGTTATGCCCATAATTATCTCTTCTTTAGGGGGGCTGGCTGGCTTATCGCGCTACTTACGCTCCAACGCCTTAGAAGTCATCCGCCAGGACTTTTTAACCACGGCTCGAGCCAAAGGTTTGCCCGAGCGGGTGGTGGTCTGGAAACACGCTTTAAGAAACGCTCTCATCCCGGTGATCACTATTTTAGGGCTCTCGGTCCCGGGCTTAATTGGCGGGTCGGTCATTATGGAGTCTATTTACGCCATTCCCGGTTTAGGCCAGCTTTTTTACGCGGCCGTCATGAGTCGCGACTACCCGGTGGTGATGGGCGGGCTGGTTTTAGGGGCGGTCTTAACCTTAATTGGTAACCTTTTAGCCGACTTAGGCTACGCTCTGGTCGACCCCAGAGTCCGAGACGCGGCCTTTCGTTAAAAGACCCGAAAACTTGTGGAGCGTAAATAGTGACTTTTAATGCCGCCATAAAAAAAATTATCGCCAATCGCTTGGCCTTTGTCGGGGGGCTAGTGGTCTTAGCCCTTTTCGCGGTCTCCTGGCTGGCTCCGGTTTTAGCTCCCTACGACCCTGACCAGATGACCATCAAACTCCGTCTAAAACCGCCCGGGACCGTCGACCACCCTTTAGGGACCGACTCCATGGGGCGGGACGTGCTCTCGCGTCTTATTTGGGGCTCGCGGATTAGTTTAAAGGTAGGATTTGTGGCCGTGGGTTTAGCCACTCTGATTGGGTTGGCCCTAGGAGCGGTGGCCGGTTATCGAGGCGGACTCATAGATAGCCTCATCATGCGCTTTTGCGACCTCATGTTGTGTTTTCCCAGCATGTTCTTGATCTTAGCCGTCATCGCTATCTTAGAGCCCTCCATCTGGAACGTCATGGTCGTGATTGGCTTAACCAGCTGGATGGGGGTGGCCCGGTTAGTGAGGGCCGAGTTTTTAAGCCTCATGACCCGAGACTTTGTTTTAGCCGCCCGAGCCCAAGGCGCCTCAGCCTTTCGGATTATCTGGCGCCACCTCTTGCCCAACGCCATGGGGCCGGTTCTAGTCACGGCGACCTTAGGGGTGGCCGGGGCCATCTTAACGGAAAGTTCTCTGTCTTTTTTAGGTTTAGGGGTTCAACCGCCCACCCCGACCTGGGGAGCGATGCTGACCGAGGGCAAAGATCACCTGTCCCGGGCCTGGTGGCTGAGCTTATATCCCGGGCTAGCCATCTTAACTACGGTTTTAAGTTACAATCTTTTGGGCGAGGGTTTAAGGGAAGCTTTTAATCCCCATAGCGAAACCCGGCCCAGTTAATTAAGATGGCCAAAATTAATCAATCTGGCGTCGCGAAACCCTTTTGGTTATAAACGAGCCCTTAAAAAAATGGGCGTTTACGAGGGCGTCTTTTATATTTCGAAAAAAAAAGTTAAAAGCCGGTTCTCAGAATTTTTGAACTACATGAACTTCAGGTATTCCAGTTTGG
>JAIROO010000276.1 GCA_031257535.1 Deltaproteobacteria bacterium
AGATATTTTCGTCCGAGGTCCTTTGCCGCGAGTCGACTTTTATCCCGCCTCGCTCGTTGGTTTCTAACCCTGCCTCTTTAGCGATTTTACTCTCGGCCCTCACCCCAATGGAAAAAACCACGAAATCCGCGACCAAAGTTCCGTTTTTTAGCTTTAAGGACAAGCGCCCGTCGGATCCCTCGGCGATGGCCTCCACGCTGTTATTTAGATAAAGGTTAACGCCATTTTGCCGTAAACGGCCGTGAATCTCGGGAACCATCTCCCGGTCCAAGATGGGAAGAACCTGGTCGGAGAGCTGAAAGAGGTTGACTTCTAAATTTAAGGCTCGAAAATTTTCGGCTAGCTCGACCCCAATAAAGCCAGCCCCCACTAAGGCCACGCTTTTGGGTTTGTGGTCTCGGATATAGTTAATAATCAGGTCGGCGTCGGGGATATCGCGTAAAGTAAAAACGCGCTTGGAGTCCCCGCCCGCGATGGGCGGCCGAAAAGGGGAGCCGCCCGGGGCCAGGAAAAGCTGGTCGTAACTTTCCGCGTATTCCTTTTGGTTGGCCAGATCCTTAACCGTGACTTTTTTGTTGGCCCGGTCAATGGCCACGACTTCGGAGTTAACCCTAACGTCGACGTTATAACGGTCGGCTAACTCTTTTGGGGTTTGGAGGATCAATTTTTCGCGGCCGCTGATGACCCCGCCAATGTAATAAGGCAAACCGCAATTGCCAAAGGAGATATACTCCCCTTTTTCAAAAAGAACGATTTCGGCCCGCTCGTTTAGCCTTCTTAAACGCGTGGCCACCGTGGCCCCGCCAGCGACTCCACCGACAACTATAAATTTAGACATTACAATTCCCCTTCATAAAATGAATATCGCTTATAATTTAAACGAAATATAATGGTAAAGCAAGCGAGTTGGCGGAGATTTAATTGTAAGAAATTTGTTTGTGCGTTTTAACAATTTTTTTTTTTGGCGAAATATGACTATAATCAAGCGCTTAGGCTTTAACGGGAAAAAATTTATTTTTTCGAATTTTTGACGATTTTTGGGGCGAGGGGCGATCTTAGGCGCGTTTTTTTAGTTTTTGGCGGTGGCGGACTTTTAAAGATTCGAAAAAAGTTTGGGGCCGAGGATCGCTTCTTAGCGGCCAGAAATTTTAAAGTCCCTAAGACGCGGCGTGGGGAAAACGGTTTTTTGGTCTTTTTGGTGTCTTAGGGATTTTTCATATGAAACTGAGTTTTGGATTTTCCAAAATAGAGATGTCACAACGCCTCTTGCGAATAAAATACCTAATAAAAACGTAACGTTAGCCTATTTCAACTCTACCAATGGTCTGATTAGCTCTGATCAAATGACAAAGCTACCATTTCCATTTTTTTAACAAAAAATGGCATTTTTAAGCGTCATAATGGTTACCGCAGTGAATCAGCGTCCATCAGGCTATATACTATTTAAGGTTGTTCACCTCCGACTGGTTTAAGAGCGCTCAGTCAGACTCTTAGGCAAGGGTTTCGGCCGTCTGCGCCATTTTGGTTCGGCGCTCGTCAGTCGCGACTGGTCGGGGTAAGCGAGAAAATGGCGGCGCAAGTTACCGTACGGAATTTGCTTCCAAAAGATTATCGCGCTCTTTCCCGCCTCTGAGCTTAAAATAAATTCTATTTTGGATTTTTTCAAGATAGGGACGAAAGCTACCGAAGATCCCCCAGTTTCATTAGGCGGGGGGGGCGACAAGACCATGGCCAGTTACCGTGAAAACAAATTTTTTGAAAAAATTTGTTTTCATGACTCCGGGGTGACGAGCGAGTCATGAAAGTTTTTGGGTTTTTTGGGATTTTAGGAGTTGAACGTTGAGCTTGACAAGTTAAACAAAAAAGCTTATATTTTCTATTCAAAAAGACACTTGAAAAGATTATTATTTGGCCATTTTTATCTTACTATGTTGATATAAATATATTGACATAAATACATTTTAGTTTTTTGTGTAATTTTCTGACTAGCATATCAATTTTTTTACCGTGAAAACAAATTTTTTTAAAAAATTTGTTTTCATGACTCCGGGGTGACGAGCGAGTCATGAAAGTTTTTGGGATTTTAGGAGTTGAACGTTGAGCTTGACAAGTTAAACTAAAAAGCTTATATTTTCTATTCAAAAAGACACTTGAAAAGATTATTGTTTGGCCCTTTTTATCTTACTATGTTGATATGAATATATTGACATAACTACATTTTAGTTTTTTGTGTAATTTTCTGACTAGCATATCAATTTTTTTTAAATTTAATTTATTATCATGATAACTTTAATGATAATAAAAACTGTACAATAACTAGTAAATATGACTGTATATATTATTTACACTAAAAAAATAATATCTGGAAATTAAAAATTGAACTCTAGGCGTAGGCCTAACGCTCCTTTTCGTCTCCCAGAATTTGGCCTCCGCTCCGCCGGATTCGGAAGTTCAAGCCCTTAAAAAAGCCAACTCCCTAGTTTTAGGGCGGAAGACCGCGTCATGGCCTCTTTTGAGAGCGTTCGTAAGGAGTTCTTTCGCTAAAGCGTTCACAACGCCGACCTGGGGAAATCCTAAAACCCTTAGAGTTTTAATATTTTTTGGCCTTTTTAAGACAAAAAATGGATTTATCCACTTCTTAGAGCTTTAATTTTTCGAGCGAATCCGGACCTTAAGTCGCCTGTCCTGACGAACTAACTGGGGCGGGCGGGAAAAAACGCTGAAACAAAAGAAAAAATCAGAAAAGGGTTGACAATTTTGGTTATGGCCAGAGCTTTTTGAGGGTAAAGATTGTTTTTCTTCTTTTAAGACGCGCTTAGGGCTCGACCTTGGCCCGACTTACCAAAAAGAGAAACCGTCGCCAGGCTAAAGGTCATTGAACGAGTCACCGCCGCTGTCTGGATCGCTATTAGTAAATTTTTGTTTTTTTATATACTGTTTTTCCATTTCTAAAATTTCAAAAAAAGTGTTATTTTTTTAGTTTTTCATCTATTTTGAACAGGGTAATAATATGTCAATTAAGCAAATATACTATATTGTCTTAACTTATTTAGAATGGCTCACTATAGTCTCTGAAGGCCAATTAAAAATTGATAAATCTAGAATTATTGATTCTAATAACTCTATTGACAAAAATTTATTTTTAAATTTAATGTTCTTTTCTCCTGACACTGATTATATAAATGATGGTAGTTATATTATATCTGAAGTAAAAAATACTATCAAAGTCAATCAGCTTATTGTTGATAATAATTTTTCTAATTCTATTATCTGGTTGAAATTATCTGACTTATCTAAATTTTATCCTTTGACTGATCGCGCTGAAAAGCTGTTAACGCCTGAATCTCTACGGTTAAAAATTAAATTTGAAAAACCAATTTTTGAGGCTTTATGGACTGAATGGCGTGATCTCGAAGTCGCCCGACGGTCGCGTTTTACGGCCGAGCGATTTCTTAAAGCCCTAGATCTTGAGCCAATAAACCCAGATTTTCTTTCTGATAGTCTCAAAAAATCTATTTTTGAGCAAATCGAGTTAGGTTCTAAAACTGTTACCGATAAGGGCTTCTCCGCGCGGTTGGCCACTTTAACTGGGGCTATGAACATTTATAAGGAGCTAATTTTCGCTCAACCCCAATCTAGCCCCTTAAAAGATTCTTCGGTTTCTGGACCGACTAAGGCGGACGCGGCCATTATGGCTAAAACCTTGGGCCCAGAGGTAGATTTGGACGAAGCGAAAGAAGATATAAATGATTTTATTCTTAGTAACTCTGAAATTAAATATTTTTATTTAAATAAAGATTTTTTTACGCCTTTATTTGAAAATATTGATTTATTACAGTGTTTTGCTGAATTAAACAATTTACTTAATTTATACTTAGACAGTAAAACTTCTTTATTATTTTTTATATTAACTATTTATTACCGTATTATAATTTATTTAGAAGTAGAATTTGATTTCGAATCTCTTTTTTATGATTTGGCCCTATTATCACGAATTCGCGGCCCAGAAGAGGCGGGAGGCGCGGCTTTTTTGATTGGCCAAGGCCTTAAAGATGGCCAAGTCAACGCCCTTCTGGCCGCGCGTTGGCCAGGGCTTTTACCCATTGAGCCCCCAGAGCTATCTTTTTCGCCGATTTTAAGCGACTATTTACCCCCTTCAGACGAACTCAAGCAAATTATTTCTTATTTCGCCGAAGAAGAGTCGGCCGCCGCTAAATCACCCTCAAGTCCGCCGAAAGCCTCAAGTCCGCCCAAAGCCTTAAGTCGCGCGCCCAAGCCCGTCTCCGGTTCGACTAAAGGCCAGAGCGTTGGCCCCGGCGGCGACCTTTCGAAGGAGCGGACTGGCCCGGAAATTAATTCGCCAGCCTCAAAGTCGGAGAATCCGCCGGAAACTTCGCCTAAAAGTTCGACAAAAAATACCCGTAAAAGAGTCCCTAAAACAAAAAAACAAAGTCATTAGACGACAATAAACTATTTTAAACGCCTTTAGCGATAAAAAATCATTGGCCACTGGCCGCGATTTACCGCTTTTAGTCAAAAGGCCATAAAATTCTTGGCCTTTTTTCGGCTGGTAAAACGCTCCCGTAAGCGGAGCTTCTAAACTAGTCTTTTGACGGGCTAAATTATCCCAGGCTCCGCCTCTCGGTAATAGCCCTTAATTTATTGAGCGCGTTTTAGCTAAAAAAGGAATATCGTCGCCGAAAAAGGTCGTTAAGCGAAAAGCCAAGTGGGTCTTAAACTGGCTAAGCTAACTTATAGAGGGCCAATGTTTGGCCTTTTAGGGGACGTTTAACGCTTAAAAGGCGTTTTCGCGGGGCTTATAAGACATCAAGGCGCGGCTTAGGGGCCATAACGAAACGTCTTTCTCCATAGATCCGCGTGGTTAAAGGCGATTTTCTTAAACTTTTCCTTCTTCTTTAAAGTTCGAGGAGCTTTTTGGCTCCCAGGGCCTTTCCCAGCGACCAGTTTCGCTTAACCAAGGCCGGCTGTTTTCGCCTGTAAAAAACACAAAACTCGCGATCTAAAGGATGATAGAAGTCATAAATAGCCAAAAAAACTTTACGTCTTTCTTAAATATCTGAAATATGGTTAAAAGTTGATATTTTTGGCTTATTTTAACGTGTTCATAAACATAATCATTCTATTCTTTAGCTCTCACAAAAGTTATAAAAAGTTCCCGTGCTTTTAACTAACTTATTTATTTTAGCAATCAGGGGGTAAAACCTTGGCCACTACAGTTGGATCGTCTCCCGACGTTCATTCTTTTGACGCTTTGGTAAAAACCCCCTTTTAAGTTTTAAGGACTTGTTTATACACAATGTATAGTGGTAGCTATACATTTATAATAGCATTTATAGTAGAGCTACG
>JAIROO010000280.1 GCA_031257535.1 Deltaproteobacteria bacterium
AACAAAAAAAAATATATACAAAAAAAATGTCTTTTTTATATATAAAAAAAAAAAAAAAAAAAAAAAAAAAAAAAAAAAAAATAATCTCTAATATAATATTTTACATTAAATATATTAAAAAATACGTGGCAAAAAAATTGAAAGTGAATTCGGATTATGTTAGATAAAATTTACCGCCTGAGCGGATTTAGGCTCTTTAGGAGTCCAACCTAACTAGGACTTAAGGCGATGACCGCCTACGAACGCGCGAAAACAGGGGGCGAGTTAGGCGCGGTTCGCTGAGCTTGTCAGTCCCCTGTTATATTTAGCGAACACCCCACATACGGCGCAGTCCAGTATCCTAAGAAAACTCACAGAAAGGACTTTCAGGGACCAGTCGGAGAGGTCACTGGCCATCCAGCGCTGTAAAGCCTTTATATTGGCAATTTTCCTAAAACTAAATAAATTACAAGGCCATTAGAGTTAATTGAGTGTTTTTTATATTTAAACGCTTTTTCTTCCTTTAAGCGACCATTATAATATTTTTGGGTAATAGTTACTATACTACAAACAACAATCCCTGACTCGCCAATTACCCCCGCGAATTTTTTGCTTCTTAACTGGCCCTTATGGCTACTAAAAAATCGCTGCTTTATATTTTTTTGTTTGACATTTGGGCTAAAGAACGCTAATATTTTTTGATCGTTAACGAACGCTATTTTTGTTAAATCCCTGAAAAAACTGGTTTAAATAATTTCATTTTTTGACTTTTAACGAGCGTCGCCAAACCGGCTAAGGCGGTTTTTTTTGGGCGACCGCGATACGCCGTTTTAGGCGCTCGAAAGGCACTTTATGGACAAAGGAATCCCGTCAAATCCGCAAAAAAAAAATCGCCTCGCTTTCTTGGTCGTCGCTTTGGTCGTCCTTTGCGCCCTTGTGGCTGGCGGTTATTATTATTATCAAAGCCAACTAGCTAAGGAAGCCTTTGAGATCTTTTCGGTCTCCATGAATAAAGCCGTCGGCCCTAATCAGTGGACGACCGGGTCCCACGATTTTTCGCTTTTACAAAGAACCTTGACCGTCAATGACATTAAATTTAGTCTTAAAACGCCTGAAAAACCCCAATCCCTAAACTTTACCGTGAGCCAAGTCCGCGTCAAAAACGGCCTTAGGCTCGCTACTCTCAATAAAATTCTCGCCTTAGCCGACTGGCGGGGTCAGGCGGAGACCCACATCGCCGACGAGCTGGTCATCGCGGATATAAAGACCTCATTCTCCCCTCCCTCTTTGGAGGGCGATCAAGGGCCCATCGATTTCACTATCAGTTCCATTAATATCGAAAGCGCTAAGCTGATTTCTTCTGGCCAAGAAGAGGTCCCTGGCGTCATTGGCTTCCTCAAAAACCTTCGCCTAAGCTCCTTCGTTATTGATAAAATCACCTCTAACTTGAAGACAAAGGCTAACGCCGAAGTTTTTAACCTGGCTTTAGGCCCGATCAACTTAAACGAGCCCCGTTTTTTAGAGGGCGTTAAATCCCTAGACGACCCTCTCTTATTTTTAAAGTTTTTCTCGTTTTCCTGCCAAGAGTTTAGAGTCCAAAATTTTCTCTTTAATTTTGTCGCCGAAAACCGAGCCGGCGAGCTTTCCCTAAAATTCGGCGACCTTTTGGAGCAAGGAGTTAGCTACGACGGTCGTGTTAAAAAAGCTAATTTTAAAGATCTAGAGTTTAAACTAAGCGAAAATAAAGGAAATATCCATTTAAAAATGAAGTTAGACTCTTTTGACGCTAACGGCTTGGATTACTCCCAATTTCTAAACCGGGCCGCCGAACCCGTCCTAGAACGTCTGATTCGGATCAAAAACGAAGGGACTTATGAGTTTAACCGAGAAGATTTTGAACAAATTTATGGCCGTCTCTATACCTTAGCCAATATGTTCTCCATGCCTTACGATCTAGACAACATTAGTTACGCCGGGATGGAGATAACTTTTAACGACGTTCTAACCATTGGCTCTAAACAAGGATCCTTAGTCGGGCCTTTTAAAACCGCTCGCGTGCCAGCTAGCCAAAGCCAACAGGTAGACTTATACGTTCGTCTGCCGAAAGAGCCTCAAGACAAGCGCGTCGAGTTACTCAGTTTAGCCTATAATTTCGGCGAGCGATTTGGCCAGACCGATTTCTCTTTTAATTTTATATCTAAGCTGTCTTATGACTCCTCTGTAGGGGGTTACCGGATCGACCAAAACTCCGTGGTCTCGCCTAATCTTTTTCAACTGGAAATTGGGGGCCAGCTAACCGGTCTGACCGAAACCCTCATCAAGAAACTCAACGAGATCCCCATCCGCGACGTTACGGCCATCGCGGGCGTGGAAGAGATCTTAAGCCTAGGCCTTAGTAATTTAGCCATCCAATATAACGACGCTTCTCTTTTTGAAAAAATCATCGCCGCCTTCTCTAAAGAGACTAAAATTGACCCCCAAATTTTTCGTCAGGCGTTAAAAGAAGAACTAATTCCAAACAAATTAATTGAGAAATTAAAGTTATCAGGCTTATCTAACCCCGAACCCGTGACCAAGATCTTACAAAGCTTTGTCGATAACCCCCAAAAACTGACCCTCGGGGTCAACCCCAACCAACCCTTTACCGCTCTGACCGCTTTAACCTTACGCAATCTTTATGGCTCTTTAAACGCCTTAAAAATCTCCGTGAGCGCCAACGACTCGCCCCCGGTCATCTTGACCTTTCAGGATCCTTTGGACAAACTTTTGGAAGGCCTTAACAATGAGTTGAAAATCCTTGAGGAAGAACTCTCTTAAGAGGAGGAGTAACCATTTCCAGGCCGAACAAAACTTCGCGAGAAGGGCTTATTTCTCGGCCACGCCCGTTAGGCGGCTTTTTTGTTAAAAGCCGCCTAACGGGTAAAAATTTAGGATATCTGGCCTTAAGCTTATTGGTTTTCGTGGCTTTGGCCTTTTTTATAGTGGCCCCGCGTCTTTTCTTTTACCTGTGGCTTAACCGGGACTTAGGGCCAGATAGTTACTTTCGGACTATCTCGACCCAAAAGATTGAGGTCGGGCTTTTCTTGGACCAGGCGACTATTCGCGATTTAACCTTAAAGCGCGAAAACTCCCAAGAAACCCTGGTCGTGGCTGAGGCCAAGATCGCGAACTTTTCTTTTTTTTCGTTATTACTTTCGGTCTTTAATCAAGCCGACTGGCTGGCCCCTTTCGCCCACAGTCCCATTGAGTTTAGGAAGATAGCTTATTCGATTGGGCTTGGGCCTTTAAAAAAAGGCTCTTTAAACACCTTAAGCTTAAAACTCGCCCCTTTAAATGACCCTCTCGCCGCCCTACCTTATGGTCTGACTTATCTTAAGTTGACCGATCTGGCTTTGGTCTTTTCGCCGGGCGAGGCCTTAACTCTAGAACCGGCCCTTGACCAAACTCCAGCCGGCGAGGCGAAAGGCCAGACCCTTAACTTAGGAGCGAAAAGCCAGACCCTTAACGGAACCCAAGACTTAACCCAAGACAATTGGGCCCGAGTTCAAACTCCAGACTCGCCCACGAGTTCCGCCTTAAAAGATCCGACCAGTAACCCTAAGCCTCCTCCGCTCCTTTTAACCATAAACCAGGCCAGCCCAGCCCTACCTCTGAGCCAACCGCCCTCGCTTAGCCAGTCCCATAAGCCTGAGACTAGCGACGACTACCCCACCGACCAAGTTCAGTTAACCCTTGACTCCTTGGCCGTCAGCGCTTGGACCTTTGAGGGTTTCAAAGGCCTAACCGTTAGCGGCCTAAATTTGACTAGCCCTCACCTTAAGCTTTTGGCTCTGGATTTAATGGCCACCGACGTCCAGCCTTGGGTTTTAGCCGACCGAGCTCAACTAAGCCGGGCTAATCCTCTTTATATTTTAGACGCTATTGGCTCCTTTTCGACGGGGACTATAGATTTAAAAACGCCAAATTTATCTTTTTCCCTAGCCAAAAGTCTTTGGGTTACTCCTAAAAAAGAGCTAAACGGGCGCTTAGAGTTCCTTAACTTCGCTAGTTCTGGGCCGATCTTAACTTTTTCCCAAAAAGCCGAGCCCGAGCTTAGGGCTTTTAGCGAGGCTTTGGGTCAGGAGTTACAGGGCGACTTGACCCTAACTTTGCCTTTCGAATCGGTCGCGACCGGGAGTTTGGCCCTAAATTTACGGGACAAAGGCTCTCTAAATCTATCTTTAACCGCCCCTGGCGAATTTTTCCGGAGTTTGGTTAAGGAGCGGCCCAATTATCTGACTTTGTTAAACGGTTTTGGCGAGGGGGCCATCGTTTATCGCGACCTCGGCTTAGTCGCGGCTTATCAAGCGGCTTTGGCGAAGCGAGGACTAAGCGATTTTTTAACTGACCAGCTGGCGGCCATAAGAAAGAACCTTTTGGCCACTAACCTCGTCGTCGAGCCGGAAAAGTTAGCCACGGAGCTTATGGTTTTTATGGCTAACCCTCAAAGTTTTACCCTCGCCTGGACCCCACCCCCGGGCTTTCCCTTAGCCACCTTAAGGACCCAAGACTCCAGCTCGCCTTTGGCTAACATTTTAGTTTTTAATTCCCCGGACGCCCAAGACTTGGCTAAAAATTATGCTCATGTTATATTAAATGAACTTAATATGACCCTCGCGGTCAACGATCGCCCGCCTTGGCTTTTACGCTTGGCCGCCCCCGCCCCTTAACTCTTTTTGGTCTTTAAAAGGGAGGCCCCATGTCCTGGTCCGCTAGCCTCGCCGCTGAAAAAACCCTTTTTAGGCCCTCTCCCCCTAAAGCGACGAGCGACTATCTGCCTACCCCACCTCAAGCCTTTGGGCCTAATCTTTTAAACGGGGTTAAAATCATAAGTCCAGGTCGTCACCTCTACGCCTTTACCCGGCGGGGGGCTCCCTTCGCTAAAGGGGCGCGCGGTCAGTTAGCTATAGGCGCGAAAACCTTTGAGGCTCGTCTCGTCTCCCCGCCTGGTCCTTTGGCTTTGTTTATAACTTTTGAGCCCCTGCCTTTAACCGAGACCAGCGCGGAAGCCGACTGGCGACCCAACGACGACCCGCCCTTACCGCCCACGACCTCGCCGGGAGTCCTTGGCTTAACCGACTTCTTAGATCCGGTTAAGGGTTGGGCGAACTCCGTGTCTGATCTAGACCCCCCAGCCGACGACTCGGCTTTAACGTTTGAGCCAGCCTTAGGTTGGGAGCCCGCCCCTTTAACTTACCCTTTGGGAGTCAGCTTCGTCTGGTCGGGACCAGAGCTTAGCGACCTCGTTAGCTTAACCGCCGCTGTGGCCTTAAGTTTGCCTAAAGACGAAACCCTGTGGATCCTCTCTGAGTCGGAAGAGTTCTTAAGTCAAACCGCTAAGGCCTTAACCCAGGCCGACCGGAATGTTTTAACCTTAGGCCCCGCTTTAGAGCCGACCCTTTCTAATTACGAGTTAAACCGCCTTTTAGACGAAAAAGCCGCCCATAACGAGGCTCTGGTGGCTAAAGTCCGCGCCGAGCTGGACGTTAGCCGCGACCGCGAGCGGGCGACCAAGGACAAGCTCCAAAAGTGGGGGGCCATTACCATCCTCGAAAAAGATCTCGCCCGGTTAACCCAAGAAGTCTTAAGCCGCGAGGTCCTCTGGAGCTACTTGGCCAGCGAACTGGACTCGGCCCGAAATTACTGGTCCCAAAGTCAACCTAAGCCCTCTTTCTGGCTGTTTTGGCGGCGTTTACGAACCACTAAAACCCAAAGTCTGGCCTTAACCCATCTTGAGGCGGCTGAAGGCGAGATGGCCCGCGCCCGCCGCGAGAAGGCGGCTCTCTTAAGCGAGGCCAAGGATTTACGGGCCCGTTTAGAAGAGGCCAAAAAAGAGGTCCAGGCCTATCCCTCGCCCCAGGATCTTTCGGCCCGCTTAAAGGAGCTAAACGCGGAGACGGCTCGCTTAGCCCAAAAAGCCGGCGATCTAGCCGCCTCTTTCTCCAGGGGCCAGGCGGCCCGAGAGCTCTGGGCGGCTCGACCGGTGGTCTTAGCCTTCCCCGGCTGGCCCGAGCCCGACAGTCTAGCCGCGAGCTTACCTTTAGCCAATCTCCTAGTGGCTGGCCCCCCTTTCGCGGGCCCGGCCGAACGCGCGGCTTTAGCTAATCTCGCCCACTGGCCGACCCAAAGGCTTTTAGTCTTAGCCGACTTTACTGGCTGGACTTGGACTGGGGGGCCTTTTTCGTTAAAGAGCCGACCGTTTAGCTCTTTTTTAGGCCCCACCCTCGCGCCTCTTAGCCCCAAGGCCCCCCCTCGCTCTCTTGACCTTAAAGAAGCCACTGACCTCTTGGACCTCAAAACGCCTAGCGACTTAAATGACCAAGGCCCCTCTTTAGACCTTAAGGCCTTAACCGAGCCTAAAACCTTAGTTAGCCCCGCGATAGTCCCCGAGCCAAGAAACTCGGCCGGGGCGCGGCTTAGCCCGCCCCGGCCGGATCTCTTTCCTTGGCTAAAAGAGCTAGGCCTAACGCGCCCTCTAAACGCCTTCTCCTGGTCCGGGCCTTTTGGACC
>JAIROO010000292.1 GCA_031257535.1 Deltaproteobacteria bacterium
GGCAAAATAGCGGCTTGAGATAAATCAGGTCTTTCCGCTAAAGGAAAGACAGCCGCCAAAAGGAGTAAATTTTTTTGGGTTGACTCCTCTTTAATCCCGACAACCTGAATGGTTACTAAAAAACAACCTCCTTCGGCGACTCTGGGGTCCTTTAGGGAGGCTAACGCCAAAAAAACGGGCCTTTCGAAATTTTTAAGGCTTCAGGCCGCCTGCGGTTTTTTAGGCCTATTCTTTTAGGCCTAAAAGAATTTTTTAGTTTCATAAATGTATATTTTTATCTTTTAATATCTATTTATACTCTAACCACTCAAAGTTTAAGACTTGAGAAGTATAGGCCAAAGCGCGATAATGGCCCAAAATTTTAAGGACGACCTAATTCAAAGGGTTAGTCTTTTTGGCCCTAACCTCTCTTGTTGTACCACCGACCCCTGGATTCGGCTCAGCTGACCCCATATATAGGGGTCTATCATCAAAAAAACGGACGAACAAATCACCCATGAGCGACAAAAAAATTATGGTCATTAACGGGCCCAACCTTAATCTTTTGGGCCACCGCGAACCCGATCTTTATGGTTCAAAGACCCTAGACGAGCTGAACGCGGCTTTAGAGCTTAAGGCCAAAGAGTGGGGCCTAGCTTTAGAGTTTATCCAGTCCAACTGCGAGGGCAAGATCATCGAGTCCCTGCAGCGGGCGGGCCAGGGTTTTTTCGGGGTTATTTTAAACGCCGCTGGTTATACTCACACTTCCGTGGCTATTAGGGACGCTATTTTGGCCATTAAAACGCCGGTAGTTGAGGTTCATTTTACTAATCCAGCGGGTCGGGAGTCTTTTCGTCGGGTCTCCTTACTCGCGGGCGCGGCTAAAGGAGTGGTGGCTGGTTTTGGGGCTCGGTCCTATGAGCTGGCCTTGTACTGGTTTACTTTAAACGTCTGATTTTCCTCAAACTTTCATGACTCGCCGCGTCACCTTGGAGTCATGAAACATAATTTTTTTTAAAAAAATATTTGTTTCACTGTAAAAAACGCGCTAAGGAGCGAGAAGAGGCCTTTTTTGTCTAAAGATCTAATTATTATAAGGGGAGCCAGAGAGCATAATTTAAAAAACTTAGATCTGGATATCCCCCGCGACAGTTTGACCGTTATTACGGGTTTATCGGGGTCAGGCAAATCTTCTTTGGCTTTTGACACTATTTACGCCGAGAGTCAAAGGCGTTACGTAGAGTCTTTGTCGGCCTACGCGCGGCAGTTTTTAGCGAAAATGGATAAACCCGACGTGGATCTGATCGAGGGTTTGTCGCCGTCTATTTCCATTGAGCAGAAAACCACCAGCCACAACCCGCGCTCGACGGTGGGCACGGTCACGGAGATCCACGACTACTTTCGGTTGCTCTTCGCGAGGGTCGGGGATCCTTTTTGTTATAAATGTGGTCGGCCGATTAAAGCCCAAACGGTCGTGGATATCGTTGACCAGATAAAAAACCTCCCCGAAGGCTCGCGGCTTTTGATTTTGGCCCCTTTAGTCAGCGATCGGAAAGGCGAGTGGTCGAAGCTATTTCAGCGCTTAAGATTGGAAGGCTTCGTTCGGGTCCGGGTCGATAACAAGATTGTTGAACTCGACGAGACCGAAAACTTACAATTAAACAAAAAAATAAAACACGACATCTCCGTGGTGGTCGACCGCTTGGTCGTGAAACCCGATCTGTCGCGGCGCTTAACCGACTCCGTGGAATTGGCCTTAAAAACCGCCGATGGCGTCCTGGTCGTGGCCATAGTTGACGAAAAAAACAAGATCCTTAACGAATTATTCTTCTCCGAGCGGTTCTCTTGCGACTATTGTGGTCTGTCTTACCCTGATTTAACCCCCCAGCTCTTTTCTTTTAATAATCCCGCCGGAGCGTGTCCAACCTGCGGAGGCTTGGGCGAGGAAGGCTATTTTGATCCTGACTTAGTCGTCCCGAATAAGAATTTACCTTTAAGCGCGGGGGCGGTGGCTCCTTGGTCGGGGCCTTTCGCTAATTATTTCTATGGCCTCCAAAGCGCCGCGGCCGATCGTTATGGGTTTGATTTTTACGCGCCGTTTAAGAATTTATCGTCTAAGGCTCAAGACATCATATTTAATGGTTCTGGGCAAGAAGAGATTGAGTTTGAGTACGAAAGCGAAGGTTTTATGTATGAGGCTAAACGGCCTTTTGAGGGGGTTTTGCCGAACTTAAATCGCCGTTATCGGAACACTAATTCGGAGTCGGTCCGGAACTGGCTTAACCAATACCGGCGACGCCGGTTGTGCCAAGATTGCCATGGAGCCCGGTTAAAACCCGAAGTCTTAGCCATCAAAATCGGCTCTATGAACATAACCGAGATCTCGAATCTCTCGGTCGAAGAGGGTTTAAAATATTTCAAAAAGCTTAAGTTAAGCTCTCAAAAAAAGGAAATAGGTCGTCGGCTCGTTAAAGAGATCGTCGAAAGGCTGGGTTTTTTGTCCGCCGTAGGTCTTGGCTACCTGACTTTAGCCCGATCCGCTGGCACCTTGTCGGGCGGGGAAAGCCAAAGGATTCGGTTGGCGACTCAGGTGGGTTCGCCTTTAGTGGGGGTCATGTATATTTTAGACGAGCCCTCCATTGGTCTCCATCAAAGGGACAACCAAAAACTTTTGTCGGCCTTAAAAAAGATGCGCGACCAGGGCAACACCGTCTTAGTGGTTGAGCACGACGACGAGACCATTGAGGCGGCCGATTACGTGGTGGATCTAGGGCCAGGAGCCGGGGAAGAGGGCGGCCGGCTGATCTTCGCGGGGTCGCCCAAAGATATTGGGAGCCAAGCCGACTCTTTAACCGGTCAGTATCTGTCTGGTCAGCGGGAGATCCCCATCCCCACCGAAAGACGGGTGGCGAAGAAATTTATCACGGTCCAAGGGGCGAGGACCAATAACCTGAAAAATATTACCGTTAAGTTTCCAGTGGGGGTTTTTACCTGTGTAACTGGGGTCTCGGGGTCGGGTAAATCCTCTTTAGTCGTCGAGACTTTTCTAAAGAATATCACCTTCATCGGTAATGAGCGGTTCCGCAACGAGCGGAGGAAAAGAAACTGCGACGACATCGTCGGTTATGAGGTCGTGAATAAGATCATTGACATTGACCAAAGCCCCATTGGTCGGACCCCTCGCTCTAATCCAGCCACCTATGTGGGGCTTTTCGCTCCTATTCGCGACTTATTCGCGTCCCTACCTGAGTCGATGGCCCGGGGTTATCAAGGCGGTCGGTTTTCCTTTAACGTTAAAGGCGGACGCTGCGAGACCTGCCAAGGGGATGGGGTCATCAAGATCGAAATGCACTTTTTACCCGATGTCTACGTGCGCTGCGAGGCTTGCCAAGGTCGTCGTTATAACCGCGACACCCTAGAAATCAAGTATAATGGGGCTTCCATCGCCGACGTTTTGAACATGACCGTCGACACGGCCATGAATTTTTTCCGGAATATTCCGGGTATATGGGAAAAGCTGGCCACTTTAAGCCAAGTGGGCATGGGTTATATTCGGTTAGGTCAGTCGTCGACGACCTTATCTGGCGGGGAAGCTCAAAGGATTAAACTTAGTAAAGAGCTGAGCCGCAAAGCCACGGGCCGGACCGTCTATATCCTCGACGAGCCCACGACCGGCCTTCATTTTGAGGATATCCGTAAACTTTTGGAAGTTTTGTCTAGACTGGTCGATCAGGGGAACACGGTCATCGTCATCGAGCACAATCTGGACGTGATCAAGGTGGCTGACCACGTGATTGACCTCGGACCTGAGGGCGGCGACAAAGGGGGACAAATCGTGGCGGAAGGGACACCTGAAGAGGTGGCCGCTAACTCTAAGTCTGAAACTGGCGTTTTCTTAAGGAAGGTTTTAAAACTCGGGGACAACAATACCAGATAAAGTCCAAAGTCGGTGCCTAATTGGATCTAAAAAATTAAGATAAAGTCCAAAGTTATGGCCCAATCCGCTCTAAGGAAACCACGAGAAAGGTCAAAGTCGTGAGCCTAATCAGATCTAACAGACCTAAGAAAACCAAAGAAAGGTCAAAATCGTGAGCCTTAAAGGTCAGCTAGTGGCTTTTTTGTTTGAGGCGGCGAGTTTAAGACGCGTCCAAAGGAGCGGGTACCAGTTTTTAGGTCGGGGCCAAGAGTCCGTAGCCGAGCACGTCTTTGGGGCTTTAACCGTGGCTTTTGTTTTAGGCCAACAAACGCCTGAGGCTAATTTAGAAAAGCTCCTCACGCTTATCCTTTTTCACGATTTGGCCGAAGCTCGGACCGGGGATCTTAATTACGTCAACAAAAGGTACGTCTTGGCTTTAGAAAAAGAGGCTTATTTAGACTCCATTCGCGGTCTACCTTTTGAGGCTGAGCTAACCGAGCTTCAAAACGAGTGGTTAGCCGGCGAGACTTTAGAGGCCAAGCTGGCCCATGACGCCGACCAACTGGACCTGATGTTGGAGTTAAGACGTTTAGCGAGTCACGGTTGGCGCCAGGCTCGGGACTGGTTTTCTTACGCCCAAAAAAGACTGGTCACGGACGTGGCTAAGGATTTGGCTAAAGATCTATCTATAGCCGATCCTGACGCTTGGTGGTTTGAGCCCCGCGAAGAATTGTGGGTCAACCCACCGCCAGCCGGGGACCCCAAACCATGAGAACCAGATTTTTAGACGAGCCTGGCCAGGCTTATTGGCGGTCTGGGGGCCAGCGTTTAGCCCTGTTTCTGATTATCGCCGCTTGGCTCCACCTCTTCGCTTTTTTAGGCTTTGAGCGTTTAGGCTTTGATTACTTAGGCTCTTTTGACGATCCAATAACTGAGCCTCGGCAAGTAGAGTTAACCTTAGAGCTTAATCCCGCCGCCTTAAATCCTTCGCCAACCCCAGACGCGACTCCCGGGCCAACGCCGAGCGCCTCGACGTTAACTCCTAATAACCCAACAGTGGGTGAGGAGGCCGTGGATCTGGAAGGGCGGTCTCCCGAGGATCTGGATCCGGCGTCCAAGGCGGGTCCCCCCGCTTTGACCAAAGAAATGACCGCTGAGTCGCCAGAGGATCTGACCACGGAGTCGCTCGAGGCTAAAGAAGGCGCGAAAGCTTTGGAGTCGGGGGCTAGTTTGTGGCCAGAAGACTCTCAAATCGAGCCATCCACTCAGACGGCGCGACCCGACAACACGGTTAGCGTGGAAGAGACGGCTCCGCGTCTAAAATCTTATAACGTCTCCGTGCGCGGAGCCGTGGCTCGGAGCTGGATACTACCGCCTGAGGCGCGGAACAACTTTCAACCAGGTCGGTTTACGGCGGTCATGACCTTAGATCGCGAAGGCCGGATCCTCGTTATCGCGGTGGAAGAAAGTAGCGGCAACCCCTCTTTAGACAACGCGGCCATGGAAGCTATCAGGGGAGCGGCCCCGTTTGAGCCATTTCCAGCTGAGTTAGCCGACCACGACCAGCTCAGTTTTCGGCTCCACTTTGATTATCGGGCCGTTTATCGCCCCGCCGCGCCGTTAAGATAGACCGGATGGTTTGAGGCTCGTAAAAAGTCTTTTTTAATTAAAACTAGCTGATTTGAATCCAATATATGGTAGTCATAAAATTATAGATTACTAAATAGTTGGATGACTTTCTAAAATCGCAAGCTTTCTTCTTTGGTTTTGGCGAGCTTTTAAGGCTCAATGGTTTTTTAAAAAAAAAAAGGGCTCTCTATGGCCAGATCGCCCGACTTAACGCGAAAAATCATGCGCCGAGTTAAATCTCAAAATACCGCGCCCGAGCTTAAGCTTCGCCGGGCTCTGTGGGCGAGGGGATTTCGCTATCGGGTTAACGTTAAAGATCTGCCTGGCCGACCGGATATTGTTTTTTTGAAGGCCAAGATCGCCATATTTTGCGACGGCGATTTCTGGCATGGTCACAACTGGGCTTTACGGGGCTGGCCGTCTTTGGCCGCGGAATTGCGGTCTTATACCCCTTACTGGCGGGAAAAAATAAAGCGAAACATTAAACGAGATCTAGCCGTAACCTTGGCCCTGGCCCGCCAAAATTTTCTGGTTTTACGGTTTTGGACCAGCGACATTATGGCTAACGTCTCGGCCTGCGTGGACTTGATTGAGGCTAATTACCTTAAAAGCCGCTAATTTTTAAGCCTGGTTAAGGCTGATCGTTTTTAGCTAGGAATTCTTTCTTTCTTAACAAAAATATTACGCCTTTAACGCGCCTTTTTATTATCAAAATTTATAAATATGTTTGGTATTATGTTGTCGAAATATATCTTGCTTTATATATATAAAAAAAGTTTAAAATTAAATTAAGTAACTATTATAGTATTTAATAGATTTTTTTATCAGCGAAAAATATCTAAAAAGAATTTTAATTAAACTGGCCTCGCCTATGTTCCCGCCAAAATTCGCGGGCGAAAATATTTGGCTTTAAGCGGAGTTTAGTTTAAAATGAGACTTCCCTTGATCTAAGGGAGTCAGATCAGTTCCTTTGACGCTATTTCCTTAATTAGGTCAGATTTGACGCCTTCGTAAAAACCCCTTTTTAATTTTTGAGGGCTTGTTTATCCACAATATAAGGTAGCCACAATGACTTTAGATTGGCGTTTTTAGTAGAGCCACGCGCCTAAAATCGCGAAACAGAGGTTTTTACGAGGCCATCAGATTTATTTTTGGCCGGCTTAAGACTCTTTAGACCTTGGACTCTTTTGACCTTGAACTCTTTAGACCTTGAACTCTTTAGACCTTGATCGCCCACCATGGGCCTTATTTTTTGGATTTTCGTTAGTTTTTGGACCGCCGGCGAATAAAAGCCGTGACTATCGCGGACGGAAGTCTTTTGTCTTGGCCTTACGTCACGCGCCTATTTTTCCATAACTACTATATATAGGTCCGCCTTAGGGGTTTTAGCTTTTTGGACCTTAATTTTTTTAAGGCGGACTGTTTTCTCCTTTATCGCTCCTCGTTTATTTTTTCGCGAGGGGGTAATTTTTTAGCCTTAGGAGCGCGTTAATGAAAGCCAAGCAGGAATTTAAAGTCGTCCCCCGGTTGCCGCGGAAGCTGACTCCTTTAAGGCGCATGGCCTATAACGTCTTTTTTAGCTGGCAGAGTGGGATCCGCGATATCTTTCAGCGGATTGACCCGCAGCTGTGGGAGACGTCTGGCCATAACCCAGTGGTCCTCATGGGTTTAGTGGACCAGAAGCGGCTTGACGAGCTGGAGCACGACGCGGGTTTCGTCTCGCAACTGGAGGAAGCCGCTAACCGCTTTGACCAGTATATGAGCGCCCAGCCAATTGACCAGGACCGGACCTTGGTGGCCTATTTCTCGGCCGAGTTTGGCTTAACGACCTGCGTGCCTATTTATTCTGGGGGCTTGGGGATGTTGGCTGGCGACCACTTAAAGTCAGCCTCGGACTTAAATATTCCTTTGGTTGGGGTGGGACTTTTATATCAGGAAGGTTATTTCGCCCAGTACTTAAACAACGACGGCTGGCAGATGGAGAACTATCCCAACAACGATTTTGACTCCATGCCCGTCCTTCAGGTCAAAGACGCGAACGGACAACCCTTAAAGGTCTACGTCAAGTTTAAGGATCGCCAAGCGGCCATCGCCGTTTGGCGAATTCCCGTTGGTCGGGTGCCTTTATACGTCTTAGACACGGATCTCGACGAGAACCCGCCCGACATTCGGGCCACCACTTCCCAGCTTTATGGCGGCGACCGGGAGATGCGGATCCGCCAGGAGATCGTCTTAGGCGTTGGTGGGGTACGGGCTTTAAAGGCCATGGGCGTTACCCCCACGGTCATCCATATGAACGAGGGGCACAGCGCTTTTTCGGCCTTAGAGAGGATTAATATTCTCCGTAAAGACTATGGCCTGTCCTTTGACGCGGCTCGGGAAGTGGTTCAAGCCTCGACCGTTTTTACCACCCATACCCCCGTCCCCGCTGGCAACGACACCTTCCACCCGGATTTGGCTAGGGCTTACTTGGAGGAGTACGGCAAAGAGCTGGGCATTAGCTGGCCGGTTCTTTTAGGTTATGGTCGGGTTAATCCTAGGGACGACAACGAGCCTTTTGGGGTGACCCCCTTGTCTTTGCGGCTAGCCTCCCACGCCAATGGGGTTAGTAAGCTCCACGGTTTGGTAAGTCGCCGCATGTGGCAGAGTATTTGGCCCAAAACTCCAGTCGAGGACACGCCCATTGACTCGGTCACCAACGGCATTCACGTCTCGACCTGGGCTTCTCGGGAGATCTCCCGGTTGTACTCGCGATATTTGGGTCAGGACTGGAAAGAGGATCCCGATCCCGAGCACATCTGGCAGTTTATTAGCCAGATCCCCTTGTCCGAACTGTGGCGGGCCCATTGTCATTGTCGAGAAAGACTCATCGCCTTCGCGCGCCGGGCTTTATTTAGGCAGTTAAAAAGGCAAGGGGCCCCAGCCCTTAGTCTGCAGCGGGCCATGGAGATTTTTAGCCCCGACGCTTTAACCATTGGTTTCGCGAGACGCTTCGCCACTTATAAAAGGGCGACCCTTTTGTTCTCCGACCCCGACCGCTTAGCCAAGATCTTAAATAACCCCGAGCGACCCATCCAGATCATCGTGGCCGGGAAAGCTCACCCCCAAGACAACGACGGTAAAGCCTTCATTAAGCGGATCATCCACTACTCCCGCGAGGAGCGCTTTTCTAACCGAGTCCTTTTCATCGAAAACTACAACATCTTCCTGGCCTGTTTACTGACCGCCGGCTGCGACGTTTGGCTCAATAATCCCCGGCGACCCTTAGAAGCCTGCGGGACCAGCGGCATGAAGGCTTTGGCTAACGGCGTTTTAAACCTGTCGATCTTAGATGGCTGGTGGGACGAGGGTTACGCTCCCCAGTATGGCTGGGCTATTGGTAGCGGCGAAGAGGAGGCCAACCAAGAGCTTCAAGATCTCACTGAGAGCCAGGCTCTCTACAACCTCTTAGAGCAGCAAGTGGCCCCTAGCTTTTATAACCGGACCTCGGATGGGATCCCCTTGGCTTGGTGCGAGATGATGCGGGGTAGCATTAGGGATCTGGTCCCGCGATTTAGCTCTCACCGCATGGTGCGGGACTATTTCGAAAGGTTTTACCGCCAAAGCTCGGACCGCTATAACCTCTTAACGGCCAATAATTTTAAGGCCGCCTCCGAACAAGCCGCCTGGCGTCAAAAGCTCATGACCAGTTGGAGCGACGTGGCGATTTTGGATCTGTCGGGAGTCTCCAGCGAAGCCAAAACCGTGGGCGAGACCTTGGACTTGACCGTTAAAGTTAAGTTGGGAGCCCTAAGTCCAGAAGACGTGACGATCGAGGTTTACTACGGGACCATGGACCACCAAGGGGAGTTTACGGATCGGGCCATTACCCCCATGTCTCCAGTTAGAAAGTTCGAGGAAGACGGTTCTTGGTTGTATGAAACCAAACTCGCTTGTCAAAAGTCTGGCCGCTTTGGCTATACGGCTCGAGTTACGCCTAGTCGCGATAAGCTTGGCAACCCCTTTGTTATGGGCCTGGTCACTTGGGCCTAACCACGATAAAGGCTAGTTTTTAGCTAAAGACAACCAAAAAGTCGTGGGCGCGGCTTCTTATAGTTGAGTCAACTTTAGGTTTAACCAATAAAGGCCAGTTTTTAGCTAAAGGCAACTAAAAAGTCCCTTGGCGAGGCGTCTTCTAGTAGCTTCGACTTAAGACAAATATGGGTTTAATTTAACGAGAGAGCTAGAAGGGGTTTAATTAACTCTTAGTTGGGGCTGGGTTTGCCAAAAATCTCAGAGTTAAGTGGGATTTATTTGGGTTCAGAATTAAGATATATTTTAATTAGTTTAGCGTTAAAATGGTATAATTTACATAGAGTTAATATAAGCTAAATTTGTTCCAACTTTTTAAGTGTTTTAAATTGTTCTGATTTGATAGAAATTTACTAAAATATTAATTAATACCAATTTTAAATAGATAAAAAATTAATAAAAGCTTAACTAAATAAGACTTAAAATGGTTTAATTAGCTCTGATCTAAAAAAGATTTTTCGCCATTAGCTTTTCGGGCGAGAGACTTTATGGGGCTAGTTAGGCGTGGTTTTTTTAAGCGACCCTTGATATACGCCAATAAAAAGGCTTATCAAGGAACCCCCCGGTCATCTACGACACGTCCCGAGCCACGGACCGCTGCTTCCTTCCGGACCTGACGGGGTTAGTAGAGTAACGTTACGTTGAGCCGAGGGGCTCCAGTGATAAGCCGACGGCCATTATAATTAAAAGAAATTAGATTAGCAAGCGAAAATTTAAGAGGCTTATTAATTTTTTTTTGGCGTTCGGCCCCCTTTTTGACCTTAACTAAAAGCGTTTAAAAAACGATTTTTTGGTCTTTTTTACTTGTTTTAGGCCCGTTAACATTTTTTTCGCCTTTATTTAGACGGCGACTTTCTCGGGCGGTTTTTTGGGCTAAGCGCCCTTTACCATGTTTTTTTAGGATTTTAGGTTTTGAGTTCGCGAGATAAAAAACCGCCTTGTGGGCGGCTAGAAAAAGCTACCCCTTCAGCTGACCAGCTAGACCCAAGCTCGGCTGATTTAGGGCTTAACGAAATAAAGGATTTACCGGTTCCAAGTCAGCTTGACTTGGGTTTTCCAAAGAAGGTTGACTATAGCGGTTTCATCGGCGAAGGGACCGCCGACTCTGGGATGACCTCTAAGGAACTATTCCGCTTAACGGCTGAGATTGAGGCTGAGTGGGCTATTTCTAAAGACGACGAGAGAGATGTTTTACGTCATTTAAAGGTCGTCGTCGAGCGGCTCTTCGTCCAGGAGAGAAACTCTTTACGCCTGTGGTCGAAGATGGGCGACCAGGCCATTGTCCAGGAGATGTGCTTAAGGGGGTTTGTTATCGACCCAAGCGAGGTTAAAGATCTCTTAGCTAAAATTGGTTTTGTCCGGATCAATCCAAGCGCCTCGCCTAAAGCTATTTCCAAAAAACCCGAGGGGCAAAAGGATCTGATCGCCCAAAGGGACTTTATCGCTCGTCAAGTGGCCTACGCCATTGAAAACAAGTGGCCCGTCGTCGCTTTAGAAACGAAAAAGATCAACCGCTTTGAAGGCGATTTTTGGTCAGCGCCCGAGACAACCGCCAAAGACGCCGAACCCAAAAGGTTTTTTCCGGCCACGACTTTGTATTCCGCTCCGCCAGAGTTTTATTATCGGTTCGCCATTTCTGACCTCCCGGTCGTGGGGGCCTCGGATCTCGACGACGCCGCCTTCGCTTTGAAAGCTCTTTTAGGTTGGTGGCGCGTGGATGGGACGGCTCTTTATCCAGAGGCCGATGGTTTTACGCTCACGGCTCGTGGCGGGGTCTCTACCGGTTATGGGGCCGAGTTATGGCAGACTCATTTAAAGGATCTGGCTAATGAGTTAAGACGGGTCTTCGTCGTTTGTCAGTCGCCTACGTGGGGTGGGGTTCCAGTTTTTCCGGCTAGTTTGCTTTTTTCTTTTTACTCCACCAACTGGCGGGGTCAAAAAAAATCGATTTATGAGACGACCGTAAAGCTCTTAGGCCAGACATCGATCGTCAGTCAGTCGCCTCGCTCTAACCGCTGGGTGGATCACAGTCGGTTCGACTTAAGTCGCGAGGTCGAGGAAAGAGAGCTGCGAAAGTTTCGGTATTCGCCCATGGAATTTAACGGCGAATTGAACTATTTCGTTCTTTACTAGTATGGTTTTTAGGGATTATAAATATTTATATCAGCTATATTTGGAATATATATAAGTTTATAATGATTATTATCTGTCTTGAAAGATAATATTAAGGTTAAGGTTAATGTTAAGGTGAAGAGTAAAGTGATTTATTAAGGGCAAAAAATAAAGCTAGTTAACCCTCTAAATGTCTCGTTGGCTTTGAGACGCGATACTTTTAAAGCCCTCTTTTGGTTTTGACTAGCTATTTTTACCAAGGGGGAGGTCACGCGAGGTCAACTACCCCCGACTAAAGTCGGAGGCTTGTAAGAGCCTTCGGTTGACCAGGGAAAGCGGTATCCAACCCGCTACGTTATTATTAGGTTTAAGACCGACGGTGGGACGCTGCCTCAGTCCCAACCTCTCGAAGCCCCGTTTGCGGACAACCGTCTAGGCAAGGACGAAACGGAACGAGGCGTAACGCCGGATAATAACATTCCCGAGGGGAATTTTAAACAGGCCCGTAAGGGCGTTTAATCAAGCAAATTATAATGGTTTATGTTTTAGGCGCTGGCCGCCTGTTACGCCTTGCTCTCCCAAAAGGGCTAGGCTCTTGTTGGAACGG
>JAIROO010000003.1 GCA_031257535.1 Deltaproteobacteria bacterium
TGGAGATGGCTACGAATATTCGTATCGTTAATTTTAGGATTCGAAGCCGGCCTGGTGGCGCGGCTCCCAATTCCTCCCTCGACTGAAGTCGAAGGTTTCCTTTTGGAGTTTTCTATGAACGTCCGGGCGTTAATCGCCCTAATTGGTTGGTCGTTGGGCCTCTTGATTGGGGTTATGGGGTCGGTTCCCGTGGCTTACGCGGATTTTCCCATGTCCTTTGAAAACAAGGGCCGCTTAGTGACCGTTAAGAAGGCTCCTCAAAAAGTCTTAACATTTGGGGTTCCGGCCGCGGAAATTATGGCCGCCTTAGATTTAGGCCCAGTCGTTATGGGCCGGATCCACAATCGAGAAGGTCTTTGGCCTGAGTATGAGGCCGCTTTAAAGGCCGTTCCCAAAATCGCGGGCCCGGACCAGATAACCCAAGAAATTGTCCAAGGAGCGGACTTCTTTTTTGGTTCCTTTCCCCCTTCCGCCCAGGAATTAAGTTGGGATTGGCTACCGGTCTATGTTTTGGAGCCCGGCAGTTTTGAGGACCTTTACCAGCGGATCCGGGACATTGGCCAGATTTTTGAGGTCGAGGAGCGAGCGGAGACGGTCTTGGCCAAGCTAAACGACCAGCTTTACCAGACCACTAGACGGGTCCAAAACTATGAGCCAGTGAAAACCATAGTCTACGATCCTCGGGCCGATGGGTTATACGTCTGTGGCGGGACGGACTTTGAAAGCCGTCTGGTCTCGCTGGCCGGGGGAGTCAACGTTTTCGCCGACCGACCCGAATGGTCGAAAGTTACGGCCGCGGAGATTTTAGACCGCGAGCCCGAGGCCATTGTGCTGGTTCAGTATGGAGACAAAGCCCCTGAGCTAAAGACGGCTGACTTAAAAGCCGACCCCATCCTGTCTAAGCTTATGGCGGTTACGAACAATAAAATCTTGGTTTTGGACTTAGAGGCCTTAGAGTCGGGTCTAAGAGCTGGCTTGACCGTGGCCGTTTTGGCTAAGTTTTTCCATCCAAGCTTGTTTTAAGACCTTAAAAAGGTCAAGGGACGCCTAAAAAAATCCAACCGAAAAGTTTTTTTGGCTAAAAGGGGGCTCTTCTTGGTGTTTTGCCGCCTGGCCCTAAAAGGATTGGCCCTAAAAGGATTGGCTCTAAGAGGCTTGGCCCTAAGAGGCTTGGCCCTAAGAGGCTTGGTCCTAAAAGGATTGGTCCTAAGAGGATTGGTCCTAAGAGAATGGCCCTAAGAGAATGGCCCTAAGAGAATGGCCTTAAGAGGATATTCTTCTCTTACCCCCCTCCTATATATAATGTTAGGCGGCGGGGCAAAAAGTTACGGCCACTATTTTCAAATAATTTTTGGCGGGTAGTTAGGCCAAAAACCTTTTGTCAAGCCTAAAAATTGGCAATCCACTATTAGGACAGCCAGCTTAAGCCGCTAATTCCAGATATAGAGAGATAGGCGTAAGGTCATAAAGCCAGGATAGTCTTTACGCGCCCCTGGGGCCAGACTATTATTAATAGTTAGCCTCTCTTGGCCCCGCCGAAAAATCCTTCGTCTTCAAATAACTCCCAATAATTTCCTCTTTTTAGCTAAACAATCGTCTATAATCTTTCGTCTTCAAAGGCCAAATAAAGGCAATTTCCTCTTTTTCGGCAAACAATCTCCAAAAATCCTTGTCTTAAAATGCCAACTCCCATAAATTTCCTCGCCCTCGCCTCGCCCTCGCCTCTTTACAACCGCCTCACAACCGCCAAAAAACTCCCTCAAAAAACGGCTGAGCCTCGTTCGAGTCAGGGGCCCCCGTTTTTCAACCTTTTTTACTTCCTCGCGCTTCCATTTCTGACCCCCGTAGCTAAAAAATCGCGAAAAATAGGGCAAACCTCATAAAGCGCTTTAGATATGCCTTGCGCAAATAGGCGGGTTTTTTGATTTTGACTGTAATTATTTTCGATTTTAGGGCGTAAAAACTCGACGGGCGCCTAAGAATCATTGACGGTTACCAAAGAAACATAGACGGTCGTAAAAAAAAATTAAAGGCGAGTTTAAAATATCGCCCCCAAATATTGAGGATATTGGGAGGGATTTTCAAATATATTTGGGAGCGGCCGAAGATCGATAAATTTTTTTCTAAAAACATTAAAGTGATTTTCAAGATAACCGATAAGATATTTGAAGGAAGTTCCGCGAAGGTTGAACTAAGTGGGACAACCCTTATAGACCGTTTTTACCCTCCGACCGGTCTGGCCGGAAAAAACCAAACCGTTGAAAACCCGCCGCCAGCCGGAGGGCACGGCGTTCGATTAAGGAAGGAGTACCGTCATGAGTCTCGTAATCAATCACAACATGATGGCCATGAATACCGCCCGGAACCTCGGAAACACGTACGATCGTCTATCTTCAAGCGTTCAAAGGCTGTCTTCGGGTCTTAGGATTAATTCAGCGGCTGACGACGCGGCCGGCTTAGCCATTCGGGAACTCATGAGGGCCGACATCAGCACGATGCAGCAAGGGATCCGGAACGCCGCCGACGCTATCAGCATGATTCAAACCGCCGATGGGGGCATGGCCGTTATCGACGAAAAACTCGTCCGGATGAAGGAGCTGGCCGAACAGGCGGCCACTGGCACTTATACTACGCTCCAAAGAGAAATCATTAACTCCGAGTATCAGGCTATGGCGGCGGAGATTGACCGAATCGCCACTTCCACCAATTTTAACGGGGTCAAGCTTTTGGATGGGTCCATCACCAACCTCCACGGCGGTTTGGGCATGAAGATCCATTTTGGAGTCGGCAACTCCCCGGACGAGGACTACTACTTTATTAATACGGGCGACGTTAGAGCCACCAGTAACACCGGTTTACGGATTGGCGGCGACGCGAAGAACGACATCTGGGGTCAAGGAGCGGCCGGAGCCAAAGGTCTGGCCGGACCTGGTTGCTGCACCGCTGGTTACGACTCTTTGGACGGTAAAGCTGGTTTTACTTCCGGCGAGACCTTCTCTTATGGGTATAACTGGGACTGGACCGAAGACGACGACCCAGATCTTTTAAACGGCCGTTACTTGGCTGGACGGTATACGGTCAACTCTTCCGATTCTCTTCAGGATCTATTAAATAAAGTTAACGAAGGCACCCAGAGCCGGGTGGGCGTCAAGTTAGACGGTAACGCTCTGGGCACGGCCATTAAAAACGGCGGCACCGCCGCGGTTTGCATTGGCGACGAGGCCTATATATTTGGGAGCGCCGCCGTGGCTGGCGGGACCGTGACCATTCCGGCGGTCTCGGGCGTAGTTTGGGAGTACACGGCGACCGGTTTCTACGACGACGCGGGCTTTATGTTCAATAACGTCAACGGAGAAGTCGGATACGGGTTTGGTTTGAGCCAAGCTCAGATTAGGAAGCTGGAAGAGGCGGGTATCAACCTTAGCGCTTTAGGTCTAACCTCGGCCATGGTCTCGGCGAGTGGGATCTCCACGGTCAGCTCGGTTCAGGCTAAAACGCAGTTAACGGCCAGACTAGCTCAGGCTTGGAACGCCTTTAAAATTGGAACTTTCTCCGCCTTAAGTATCGCCTCGGGGGTCACCTCTGGGTATAGCATTACCTCGGCCACTTTAAAGGCGGGCAATGGCGCGGCTCTGTCGGGAGTCGGGCTGGCGGCGGTGGTTGGAACTGATCAGAGCTTAATCGTTAAGACTGGAGTTTACGCCGACGCGAACGGTAACTGGACCGATAGCGCGAGAGTGGCTAAAGCCTTGGGCCTTGAGGAAGTGACCATTACCTTGTTGAATCAAGGGAAGACCACTTATAACGTCACTATCTCGAATAATACTTATACAAGCCCCAACTACTTGACTGGGGTTAGCGGTGGCACGTCATACGCGGTCAGCTTAACCGACAAGAATGGCTTTTACGGGGCTGGACTTTCGGCCTACTTCAAATTCCTGGGTTCGGCCGCGGTCTCAGCCCAACCAGTCACCACGACTGATAGCCTGGCTAGCGCTCAAACCGAATTTTTGAGCGCCGTCCAAAAAGCCTGGTACAACGCTTATTCAGCGGGTCTGACTGGCCTACGCTTTAGCGTCAGCGCCGGGGCGGGGATCCCTGACTTTGACGGGGTCGTTATCGCCCAGTCCGCCCTTGACCAACAGGCTATAGCCGGTGGTGGCAACAGCGCCTCGACAATAATTGATGGCCAGAGTCTTGAGATTCGTACTGGGGTCTACGTTGACGCTAGTGGCAACTTTACCACTTCCGCTAATGTGGCCGCCTTGTTTGGCTCGCGATTTACGGAATTAGTTTTAAAAGCGGAGAACGCCACTGGGATCGACGATGACATAATTTTCACAGACGCCTCTGGCATTGTCATAACGTCAGCTGTGATCGCCTCCGCCTCCGCGTCCACGGCTACGATTTCACTTATAACAAATCGCGTGGACGATTATATCGATGCCGTAATAACGGCCAGGCAAGCGACAGGCCCTGGGACCTACGGCGTGGTTTTCTTTGAACCCAGCCATATCACGACTCCGCCGTCTCCCCAGACTTTTACGGAATTAGAAGCCGCTGGAGCCATAGCGTCGACTGTCGTGCCGGGGGCAAACCTAACAGCCTCGGTCCAGTACGCGGGGACCAGCGCCGCCTTAACCACTGGTCCTTTAGCGGGTTTAGCCAAATCCACCAATTTAGGCGACTTAGTTACCGCGGTCAATTTGGGCTTAGATGCCTTCTTAGGTAGTTTACAGACAGCGGGGGCGGCCACT
>JAIROO010000021.1 GCA_031257535.1 Deltaproteobacteria bacterium
TGGAGATGGCTACGAATATTCGTATCGTTAATTTTAGGATTCGAAGCCGGCCTGGTGGCGCGGCTCCCAATTCCTCCCTCGACTGAAGTCGAAGGTTTCCTTTTGGAGTTTTCTATGAAATTATTACCTATCGGCGTAGCTGATTTTGCGACAATACGTAAGCGAGAATATATTTTCGCCGATAAGACCAAATTAATCTACGAATTTCTAAACGTCGATAGTCCCCTTTTTTTGTCCCGGCCTAGGCGATTCGGTAAATCGCTTTTGGTTAGTACCCTCAAAGCCGCCCTATTAGGCCAAAGAGAAATCTTTAAAGGGCTTTGGATATATGATTCGGACTACAATTGGGAACCAAATCCGGTCATTAACCTAAGCTTAAGCTCGGTCAAAACCGATAGCCCTTTGAGCGTGGAAAACGATCTTGTCGCCAAACTGAAAAACGTCGCCAAAAACGAAGGCGTGTCCATAGAGGCGCCAAGCGTAGGCCAGTTATTTTTTGAACTCATGAACGCGCTTTATTTAAAGTACGATCAAAAAAAAGTGGCCATCCTTATCGACGAGTACGACGCGCCAATTTTAAACAAGATTTCTCAACCTGAGCTGGCCAAAAATATTCGCGATTCTCTCAAATCTTTTTACTCCGCCCTTAAAGACGCCGAAGATTACCGCGGTTTTACCTTCATTACCGGAGTGACGAAATTTACCAAAACTTCTCTTTTTTCTACCCTTAACAATCTTAAAGACTTGACGTTAAATGAAAATTACGCCAATATTTGCGGCTTTACCGTCGAGGAATTTGACTCTTTGTTCTCGGAGTCGATTGAGGCGACTCTCCCTAAGTTTATCGCCAAAGGTTACCTGCCAAAAGACGCCTCCGCGGTCGATTTACGTCAGCTTATCCTTGATTGGTACGATGGTTATTCCTGGGACGGAATAACCCGCGTCCTCAATCCTTGGTCTACGCTCAACTGTTTTGATCAAATCGCTTTAGACAGTTATTGGTCGGAATCTGGGGTTCCGACCTTTCTCGTCGAACTGATCCAAAAAAGTCGGCTGGTTTTTGATTTTTTAAAGCCGGACAAGACAATCACCAATTCGCTTAACGTCGTTGACGTCGGTCGATTTGAGCCTCTCGTTTTGGCTTTTCAGGCCGGTTACCTGACTATTCAGACGGACAGCGCGCCCGTGGCTGGCAAATTTTACCTTCAGTTTCCCAATTTGGATGTTAAAGCGTCTCTTATTCCTCTTTTACTATTTCATAAAGATAATTTAATAGATAAAAAACTTATTTTTGATCAAGCTAAAGCAATTTTAGCCTCAATAATCGCCAAAGACGCGCCTGGCTTAGAGATGGCTTTTGGGAGCTTTCTCGCCAATATCCCCTATAGCCTTCATTTGAATTACGAGGCCTATTACCACACGATTTTTATTTTCGCCATGGCCTTGGCCGGTCAAGAAGTCGATATCCAAGGCGAGGTGGGCGAAGGTAAATTTGACGCTCACCTTAAAGCGAAGAACGGGGACGTTTTCGTTATTGAGCTCAAATACGCCCGCGTAGACGAAATGGGGAAACCGCCAAATGACCCGGCCAAGGAAGCCGCCTGGTTAAGAAGAAAATTAAGAGGCTTGACCACCAAAGCTTTGGCTCAGATAGAAGAAAAAAAGTATGACTTAAAATTTAAAGGCTCTGGCAATCGGATCTTTAAGACCGCCATTGTCTTCAGCGAGCGGACCGACGTAATGGCCGCTTTTAAGGAAGCCAAAAATTGGGTTCTAGTTAAAGAGCCCGGTGGCGTCTTTAAGGTCAAAAAAGTTTAGATTTTTCCATTCTTTCCTCGCTTTAAATGGAGATTTGGCGATCAAAAGCCAATTGAACGCTCAAAAATAACCCCATGGCGCTAAAGGATTAAATAAAATAACCTCGTAAAAATCCCCATTTAATTTTTGAGATGTCATTTACATACAATATATAGCGCTCGCTATAATTTTAGATTAGACGCGCGCCGTGGAAAGGCCAAGCTCGCCTAGTGGGCTGAAACGCGCGCCCGGCGTCTCGACTACTCATAGCCGGGAGCGACCTTGGAAGTCATGGCGGTAACTAAAGGGTTAAGAACGTCGCCTTTCGGATCAGCTACCCGCCTCATTTAAGCCCTGAAGCTAAGGCGGCGTAAGGGCTTGTCTCGCTAAGGCGGACTGGCCCGCTTCCTAACGCCTTAATATGAGATTCCTGTTCGTCGGGCTAATCCTTCGCCTTAAGCTTCCTTTAGATTCCACCTAATCAGATGGACGCCCTGGCCTTTGGCTTCAGCGCCCCCTGTCAAGTCTTAAGTGGACATGGCGCCTCGCGAAGGCGACGCCAAAGAGAAAAGGCGCGCTAATAACGGCCAAAAAAGGCTTAAAGCTTTTTTTGGCCGTTATTAGATTTCATCTTGACGCCTCTGCGCCTCTCCATAAGCGACCAGCGACCCCTTTTTTTTAAGGGGCCCTCGCGCGGCTAATAGGGCGACCGATAGCCAAAAAACCCCTGGCCAAAAATCGCCTTTAGGCCGGCCTTAACCGCTAAGTTTCGTCTTTTTTGGGCTCTTGTTCCGCGTTGGGCGGAGTCTTATCAGCGTAGAGATCTTCTCCCCGCCAGTGGTGAAACAGTTCGCGAGTTTTTTGAAACATCGCGTAAACCATGGGAATTATTATTAAACCCACCGTACTCGCCGCGAGCATGCCGCCAAAGACCCCGACCGAGACGTTTTGCCGAGAAGTGGCTCCTGGCCCAGTGGCGAAAACTAAGGGCAATAAACCCGCTAAAAACGCCAAAGAGGTCATGACCACGGCCCTAAACCGCAGTTCCGCGCCGTTTGAGGCGGAATCTTTAATGGACAAGCCTTTTTCTCGAGCGTCTTTGGCGAACTCGACGATAAGGATGGCGTTTTTGCTGGCCAGGGCGATCAGAGTGACGATCCCGATCTGGACGTATAGGCCTAAGCTCTGGTTAGCGAGCTTAATGGCCATCATGGCCCCAAAAATGGCCGCGCTAATGGAGACCATAACCCCTAAAGGAATGGTCCAGCTCTCGTATAAGGCCACTAAAAACAAATAAGCGAAGAGAAACGACAAAACAAAGAGATAAATCGTCTGCCCGGCCGACTGTTTTTCCTGGAGAGTAGAGCCGGTCCACTCGTAACCCACGCTATTGGGGAGAGCGATGGCGGCGGCGTTTTCCATGGCCGCGATCGCCATGCCAGTGCCTAACTGGGGCTGGCCACTACCCATGATGACCGCCGAGCGATAGTTATTGTAGCGGGTGATGTTCTGAGGCCCGGTCGACATCTCTATGTCCACGATGGAGGACAAGGGGACCATAGCCCCAGAATTCGTCCGCACGTGAATATTGCGGACATTGTCCAGATTCTGGCGGTCTTTGGCCGAGCTCATAATTTTGACCTGCCAGCTGCGGCCTTTATAGTTAAAGTCGTTGACGTAATAACTGCCTAAAAAGGACTGCATGGCGGTAAAGACGTCCGCCACCTGGACCCCTAAGTTATTGGTTTTTTCCCGATCTAAGGTCACCTTCATGATAGGGGTGTCGGTGTTAAAAAAGGTAAAAGCCATGGCCATGGCGGGGTCGCTCATGGCTTGACCGATAAATTTTCGCGTGATCTCGGCCAGATCCTCGGAGGGTCGACCCTCAAAATCCTCTAAAACAAAGCTAAATCCCCCCACCGAATCCAAGCCAATGATGGGCGGCAGATTAAAAGCCACGCAAGTGCCTTCGATAATAGTGGAGAGCTGGCGGTTTAAGGCGGCGTAAACCCCCATTAACGAGGTCTCTTTGGTGGTTCGCTCCTCGTAAGGGTCCAAACCCATAAACATAAAAGCCGCGTTGTCCTGCATGGACATGTTAACGATGTTAATGCCCAAAACCGGCATGACGTCCCTCACCCCAGGGACGGAGAGAGCTATTTTTTCGGCTTTTTCTAAAACCGCCCGCGTTTTATTTATGGAAGACCCTTCTGGTAAGCCAACCTGCACGATGATCATGCCCATATCCTCGCTGGGCAAAAACCCCGACGGGATATAGCGGGTTAAGAAAAAGGAAGCCCCTAAACAAAAAGCCGCGACCACCAAGCCAAAAGCCGAACGTCGTAACAGGATCCCGATCAAGCCCAGGTATTTGGAACGGGTGTTGAGCACTAATTTCTGAAAACCGCGAACCAAAAAATTTGGGGGCTTAGACTCGGCGTGAGGCTTTAAGAAGATGGCGCATAAAGCGGGGGACAAGGTCAAAGCGTTAACGGCCGAGATGATCATAGCCACGGAAATGGTGATCGCGAACTGCTGGTAGAGTTTACCCGACAACCCAGGAATAAAGGCCACTGGCACGAAGACCGACAGCAAAACCAAGGAGATGGCCACGATAGCCCCGGTGATTTGAGTCATGGCCTTAATACTAGCTTCCCGAGGCGACAGATGGTCCTCGACCATGACCCTTTCCACGTTTTCCACCACGACGATGGCGTCGTCAACCACGATGCCCACAGCCAAAACCAAGGCTAAAAGGGAGATGGTGTTGGCCGAGAAACCCACGACGAATAAAATCGCGAAGGTGCCCACCAAAGACACCGGGACCGCCACCATTGGTATAATGGTCGCCCGCCACGTCCCCAAGAACAGGTAGACCACCCCAACAACCAAAATCATGGCGATGACGATGGTCTCAGCCACTTCTTTAATAGAAGCCCGCACAAAGGTGGTGGCGTCAAAGATCAGATGAGATTCCAAGTCTGGCGGAAACCGCTTCTGGATCTCAGCTAAGACTGAGCGAACCTGGGACGCGGTCTCCACGGCGTTGGACCCCGCCGACTGACTGAGCATCATGCCGGCCGAGCGACTCCCGCGATATAAACCCTGAGGCGAGTAAGACTGGGTGTCCAAAACCACGTTAGCCACGTCGCCCAGGCGTAAGAGACCGCCATCGGGATTGACTCGAATAATGACCCGCTCAAACTCCGCGGCCGTGGACAAGCGTCCGGTGGCCGAGAGATTAAAGTGGAGTTGCTGAGCTTCTAAAGTCGGAGCCCCGCCGACCTCGCCCACCGCGGCTTGGATGTTTTGGTTCTGCAGAGCCGCGACGACGTCGCCAGTGGTCAGGTTTAAGGCGGCCAAACGACTGGGATCCAACCAGATCCGCATGGAGTATTGGCTGCCAAAAAAGTTAATGCTGCCCACCCCAGGCACGCGGGCTAAAGGGTCAGCCACGTTATTGTAAACCCAGTCCGACAGCTCCAGCTCGTTAAAGGTTCCGCCCGGAGAAATAAAGTTAAAAGCCATTAAAAACGAGGAAGTGCTCTTGTCCACGGTCACGCCTTGACGGTTGACCTCGTCAGGCAGGAGGGGCTCGGCGCGTTTTAAGCGGTTTTGGACGTTAACCATGTTTAAGTCGGGATCCGTCCCAATCCTAAAGGTGACCGTTAACCGATAAGCCCCGTTGTTGGAGGACTGGCTGGACATGTAGATCATGCCGTCCACCCCGTTCATGGCTCTTTCAATGGGCTGGGCGACCGTGCTTTCCACGGTCTCGGCGCTGGCTCCCGGATAATTGGTCTGGACGTTAACCGAAGGAGGCACAATATCTGGAAACTGGGAGACCGGAATAACCAAGATGGCCAAAAAACCCGCGATGGTGATAATGAGGGACACCACCACCGCGAAACGGGGGCGGTCGATAAAGATTTTGGATAACACGGCTTAACTCCCGGCCTTTAAAGGCTGAGCTCCGGTCGGATCAGCCGGCGCCTCGTCGATGATAGCTATGGGCGCCCCTTCTCTAAGCATGGCCCCACTCGACATCAGGCCTAAGCTTATGATCTGGTCGCCAGGCGCTAAACCTTCTAAAACCTCGTAACCATTGTCGTATTCCCGGCCTAACTTAACGTAAGTCACTTTGGCCCGTAAAACTTCTGGCCCCCCGGCCGGAACTCCAGGCGGTGGCGCGTTGACCGCTTGAAAGACAAAACGGCCTTGGTTACTGGTCATGACCGAGCTTTTGGGAGCTAAAAGTCGCCGCGGCGGTTTTTTGGCCGTAATGAGAACTATCACGCTCTGGTTGGGCCTTAAGATCCCCTTAGGATTAGAAAACTTGGCCTTTAACCTAATGGTGTCCGAGGTCTTGTCGACTAAAGGGGCCACGTAAACCAGCTCGCCGGGCTCGGGGTAAAACTCGTCGGCGTTAATTTTGAGCCGGATCTCCATGTTGTCTAGACTCTGGCCCGGCAAAGGTCCGTCGCCCAAACGCGTGGCGGCCATATACTTGTCCGATAACCCAAAATTAACCAAAATGGGATCCAAAGAGACGAGGGTGGCTAAAACCCCGCTTTCCGGGCCTAATAAACCGCCCACGGAAAAAGGCGTGTCCGAGATCTCCCCCGAGAAAGGGGCTTTGACCGTGGCGTAACTGAGGTTTAAGCGAGCTTGGCTTAGACTAGCCTTAGCCGTCAAAACCTTGGCTTTGGCGACATCCAAAGCGGCTTGGGCCGTATCGAAATCCGACTTAGGGGCCGCCCTTTTTTGGTACAAGTCCTGGGCCCGGCTATGGTCTAACTCGGCCTTTTTTAATTCCGCCTCAGCCGACAGTAAAGAGCCCTCGGCCGCGGTTTGGGCGGCTTGGTACTGGTCAGGCTCAATCTCAAAAAGGGTCTGACCAGCCGTGACCTGGTCGCCTTCTTTAAAATTTAGACCCACTAAAAAACCCGAGACCCTAGCTAAAAGGTCGACTTTCTGATCCGCCTCCATAACCCCAATAATCTCGTAACTAGACAAGGCCTCCGCTTCTTTAACCTCGACCATAACCACTTTCTGGGGGGGAGGGGCTTGAGGCGGAGTTTCCCAAAGCAAGCCGCTTAAGACGGCTATAATAGCTAAAACGGCGATAATAGCCGGAATTAAGACGAAAATACTCTTCAGACGCTTTAAAGGCATTAAAAAGCCCCCCTTGCGCGACTTTAGGCGGAACGAATTAAGCGGATTGGCGCGCCCCTAGATAACTGGAAACAGTCTTAAGATTAGGGCGCTTAAGAATATGGACGCTTGGTGGCGAACTAAAAAATAAAATGTAATATAACCCACGAACCAAGAAATTTCCAGAAGAAAAGCCAAAGCCAAACCAAAAACTTACGCCTAATAATACTACATTATTTCTCGCTATTCTCATAACCACCGCCCGCCTCGATAACTATTGACTCCTCGACACAGAGATGGTAGAGTTGTCCTATGATGAATCAATATCTCGCCCCAGATCCAGAAGGCTGGCTTAAAAAAACCATTTCTGGTCTCAAAAAACAGACACCGGACGATATTGACTTAAAAACCACTCATTCGCTCCTTGATTCGACCATCCTGTTCCTCACTCAAGCTATCGCTGTTATTGTCTCTCTTAAAACCAAGCTTTTAAATTTAACGGCCAAGTTTAAGATCGCTCAGTCTGAAACTCGTCGTTTAAAAGTCCAAAACGCTCAATATCTCGCTGCGAATTCCAAGTTAAAAGCCCAAGTCTGTGAGTTAAAAACTAAACTGGCCGCGCCGAGACCAAATTCCAAAAATTCTCACCTGCCACCTGGTAAGGATATTAGCGCTAAACTCAAACCTTAACCTAAAAAAGGCTCAACAAAAAAGAAGAAAGGGCCCCCCTTTAAGCGCCCAAGGGATATCCGCAAGAAATTTGATCTTAAAGACCCTACTGTTCAAGTCATTGTATATGAGCCTTCCTCTCAGACATACCCTATTATATACGAAAAGCGCTGTTTCTTTCAATTTGCGGCGGCGCGCCTGGGCGTCGCTTGGATGCTCTTAACTAAAAGACGACATGTTTGCTGCGCTCAAAAGGCGACATAATCGCTGTGCTGCTACAATTAATTCTTTTACTAACATTCAGAGTCGAGTATGAAATTTAATTTGATAGTCTTATATGCATTTTTGGTCTTGATATTGCTTGAACTGTTTCCATTGTCCGTTTACGCTTCTACCGTTTATCCGGTTTCTTCTGACAATGAAATTGTCAAATTTTTTATTTATTTTGCCGATAAAGATGAATTAAGTAGTTATAATACATTTTCATATAGGGATATATCTACTAATGAAATATCTTCTACTTTAAAAGCAGGTAAATATTTTGCAAACATATTAAGTAAATATGAAACTAAAAGAGATACGGTAGAACTTGAGATCTACACTAAAAACGAGAAAAATGTTTCTGGAGGATTTCGATCATGGGGAGAGGATAATTTAACGTATCCTCAACCTATTTATGTTTTAAAAGATGTTAAAGAATTTGGACCTCTTCCAAATAGCTACGAAAAACAAGGTAGTGTTATTTTAGGTTTCGATTCATCACATTTTAACTATGAATTAAATAGAAATCAGAACATAATTCCTTGGAATCTTGAAACTATAATTATTCATGAACTTGGTCATTCCTTTGGTATCAGCGGAGAAACACCAATTGAAGATTATAATAGTCAAATTGGACCTAATCAGTTTGGCATTTATTTGCAAGATCCTAATGGAAAGCAACTAGTAGAAATTAATACAACTACGTATACTTATAATGATTTATACAGTTATATACAATCACACATGCATAATAATAGATTTAATCTTCTTGATACATTGTACTCATTCGGATTTACTGAGCTTGCTAATACATATAAAAATCTATAAGACAATGGTCCTTATGATCTGTATGATGGATCTTATATTTCAGACCATAATCTTTATCCGCTTAAGAATATGACTTTTGGACCATCAGGAATTTACAGTATTGTGTTCCAGAACCCCGTCTACACTAACATGTACGTAGGTATGTCCCCTCAATTTTTTGAAGAATTAAGACCATGGATCAACTTCCAGGATAATGGAACCGCTCTGTCAGTCCAGTATAATCCCTTCTCTCCAGACGGCTTTTTCCACGGACCGAAAGCCATGCGTGTCTACGGCGATGGGTGGTCCCGCCCTGTGCCAATGGAAGATGAGAAACATGGCCAGACTAAGAGTCATTTTGGTCTTAGAAACACTCTTATGACGCACCGGGCTTTTCGAAATTACGCCAGTTTAATAGAAGTGGAGTTAGCCGCTTTAGCAGACTTAGGCCTTGAAGTTGATTATAAAAGTCATTTTGGCAGATCGGTATATACTAATGATAATTTTATAGTTGGAAATGATAGCTATAATTTGCCGGGCACTGCCGGTTATGCTATAGGTATTCATTTATACGGAGATAAAAATAGAATTAACCAAAAAAGCGATATAACAGTAAACGGAGAGGCATCCGCTGGAATTAGATCCGATGGGTATTTAAACAAAATTAACATAGATTCTCAGACAGTTATTTCCGCCAATGGCGCCAGGAGCACCGGCCTTCTGGTAGCCTACGGACATGACACATCCATTAACAACTTTGGTAGGATTGAAGCTCTAGGCAGTGAGGGCATCGCAGCGGCTTTTGATATAGGCGTAAATGTGGTGGACCAGAAGAATGGACAGAAAGATTGGGAAGACGGGTATGGATTTTATTCGCAATTTTCATATTTTAAAATTCGTAACAGAGATCATTGGTATTGGGCAGACTATATAACAAATGAAAATGGTGTTATTGATGAGTTCGAACAGGCTGTTGAATTACTTAATGGACCATTAGTTGATAAATTTAATATTAAAGGATCATTAAATGGAGCTAAAGCTGCTATATATATTGGTGGTAACTCCCATGTTGGCGAAATTAATTTATTAGGAAATCAAGCTGAAATTATTGGGCCAATAATTACTGATTATTATTACGAGAGCGATGGCCGATCCACGAAATTAACTTTTGGCCGGGGATATAGCGAGATTAACGCCAATACAGAGATGTCTTTATTTGGAACAGATCCCAATTTCAGGTTTGTAATTCAGAATGATATTCTTGGCTATGGAGCTAAAGTTGAAAACGGCTATTTAGGCCGGTTCAGCGGCCGGGGTCTGTTTGACCTGGAACTCCATGGCGGCCAAACCACCCTTAAGTATGACGCCAAAGTCAGGGTTAATAGCTTTACCATGGAGCCCGGAGCCAGCCTTCTGACTACGGCCAATTTTGATAAAAACCTTTATCCAACTATTACGGCCAGAAATATTAACCTCAAAACAGGCAGCTTCGTGAATTTAGATCAGTCTTTTCTTGATGGTAGCAATATACTGGAGAAAGATAAAGAATATACTGTCCTTAAATTAGATCATACTGGTTGGCCAATGTTTTCTCAATTTACTAATAATAGCAGCGACTGGGATGTTTGTAAGACTATTTCTGTTGGCGTTTATGATTATTATGCCTATTTATATTGGGACGACAAAGAGACATTGGTCATAAAACCAGTCAGCAATCCTTCGATAAACGAAGAACATAGCGGAACACACGCCCCAGAATCTGTCTCCCAAATTGGAGCAATATCATCGGCGCAGGCTCAGAACAGTATTTTTAAGCATATTTCAGAAACTAACCCCTCAACTAGAAAAAAATCTTCTTATCCACCTTCCAGCGGCGAAAATGACCATGCCTGGTCTCTTTGGCTGGCTCCTTGGTACAGTTACGACCGCCACAGTTCCCAACACGGAAGTTCGGCCTTCACCGTCAAGACTTACGGCCTGACCATGGGCTTGGAACATCTATTCCAGGGTTCCTCGCCTTTGGTTGGCTTGGCCCTTAGTTTTGGTCGGCCTGAAGCCAAAAGCCGTTTTGTCAACACCAAAGCCAAGGCTTTGGCCATCTCTGGCTATTTTAGCACTAATTTGCCGTACGAGTTTGATATTAGTGCTATATTAAGCTATAGTTTTTTTAATTTTGATCAAACCCGGCGTAGCGGAGGGATCTATTATCGGGCAGATTACGATAGCCGAAGCTGGGTCGCCACAGCTGAACTCGGACGCTCTTTCGGCCTTAACGAGGCCTTTACTCTTCGCCCCTATGGCCAAGTCAGCTACAATCATTCCAAGGTTGATCCTTACACTGAATCAGGAAATGGTCTTTGGGCCCAATCAATTTCCAAAAATACGTCTGACCAGTGGCGAACCGAATTGGGAGCCAGTGTCATCTGGAATGGCAGCGACCGCTTGACCTTAATCGGCCGGGTAGGCTGGGCACATAATTTCAATAATAAATACGAACATAACGGATATTTTACCGCAAGCCAGCCAAATCAATCCTTTTTTAAGGTTGAAACGAATCCTTTTGATAATAATAGTGTTGTTTATGGTTTGAATACGATTATTTCTGTTAGTGACTCTGTGGATTTCAAACTGACATATGATGGGAGCGTTAGCCGGAACAATGTCAGCCACGCCGGGGCTTTGACGGTTGTTTATAATTTCTAAGATGGGAAGGAGGTAAGGGGCGATAGTGGAATTGGTCGCCCTGATCCCAACTGCCGGGAAGTAAGAGGCCAACAGGACTCTCGTTGCGACAATCAGGATAGTAGCCGCTGGGATGAAGATGTTGGCCGACTGTCTGGCTTTTATTCTGGAGGAGTATCTGACATGAGTAAAAATGATAGCCCTGATTTATGGAATATAAGTAAAGACGATTTTGTAGCTAACGTCGGTAAGATGATGAACGATGTCTCTCCAGACTTATCTCCATCGATTTTTGAGCGGCTTATTGGGCACATTAAAGCTGTTTTAGATCAGGCGGAGCGACTTCGGGCAGGAACATCAACGCCCGATAACTTTCTCACCATTGACCAGATAGAGTGTTTACTAACTGAGCTTCGTCAGCGTCAAGCGGATATTGATTTTAAATCTTTTATTGATGATTTAAAACATTTTAAGGCTGAAGAAGCACTTATCGATCAAAAAAAAAATGAATACAGCCTATTAGGCATAAAATTAAGGAATAACAGAGTTTTTAACACATCTGTTTTAACATTGTTTGGTCGTATTCCATTTCAGTGGAAAACCGACGTTGTTGACGCGGTTTATAAACAATATGGCGAACCTAAAGCTAAAGGTTTTTCCGCAAATAATTAGGCGCGTTACTGCGGCAAGGTTGTTTTAAAAAGCGCTTTTTAAACCTATGCCCCCGCCCCGCCCAAGATAACGCCTATCTTAGGGTTTGGACGACCGCTAAATTATGAGGCCCTTTTGTTTTATTTCTTTTGGCGAAACGTCTAAACGCGCTTTTTAGTTAAGTAGGCTTAATGTTCGCCTTAAGCCAACTATACGTTGACCTTTTTCGCGAATATTTATCGCGATCTAAGATGGCTCAAATTAAATACTAACAATTTTCCATAGCTATTTGATTATTAAATATCTGTTATTATTTACTTTTTAGGTTGCTTAACTGGACTTTGTATAGATTATTATTCTTTAATTTATATTTATAACTTATTTTGTCTCAAGACAAAAGATGCGCCTGGCCCCCAGCGGGGAGCCACCGTAAGAAGCCCGGCCCAATTACCCTTGCCCTAATCAATTTTTGGCCGCCAAGAGGGCCCTTTAAGCCTATTTTAACCAAAGACCGCCCGCCCTTTTTTCCTTTCGCCAGAAAAAACGCCTTTCAACTTTGAAGAGTTATTTCACCAATATTTTATAGTATTGTTTCGGTCTTTATATCTAAAAGAGCTTTTTTAAGGGTTAATTTTTTCCCCTTAGTTTCGCGGCCCTTGACGCCTATTAACAAAATTACTACTCTATTTATTTGACTCTTTTTGAGGGTCAAAGGCCTTTTTCGCCCGCCAAAAGTTTTGGCCGCCTTTTTGGCTGGCCCTTTTCGCTCTTATTTTTGGTTTTTTTGGTTTTAGCTATTTGGCCTTTTTTGTTGTTTTTGGAGGATTTTTCTCGTGACACCCCATTCCGCGCCCTTAGTTGGCATTGTTATTGGCTCAGCTAGCGACTTGCCTTTCGCCCACGAGACGGCCGCGACCTTAGACGCCTTTAACGTCCCTTACGAGATAACCATCGCCTCCGCCCATAGGTCGCCAACTTTGGTCAGCTCCTACGCCCAAGACGCCCAAAAGCGAGGTTTAAAGGTTTTAGTGGCCATAGCTGGTTACGCCGCCCACTTAGCCGGAGCCTTAGCCGCCATAACCGTTCTCCCGGTTATTGGCCTGCCCTTAGCCAACTCCCCTTTGAGCGGTTTTGACTCCTTACTAGCCACGGTCATGACTCCTTCGGGCGTTCCCGTGGCTACGGTGGCTTTAAATGGGGCCAAAAACGCAGCTCTTTTGGCCTGTCAGATTTTAGCCTTAGCCGATCCCTCCTTACGCCAAAAGCTTTTAGACTACAAAGCCGAACTCGAGCGCCAAGTAGTCGAAAAAGCGGCCTCTATCCAGTAGGCCGTATCCCATGGCCAACCCGCCAAAAAATCGTCCTTTACGAAACATCGGCGTCATCGCCCACATTGACGCGGGCAAAACCACCTTAACCGAAAGGATCCTCTACTACACTGGGGTCACCCATAAGCTAGGCGAGGTTCACGACGGCGAGGCGACCATGGATTTTCTGCCTGAAGAGCAGGAACGTGGCATCACCATTATGAGCGCGGTCATCTCCTGTCGTTGGCGTGAGGCGGATATTAACATTATCGACACCCCTGGCCACGTGGACTTTACCATTGAGGTCGAGCGCAGTTTAAGGGTCTTAGACGGCGCGGTCGGGGTCTTCTGCGCGGTCGGGGGGGTCCAGCCCCAGTCCGAGACGGTTTGGCGCCAAGCTGACCGCCACCACGCCCCAAAACTGGTTTTCGTGAATAAGATCGACCGGGTCGGGGCCAATTTTGACCGCGTTTTAGAGCAGTTAAGAACCCGTTTATGGGCCAATCCTTTAGTTATCACCTACCCGTATGGCCAAGAGGAGAACTTTAAAGGGGTCATTGACGCGCTCCGGCAAAAGCTTTACGACTGGCCCGAGGACGGCTTAGGCGCGGAAATGGTCGAAAAGCCCTTGCCCGCCGAGGCTTTGCCAAAAGCCGAGGCCGCTTACCAAAAACTGGTGGAGACTTTGGCCGAGACCGACGACGCTTTACTCGAAGCCTACCTCGCCGACCAACAGATCCCCTTAGAAACCCTAAAAAAAGCCATCCGCAAGGCCACCATCGCCTCCCAAGTGACCCCAGTCTTCGCGGGCGCGGCTTTACGTAACAAAGGGGTCCAGCCTTTACTGGACGGGATCGTCGACTACCTGCCCGCCCCGAGTGACCTCCCCCCCTTTCCCGCCCAGACCTTAACCGGGGCTGAGGTGACCATTTTACCTAAAGTCCAAGATCCATTGGTGGGCCTCGTTTTTAAGATTCAGATGATGGACCAAGGCCGTAAACTAAGCTTCGCGCGCCTATACGCGGGTAAACTTAAAGAGGGCGACGAGACCTTAAACCCCAGAACCGGGCAAAAAGACAAGATTAATCGGCTCTTTAAGATTAGCGCCGGCAAACGCGAGCGAGTTCCCGAGGCTAAAGCCGGGGATCTGGTAGGGGTGATTGGCCTACGGGCCATCACTGGCGACACGGTCTGCGATCCTAAGCGGCCAGTCCTTTTAGAAAGCATCACCGCCGCTGACCCAGTCATCTCCGTGGCCGTCGAGCCCCAGACCTCCGCCGACCAAGGCCGGCTAATGGAAACCTTAACTAAACTGGCCGAGGAAGACCCAACTTTTAAAATCAAGATTGACGAGGACACCGGTCAGACCGTGGTCTCGGGCATGGGCGAACTCCATTTAGAGATCTTAACCCATCGCTTAGCCCGGGAGTTTGGGCTAAATCCCAGGGTCGGTAAACCTCAAGTCGTTTATCGGGAGACCATAACTAATAGCGGCCAAGCCGAGTTCGTCTTTGACCGGGAAATAGCTGGCGTCTTTCAATCGGCTAAAGCCACGGTCACGGTCCAGCCTTTAGCTCGAGGCCAGGGTCTAACCGTCGAGAGCCTAGTTGAGATAATTCCGCCGCTCACGGAGACGCGACTGGCCATAGCCCTAGAAACCTTAAAGTCGGTGATCGGCTCAGGCCCGATCATGGGTTATCCCCTTTTGGACTTAAAAATTACCTTAGACTCCCTCGTCTTAGGCGAAAACGTGGCCACCGACGCCCCCATCCGCTCGGTGACGGCTCAAGCGGCCAGCGCGGCCTTAAACAAAGCCAACCCGACCTTAATGGAGCCCATTATGAGTCTGGAAATCACTAGCCCCGACGAGTTTACCGGGGAGATCATCGGCGATCTAGCCGCCCGTTTGGGTCGGGTGGAGGATATGGAAAGCTTAGCCGGTGGCTCCCGTCTTATCACGGCCCAAGCCCCCTTAGCCGAGCTTTTTGGTTACTCTACGGCCATCCGCTCCCAGACCCAAGGTCGGGGCTCTTTTATTATGAAGTTTGACCGATTTGACGTGGTGGAAAGGAAAAAAACAAATTTTTCCTGATCCCGACTCTTTTAATTTCTAGAGTCATTTTGAGTTTAACTCTTAACCAATATCAAATAAAACTATCATGATCAAAAATGTTCACGCCAAAATCATGATAAAATTTGTTTTTCGATAAATATAACGTTTTATCTAAAGCGAAATTTAGATTGTTTTGCGGATTTTTTGTTTTAAGGCCCAACTCCTGGGCAGCGACCCTAAAGCGCCCGCTGGGAGCCCGGAAAATGGTCCATTTCTTGACTCGAGCGGCCTAGCTATTATATTATTGGCGGGTAATGGCTCACGTCGATAGCCTTTAAGTCTTTGGCCCCGTAAGTGAACTACCGCTACCCTGAAGGGTACCGGCTTCCGAAAGGAGGTAGGTTAGGTCACAAGACTAAAGTTTGGAAACAAACCTACGTTGGAAAGGTAATGACACCCAGGGTTGCCGCCTCAGATCCTGGCAATTGTCGCGACAAGTTAAAGAACTCAAGTGGTGGGAACTGCGCTTACCGTAATAAGCTTTTCCAACTTTGTCGAGAGGAAGTCCCAAACCT
>JAIROO010000064.1 GCA_031257535.1 Deltaproteobacteria bacterium
ATCGACCTTATGGAGAGTCACGGACTGGTCAAAATCACTGAGATTCCCCTCCAGCGCGGATCGGTCATAAGGCTCTTCCCAAAACATTGATACTCCCGGGGTGGAAAGACTTTTCCAATAACTTAAAAATAAACGACTCGTTGCCGATTGTCAAGTCATTATTTTCACATTTCAGGGCCATTCAGGAAGGGTGCCATCGTAAAAGCCATTGTTTTGAAAATTTAAGAATTTGGATCTACTATATAAGCGTATTTATAATTAGAGCACCCACATAAATTGTGTATAAACGCTCCTCAAAAATTTAAAAAGAAGTTTTTTTCGAGCGCGTCAGAAAGATTCCGTGGCTCCAAAATTATGATATAAAAGAGCCCACTAAAGATTGTAGATCGCCGGGTGTAAATAATTAACTCTTAAAATAGCATTGTAGTACTAATTTTGGGGGGAAAAGCGTCTAGCCCAGCTCTTAAAGTCGAAAAGAGCTAAGTTTCCATAAAACTTTGGCTAAGATCGAAAAAACTTTGTTTTGTTTTTTAAGAATCGACAATCATATATACGGCTGTCTATAATTTAATAATTACAATATATTGAACCCAAACAAGCTATCAAAAAATAATTAGGGATTTTTTAGGCGAGCCTAAACTACCAGGTTACACCTAAAAATAAAGACCGCGCTTCGAGTTAAAATACGTCCATTTTTTTGTCATAAAGGCTTGACTTTATTTTCCAAAATGTTAAAATTAGTCATAAAGCTGGCTCTAGGCTTAGATGACTTAACTTTTGACTAAACAGTTGAGCGAATATTCCTTAGCTGGCTTGGCTTTTTTACTTACAACGAAAAGCTATTTATCAAATTTAATTTGACCTAAAAAGCGTTTTGACCTAATTTATCGCCGGCCCTTTATTTTCCTCTATTTTGGGACCGCAACCTTGTTAAGCCTTTATAAAAAAACGCTTTAAGTAAAAAAATCGGTTTTTTTAGCCGATTTACACGTTAGCGCGGACTACCTCGCTAAAAAAGGATCTAAGGATCTTCTGTTTTGACCTGACCTTGCTTTAAGGAGATTTTCCATGAAAATGAGGCGGCGCCCACTCAAGGAAGAACTCGATCGCTCTTTTTCCGCCACCTTGCCGACAGACTCGCCGGAAATTATCGACGACGACTTACGGGAGGAGTTGGAGTTAAATTTTAAAGACCACAACCCGCTTAGGTCCAGGGACGACGACCAAGACGCGTTTTTTTTAGAGGCCGAAGACGAGACCACTCTCTACTCGGGTTTGACCCAAGATTTGGTGGAGACGGACGGATCATTTAAAAAGGTCTTAAAGACCACGACCTCAGACCCCGGCTCCACGCTCGACAACCTGGCCATTTATCTTCGGACTATCAACCAGCACCCTCTTTTAAACCGCCAAGAGGAACTTGACTTGGCTCAAAGTTTAGAGTTGGCTCGGTCCGAGGGGTTAAACGCCCTGGTTAAATCGCCTTTTGGTTTTAACGCCTTAAGCGACCTTCGGACTCGTTTGGGCTTAAATCAACTGACTTTAAAAAACCTCACGTCCGACGATCCCAGCTGCGACGACCAGCTCCCTAAACGGACCAAGACCGAGTATTTGGCCATCTTGGACCAACTTTTAGGCCACCTAAAAAGCCGAGATAAATTTCAAAAAAAACCGACCTCGACCGCTAGACCCGTCGCTTCTTTAGCTCTGGCCTTACCCGAGCCGCCAAAAGACGGCCAAGACGCGGAGTTAACCGATCTCTCTCCCCCTGACGCGGCGATCGGCCTTTTAATTAAAGAACTTAGTTTTAATAACAAGACGACCTCTAAGCTGTTCGACGACTTTTTTGACTTAAACCAACGCTTAACGGACTTAGAGACCCAAGCCGCGACCTTGGCCTCAGTTAAAGACGCAGCCAAAGCCTCGCCCAAGGCCTCTAAAAGAGCCAAGAAGCCTCAAAGCTCTGACCAGGGTCACGATTTGATCCAACAATCGATAGCCTCGCTCACCCAAGCCGCTCAGATGACCCCCGACGAGATCCACGGCTTAGTCTTAGAGCTCTCGCGCTCCCGGGCCGTCGCGACTAAAGCTAAAAATACCTTGATTCAGTCTAACTTACGGCTGGTGGTAAATGAGGCCAGAAAACATTTATATAGTAGCCTCGACATCTTGGACCTCATCCAAGAGGGTAACTTGGGCCTGACCCGGGCCGTGGATAAGTACGACCACCGACGGGGCACTAAGTTCGCCACCTACGCCACTTGGTGGATCCGGCAAGGCATTAGCCGGGCCATCGCCGACTATTCGCGCACCATTAGACTCCCGGTCCATATGTGCGAACTCATTTCTAGAATCAAACGGACCGAGACCGCCTTAACCCAAAAGCTAGGTCGCGCCCCGACCTACGAGGAAATCGCCAAGGCCACGGACATGACTGTTACTAAGGTGGTCCAAACCTTATTAAGAGCCAAAGAAGCCGTTTCTTTAGCCACGCCCTTAGGCGACGACGGCGAGACGACCTTAGCCGAAACCCTGCCCGACGTTAGCTCCGAGGCCCCGGACCAGACCACCATGAATCGCGAACTCTTGGACGCGATCCGCGAGGTTTTAAAAACCTTACCCGACCGGGAGGCGGAAATTATTAGGTTGCGCTACGGGATCGACAAACCCCGCGACTACACCCTCGAAGAAGTCGGGGATTTCTTTATGGTGACCAGGGAAAGGATCCGGCAGATCGAACTCAAAACCATCAATAAGCTCCAACGCTATGATAGAAACAAAAAATTACGGCCTTTTTACTTCCCTACTCCCGGGCCATGAGGAGTAGTTAACCTTTTAAGCGTCCTAAACATTAAGGCGGCTAAAGCGGGACTCTCCGCTTTAGCCGCTTTGCTTTGCTCTTAGCTGAAAAAAGGCGACATGGCTTTGCGCTTAACGAAAAATAGACGACATGGCTTTGCGCTTAACGAAAAATCGACAGAGACATGGTTGCTTTGCCCTTAACTAAAAAAAGACGACATGTTTGCTGTGCAGTTAGCTGAAAAAAAACGACATTTTGCTGTGCTGTTATATAAAAAAAGACGACATTTTTGCTTTGCTCTTAACTAAAAGACGACATGTTTGCGGTGCTCAAAAGAGGACATAATCGCTGTGCTGCTACAAACAGGATCCAAGGGCTTGGTTGTTTAATGGGTATATCCAGCTTAATATATGGCATTTGAGAAATAAAATTACGTCAAAGGTTAGAACAAATTAATGAAACATTGCTAAACGCGTCAAATAAACCTAGCCATAGACCAACTTTACTTCAAGCAATAAACTTATTTAAATCTGTTATTATGTTTTTTCCTATCATAAAAATTTAAAAAAGTCATAAATATCAATAAACTTCAATAATTCAGATCTATGTCAAATTAAAATTGCACTTCGGGCATATGACCGACGTATGAAGATTTTTATTTTAAATACAATTATATTTTTCCACCTAAAGATACTAAAAAGCTAGATAAAATCTTATCTAAATAAAATAAACAATATGATTATTATGCCTTTAATACTATAAATATTATATAAACTTCAATTTTGATAAATTTCAATAAGTTTTGTATGAATATAAGATTACAGAATAATTATCTAGAACATTAAATTAGCTTATAATAAATGATTTTCAGATGTATAAATGTAACGAAATGATTTTTATTTATGGTCAAAAACTAAAAGCTAACACGCCGGCATATCTGGCTACATGGGGACAAAAATCCTAAAAGGCGAAAAAGCTCTTCATCTGCGGAATATCTGTGGTATAACGCAAGAGAGAGACTTAGGATCAACAGAAAATGTGGTCATGACTCACCTTTTTAGAGTTGGAAATAAGTTAATATTGCTATTTTTATCGAAGATAACGTATTAGTTAACTAAAATTTTTTTATTTACCAATTTTACATACAAATAAAGCACTTTGATATTAATTACTCACGAACCGATAAATCTGTCAATTTTTCGCGGACCTCACCGACTGTCCCCTTCAAGCGATAAAAAAAAATATAGTAGCGAAATGAAGCCATAATTAGAATCTTGCGGCCTACGTTCTTTATATCGCTATCTCAAAAAAATTATGGTACAAATAAATTAATTTGGACGCGATTTCTTTTAACTTGGCCGAGGCCTGTTATGGTGGCGACTTAACGCTGACCAGATTATTTAAGACCGAAAGAACTTTGTTGTTTTAGCCTAAAGATACTTTTTGTGAGGTAATCGCGTGAAAAAACTCCCAATCGGCGTTCAAGATTTTCAACGGATTATCCAGGGCGACTTCGTCTACGTCGACAAAACCGATTTGATCTATGATCTTGTCACCGAAGGCCTGTCTTATTTTCTTTCCCGCCCCAGGCGGTTCGGCAAATCTCTTCTTTTACAGACTATTGAGTCTCTATTTACTGCCCCTGTGGATCCTGATAACCCCAAAGGACTCTTCGCTGACCTTAAAATAGGTCAAAAAAAATGGGACTTCACCCAAAAGCTCCCGACGCTTAACCTTGATATGGCCATAAAAAGCGACAGTCCACAATCTCTTGAAGAGGCCTTACAGAATACGTTTAGGGCGCGGGCTAAATTGGAAAATAAAGGCGTCGCCGCCGAAGAGCAAATTACATTTAACTACGGCGATTCAGGCGGTATGCTCGCCGACCTCATCGAGGGTCTGGCCCGCAAATACGACGCTCAGGTCGTTCTCCTGATAGACGAATATGACGCGCCGGTCAGCGACCATATCGGCGATTTGGACCTGGCCAAGGCTAACCAAGACGTCCTAAAATCTTTTTATTCTAGGCTTAAACCCTGCGAAGACTACCTAAAGTTTACGTTAGTTACCGGCGTCACTCGTTACGCTTTCATGGGGCTATCGGCTGGCTTAAACCACCTTGAGGATCTGACTTTTGACAAAAAATACGCCGCTATCTGCGGTTTTACCTATGACGAGTTGGATAGTCTTTTCAGCGAGAGAATGGCTCTCGTTTTGCCAGAGATAATTGACAAAGGTTTTCTACCGCCTAACTCGACCGTGGAAAATCTCTGGGAGAAAATCCTAAAGTGGTACGATGGTTACACTTGGGACGGAAAGACCAAAGTTTTAAATCCTTGGTCAATTTTGAATTTCTTTAAAAAGGCTAGTTTTGAAAAATACTGGGTTAGTTCGTACCCTTCGTCCTCTTTTATTTTTCAAATTAATAAAAAAGACCCTTTTGAGCTTCTTAAAACACGATTTGGATCTTACACTCAAGATGCCTTAGGGTTGGCTGAAGTAGGCGGACTTAAGCCGATTCCCGCGTTATTTCAGACTGGCTATTTGACGGTGGATAAAATCGTCGCGGGATCTTTAAGCTTAAAAGTTCCAAACATGGAGATTGAACTAAACAATTATAATACTTTTGCCGATTCGATGTTCCATCTTTTAGGTCAGACGCAAGAAAACGTGAAAAATGATTTCAAAGAAGCTATTTTAGCGTCTAACGCTGATAAATTGACGGAAATATTTAATTCTCTCTACGGGGGTTTAGCCTCTATTCATCATCAAGATACCGAGAGTTTCTATAACAGCGTTTTATACGGTTACTGTCACCTTTTAGCTGACACTTGTTCGGAACCTCCTGGTTCTATCGGAACGCCCGATCTTGTCCTTTTATTCCCGTACGACCAAATGATCGCGATTATCGAGCTTAAATATGAAAGTAAGGCCCCCGAAAGCGATGAAAAATTGGCGGCTAAACTAGAAAAATTAGCCAATGACGCTTTAAAAGCCATTGACGAAAAAAAATACAACCAGCCCTACGTCTCAAAAACCCAAAAATTGGTTAAAATTGGCCTAGGAGTAACATATAGAGGCCAATGTCTCGCCAAGAT
>JAIROO010000066.1 GCA_031257535.1 Deltaproteobacteria bacterium
TTGTCCAATTGCACAGGTGGGTTTTTTTTCGCTTACGCGCTCGACGAAATTTGCCCATTGGTCGACGGCGCTTGGCGAGACTTGACCGGCCTGGCTTAGACCAATCAGCCAAAAAAGCGGTTTTTCGGTGGCCCGGCCAACTGAACCGACCCTCTTGGGTCTTGAAACAAAGTCGTCCTTGGCCTTTTTTCGCCGGAATCGCCTTTTGGCTCCCGTCCCGGCTGAGAAACGGGAAGAGAATATACAAATTTAAGGCAAATGTCAACAATTAAATATGTTATAGTACTGTAATATGTTATATAAATGTAACATTTAGATCTGTCAAAAAAAAAGGTTGACAATTATCGATCGAATTCCGCTATTGATTGAATTCCGATCCAGGCCCCCCAGAGAACAAAAGTGGCGGCCAGGTTGGTCGACAAAAATTCAATCGTTTTGGCCAAGTGGCCTACGCTATCGCGTGAGCTCAAAGGGTTGCGCCAAGTCCGATCCGCTTTTTGGCCATGAGAGGAAGAGAGACTTTTCAGGCCAAATCCGGCGGAAATAGAAAAGCCAAGGAGGGCGAAAGAAGGAAAAAATAGGGGCTCTTAGGTTTAGGGCGAAAGGTTCTTCGTTTTGATTTATTGACCAAATGGCCCCCAAAAAAAAACCGAAACCCGTCAAAATAATATGGACGTCTGACAAAAGGCCTGATTGGGCCTAAACTTCAACTCAAACCGGGAAAAAACAAAAGAGAGGATTCGTCAATCTGTCGAGACCGCGAAAAATTAAATTGAAATTGATTTTTAGCGTAAAATAAGTCCTTTATCATATATATATTATAATCATCCTTTTTATAAATAAAAAATATGTTTAAAAACAAAATATGAGCTATTCGCTCATATTAGCTCTATAATATAATAGATAAAAAAATCTAGTTAAGACCAATAATCTCGGTAGACTTCCTAATGATGGCCTCGTCAAAACTAAGTTTACGATTTTATTCGTTTTATCGTACTATATAATATAATATAATTAATAATTATAGTTACAGCCTTATATGGTATATAACCGCAGCCTTAAGAATAAAAACGCGATTTTTACAAACGCGTCCTTAAGCGATTTTTACGAGCGCGTCCCTATAATGGCCTGTCTCTGTTTTTAACGACCGTTAGCGTCCTCGATAAGGCCAAGGATCTAACGTCGGAATAACCGCGCCGTCCAATTGGGCCTGAGCGTTTAGGCGGATTTTTCTTTATTTTTTTTTGATTTTTTTGGCTAAGAGAGGATTTTACGGGAGCTATTTTTGGCCAAATCCAGACCATAGGACTTTTTTAGGGTTAAGGCGGTTTTCCGCTTAAATTCCCGCCTCCCCTTTTTTTGGCCCAAAAATTTTCTCGCGTCTTTAAGACCTCGCCGCTTGACAAGTCCAGATCGACAACTTAACTTTGATAAAGTTTTTAAGTCTTTGATTTTTAGACTCTAAGGCTTTTTTTTTCGGTCTTGGGGCCTTTATTTAGGATATAAACATGCGTTTCGACAAATTCACCATTAAAAGCCAGGAAGCCGTGGCCGACGCCCAAGTCCTGGCCGAGCGCCGGGGCCATCAGGAGATTACGCCCCTCCATCTAGCCGCAGCCTTAATTCAGCAGCCCGAGGGCTTGATCCGCCCCATTGTGGCTAAAGCGGGGGTCCCGGCCAGTCTGTTGTTAAGCGACCTAGAAGCCGAGCTAAATAAACTGCCCCAGATCTCGGGGACGGGTCTGGCCAGCTACACCGGCCCGGATCTAAAAAAAGTTTTAGATCTCGCCATCGGCGAAGCCGAGAAGATGCGCGACGACTACGTCTCCACCGAACATCTTCTTTTAGGGTTGATCGATTTAAAGGAAACCAAGGCGGCCGAGACTTTTTTAACTAGGGGCCTTAACCGGGATCTCATTTTTAAAACTTTACGGGAGTTAAGGGGCCAGCAAAAGGTCACCGACCAAAATCCCGAGGAAAAATATCAAGCCCTCCAAAAGTTCTGCCGAGATCTGACCGACGAGGCCAGACGCCAAAAACTGGACCCAGTTATTGGTCGGGACGAAGAGATCCGAAGGGTGACCCAAGTTTTGTCCCGGCGCACCAAAAACAACCCGGTCTTAATCGGCGACCCTGGAGTCGGCAAAACGGCCATAGTCGAGGGTTTAGCTCGCCGGGTGGTCTCTGGGGACATCCCGGAAACCTTAAAAAATAAGCGGATTTTAGCTTTAGACATTGGCTCTTTAATCGCGGGCTCCAAATTTCGAGGGGAGTTTGAGGAAAGACTCAAAGCCGTAATTAAGGAAGTCGAAACCTCGGCCGGGGAGATCATTTTATTCATCGACGAAATGCATCTTCTGGTGGGGGCCGGCAAATCCGAAGGCAGCTTAGACGCCGGCAACATGCTAAAACCCCCCTTAGCTAGAGGCGAACTGCGCTGCGTCGGGGCCACGACCACTAACGAGTACCGCAAAAACATCGAAAAGGATCCGGCCTTAGAGCGCCGTTTCGCGCCGGTCCTCATCGAAGAGCCCACGGTCGAGGACACTATTAGCGTCTTAAGGGGTTTAAGGGAGCGTTACGAGGTTCACCACAAGGTGGGGATTACCGACGGGGCCTTAGTCGCCGCGGCTACTTTATCCCACCGCTACATCGCCGACCGCTTCCTCCCCGACAAGGCCATTGACCTGATTGACGAGGCGGCCAGTCGCTTACGCCTTGAGATCGACAGTCTTCCAGCCGACTTAGACGAGATCCGCCGCCGGATCATGACTCTGTCCATTGAAAGGGAAGCCTTACGGAAAGAGTTCGACCAAGGAGCCCGAGACCGGTTAACTAAGCTGGAGGCTGAGCTAGCCATTAGCGTCGCTAAGGAAGCCGACCTGACCCGCCGCTGGCAGTCCGACAAAGACGTGGTGGC
>JAIROO010000122.1 GCA_031257535.1 Deltaproteobacteria bacterium
AGCCCCAAAAAAGATATTGTAGCAATTAAAAGCTAAAGGGTGATAATGTCATTCTCATCTCGAAAACCTTCTTGGCGGGACAGCCAAAATTCAAAATATTTTCTGGGCTTGGTATAATAGCTGAGTACGTCGAAGGAGAAGTCCTCAAATTAGGCCAAAAACCCGTTCCAGGTACTGAATGGCTGACGGCTTTGGGTCCTTTGGTGGCTAAATTACATAAATATGGTTTAGCTCATGGGGCCCCTCACCCTTGGAATTTAGTTAAAACCGACCACGGCATGCAGTTTATTGACCTTAGTTTTAAAGGCCCGATGATAATTTGTCAGGCGCACGACGTTTTAGACGCTTGGCGCAAATGGGGGGTGACAGTACCTATTGAGTCTTTTATGTTAAAAATTGCCTCTAAACTTACTTTTTTAAAATATCGTTGGCATCTTTTTCGCAAGTCTATAAAGGCAAAATTTAAATCATAATTTTTTTACTGTTATGTTTTATTAAGTATTTATATTTTTATTTTATCATTTTTATGTTTATTTTATGTCATTATATTCATTGTATTTGTTTTAATATATATATTTTATTTAATATATATATATTAATTGTTATATAACATGTTTTTATATGTTTTTTAAAATTTAAAAACTTAATTGTTAGGGTAGATAATTTTTTTCGTTAGGCGTATAATGTCTATTCTGGGTGTTAGTTTACCTTAGCTTGTGTATTTCTTATGTATATCAACGGATATTTTTTTGTCATCAAGTAAATACGTTAATTTATTATTTTTCATATTCTAAATATTTTATATATTTTTTTGCTCAATACATAATATTCAATATAAATCTGGAGTGTTTGATTTTAGATGGGCCATTTTTTTCGAACAAAGCTAGGCATGATAATCCTAGCTGTTCTCGCAGGGCTGGCAGGTGCCATGATCGCCTTTTACCAGCCAACTGTTCTCAGTGGTCCAGCGATGTCCATCTTTGATTTTTATCAGGCTCAGATTAAACCCACTGGTTCTTTGGAAAAAATGGCCATAGTCCTGGTGGGCGAAAAAACCCTTCAAGAAGTAGGAGCCTGGCCATTACCCCGCCGCCTTCACGCCCAACTTCTGGCCAAATTAAATCTTTCCCGCATAATTGTCTTAGATATTATTTTTCCGGAGCACACCACTCCAGAAGACGACGCTTTTTTAGCGGCCGTCGCGAAAGAGTCCGATAAAGTAATAGCCGGTATCCAGTTAATGCCTGACGAAACCGGCCTTATGAACGATCTTGTTCTGCCGTACCCAGAACTAACCGAATCCGTCAAATCCATGGGAATAGTTAACGTCCAACCTGAATCAGACGGAATTTACCGCGATTACCACTTTGTCTGGCCACTTAAGGATAATCCTTTTCCTTCCATGCCTTTAGCCGTATACATTGAAATAACTGGCAAAATTCCAGAAATTACGTCGGTTAAAAATGGCTATCAAGTAAAATTAGGAAATAATCAAGTTCTAATTGGAAAAGATTTTACCTTTAAAATTTACCATCCTGATCCACCTATTCCAATTTATGAGTATATAGACGTTATCACAGGTAAAGTTTCGCCTGAGCAGTTTCGCGACGCTATCACCTTTGTCGGGGTCAACGCTTCGGGAGCGTCGGATTATTTTTCGATTGGGCGGGGGAGATTAATTCCGGGCTCCGCTTTTATCGCTAACGCCACCCAAACCCTTTTTTCGGGTTGGATTCCTGAAAAAGCCCCCTTATGGGCAATTTTGCTGTCCGGCGGCGTATTAAGCGCTTTAGGTTGGCTTTCCAGTTTCATCAGGCGCTGGAGCGTGCCTATTATGCTTTTGGTTTTCGCGGCCTGGATGCTTTTGACTTACTTTCTTTTTGTTCAATACCGGATTTGGCTGTCCCCTCTTCCTCCCCTCCTGCCTTCGTTGGTGGCCACGGGACTTTCGGCTATCGTTAGGTTAAAATTTTTGGCCGTTGATTGGCAGATCCAACGGATCTCTATTGATTCCCTTTTATTCTTAGGTCGTCAAGATTTTGATCCTTCAAAAACTACTTTCGCTGATTTTCTCTGGAATAACTGGTCGGACATAGAAAAATGGAGTAAAATTTCACTGGTTTTACCTTTAGCTTCCTTGGAAGATCTGGGAAAGGCCGGGTTTACCGATCAACACCAACTCAATTCCTCCAAGACCAACGTGAATTTAGGGGCCGCGGTCGTCACTTCCCGCACTGGGATTCGTCACCTTCTTTTGGAGCTGCCGGAATTGGAAGCTGGCGAGAAACACTTCACCCTTTTAGCTTGGCATGGTCGTCTGAGCTCTGAGGTCGTCAAAAGCGTGGCCGCCTTGATCCTCTCAGCGGCCATGCACTTTAAGGCCTTAGAGGAAAATCAAGCTCGAAAAGATCTCTTTTACGGACTAATTGACGTTATTATTGGCGCGGTGGACGCTAAAGACCCAACTACCGCTGGCCATTCTAGACGGGTGGCCAATATTTCCAGAGAATTAGGCGTGGCCGTGGGTTTATCGGAAAAGGAACTTGACGACATTCATTTAGGTGGGCTCCTTCACGACGTTGGGAAAATCGGCATCCCGGACTATATCCTTAATAAACCGGGTAAACTGGATCCCCATGAAATGGCTATCATGCAGAACCACCCAGGGATAGGCGAAGAGCTGATGAGCAAGATTAAGCTCCCCGAGATCATTATGAAGGCTATCGTCGAGCACCACGAACGCTTAGACGGCTTAGGTTATCCGAAAGGGTTGAAAGACTCGCAGCTTAGCTTAGCTGGCCGGATCCTAAAAATCGCCGACGTTTTTGACGCGTTGTCCAGTAAACGGCAGTATAAAGAGCAAATGAGCGAGGAGAAAGTCCGGGAGATCCTTTTGTCGGGCATTGGCACCGATTTTGACGAAAAGCTGACCCACGTCTTGCTTCATTTAAAAGGCCTAGATATAGAAGACAGTAAAGACGTTCCCGACCAGTTCATGATTCAGCCTAACGATACTTAGCGGCTATAGCCTCTCTTATGGCCTGACCCAGACGCGTGGCCTCGGCTAAAGCGGTGGGGTTATCCGAAAAACGCCTAAATTTATCCGGGGTCACCTTGGCTCCTGGGCCATACTCCCGTAAAAAACCGCTACCTGGGCAGTCCTCGCCGTAACCACAGCTCATACAAGGCGGGTTGCCCTTAATAACTAAAGTTCCTTGGTAGTCAGCCAAAAGATAACCCTTAAAATAGCTTTTAAAGTAGTCGGCTAAGGCCGGAAGTCCCGTTGAGCCGCAAATAACGGCCGCCCCAACTTTGCCTTGGGTCAAGATAGTCTTGTGCCTTAAGGGCCAGTTTCGCTCGATAAAAACCTTGGTCATGGCGTTAACCGAGCCAAAACTAGGATAGCCGCTGAAGACTAAAGCCTTAGCCTCAGTTACCCGGTCGAGAAGCTGATTGAGGCCGTCGTCAAAAACGCAGCGATTAGTTTTCGCGCATTTTTTACAACCCCGACAAATTTTAAGATCGTAATCATAAAGGCGAATCAGCTCGCTGTCCGCCTCCGTCGCCGCGAGAACGGCTTTTAAGCCAACCTCAATGTTGCCATCTTTAAAAGGGCTCCCGGAAAAACCCAGGACCATAGACATAAGCTTTCCTTTCCCGGCTCTAAAATTCCTGGCTAGGCTGGATAAAAAGTTTGAAAACCATAGTCTTTATTCTGACGACTTTAAACGACTTTATTGTAACCGTCGCTACTAACGCGTTTTTTTAATTATCAGTTTTTTTATAGTTTTATTGATTTAAATTTAATATTGGGTAATATAAAAGTTATAATTATCATTAATTACTGGCTTATCGCTCGAAAGGCGCTGTCGTCAATCCATATAGGAAGATAATTTTCCGCCGCCGGACCCATATAGGACGCTAATTTTGCGGTCGCCGGGCCAATTTATCTTCTTTTTGGACTTATTTCCAAAAGTAAAAACCGACCGATTTTACCGCCAAAAATCAAAATTCGACCGCCAAAGTAACTTAAGTTACACGTCAGGCAAGAAAATACTGTTACGCTGATAATGGAGGAGTAAAAATCCAAGGGTTACCATTTTTCCGGCCCCGAAAAAACTTTTGCTGTTTTCTAGGTGGCCAGCCAGGGCAAACATGAAAAGAACCATTATCGCCTGTAGTATATTTGAGTCTGAGCTGACTAATTTCCTTGAGGATCATGCCGCCGACGTGGAGATTAAGTGGCTTCAAGCGGGTCTTCACTGCGATCTGGACTTATTGGAGAAAAGCCTGGTCCCGATGATGGACGAGACCGTCGGCTCTGAACATGAGCCACGTCTTTTAATAGGCGACGGTTGTCTGCCGCACATGAAGGACTTAGCCAAAGCCAGGGAGATCCCTTTATTAAAGTCTAAAAATTGCGTGGAAGCCCTCTTAGGCGAGGAACGTCTGCGGGAGTTGGAGCGTAACCGGACCATGGTCATCACCCCGGCCTGGATCCGCAAAGTTTTTCTGGCTCCTAATGGCACCCGGGCTATTTTGGGGTGGGACGACACGGATTTCAAAATTAATTTTGGCCGATACGACCGCTTTTTGGTTTTGGATTCTGGCTTAGACTCGTTAAGCGACGAAGAGACTTTAGACTTTTTTTCCATCGCTGAGGTGCCAATCGAGACCGAAGAGCTGGACTTAAACCGCTTTAAGGAAGTAATGACGGAATTTTTAGCCTAACCGCTTAAACGATCTCTTCCTCGGCTAAATATTTGAGGTACTGGCCATAACCGTTTTTGATTAAGGGGCTGGCCAGTTCCAAGAGCCTCTTTTTGTCGATCCACCCTTGTCGGAAAGCCACTTCTTCTGGACAGGCCACTTTTAAACCTTGCCTTTTTTCCACGGTCTGCACGAACTGTCCCGCTTCCAGTAAAGTTTCGTGGGTACCAGTGTCTAACCAGGCCAGGCCGCGACCCATTAGCTTAACCTTTAGTTGGCCGCTTTCAAGGTATAGCCGGTTTAGATCGGTAATTTCTAGCTCCCCGCGTTTGGAGGGTTTTAAAGTCTTGGCCCTGTCCGAGGCGGTCTGGTCGTAAAAATATAGGCCAGTCACCGCGTAGTTGGAGCGAGGTTTGGCGGGTTTTTCTTCCAAACTGACGACGTTGTGGTTTTTGTCGAATTCCACTACCCCAAACCTTTCGGGATCCACCACGTGATAAGCTAAGATGGTGGCTCCAGCGAGGTTAGAGTTCGCTTCCCGCAAAATAGCGACTAAATCGTTGCCAAAGAATATATTATCCCCTAAAATCAAGGCGCAAGGCTTTTGGTCCAAAAATTTTTCCCCAATAAGCAAAGCTTGGGCCAGGCCATCGGGACGAGGCTGCGCGCCGTAACTAATTTTCAAACCCCATTTCTCGCCGTCGCCTAATAAGCTCTGAAAGTGAGGCGTATGGAAGGGGGTAGAGATGATTAAAATTTCCCTAATTCCCGCCAACATCAAGGTAGTTAGGGGATAATAAATCATGGGTTTGTCGTAAACGGGCAATAATTGTTTAGAAATGACTAAAGTCGCTGGATGCAAACGCGTGCCATCTCCTCCAGCTAAGATAATGCCCCGCCTCATGATTTAATCTCCTTTTTTGTTCTTAGAGCCATAATGCAGCTCGACCCACTTTCGATAAGCCCCACTTTGAACTCGCTCTACCCAACCAGGGTTATCGAAATACCACTCCACGGTCGCTTTTAATCCCGCCTCAAAAGTCCATTTTGGCCGAAAACCTAATTTTTCCCGAATTTTTCGATCGTCTATCGCGTAGCGGCGGTCATGGCCAGGCCGATCCGTGACGTGGGCGATCCGCGTCGTTCGAGATAGACCATCTGGACTAGGTAATTTTTGGTCAATTATTTCACAAACCTCATGAACTAGCTCAAGATTTGTTTTTTCCTGATTGCCGCCAATACAGTAAGTTTCGCCAGGTTGACCCTTAAATAAAACCTCTCGAAGGGCTCGGCAATGATCGGCGACGAAAATCCAGTCGCGAATCTGTTGACCATCGCCGTAGACCGGAAGATTTTTATCGGCGGCGGCGTTTAAGATCAAAAGGGGAATAAATTTTTCTGGAAATTGCCTTGGACCGTAATTATTGGAACAATTAGTGGTTATAACGGGTAAGTTGTAAGTTTTGAAATAAGCCCGGACAAGATGGTCGGCCGCGGCTTTGGAGGCCGAGTAAGGGCTGTTGGGTCGATAAGGGGTTTCTTCGTTAAAGGGTGGATCGCAAGGAGATAGGGAGCCAAAAACTTCATCCGTGGAGACGTGCAGAAAACGAAATTTATCCTTCTCGTAACCGGATAAAGTCTCATAGTAAGATCTGGCGACTTCTAGTAAATTGAAAGTTCCTAGGACGTTGGTGTCCATAAAGCTAGCCGGAGCGTAAATGGAGCGGTCCACGTGGGATTCGGCGGCCAAATTAAGGATGGCCCAGGGTTTGTGTTTAGCCAAAAGACTGGTCACAATATCCCTATCGGCTATATCGCCCACGACTAGCTCATGAGCGTCTTGGCTTAAGCCCGCTAAATTGTCTAAGTTACCGGCGTAGGTTAACTTATCCAGGTTAACAACCTTTTCTTTGACCTCGTCGACCCACTCTAGGATAAAAGCGCTGCCAATAAAACCAGCTCCGCCGGTAATTAAAATCGTCAACCTTGTCTCCTTAAGGGCCTTTTTCCACTGAACTGATTGGATTCGGCCAGAGAGAAGTGGACCAAAATGGCCTACTACGGCCAAAGAGAAGTGGACCAAAATGGCTTACTTTGGCCAAAGAGAAGTGGGCCTGGTTATTTTAATGTGGCCATCAAAAATGGGACACATGGCCAATAAAAATTGTACCGTCATTAATCGCTAATCTAGGTTTTTTCTGAGCTTATCAACCATTATCAAAGATCAAAAAGACGCTATTCATTTTCGCTAACCAGAATTTAATGTTTCATGGTTAACATGGGACCATTTTTCTGTGCCGTATCAAAGTTGTCTCATATATTGTCTATTTTTATGTATTTCAACAGGACATAAAAGTTATTAGGTATCCTTAGTTTTTGCGGCGAGGTTTGTCCAATAGACTAGCCGGTTTCAATCCCGCTTCTCCGAAACGATCGTTAATCTTGTCTAAAGCTTTGGCTAATCGGGCGTTGGGGGCGGGTTTCGGAGGTCCAAATAGATCCTCTTGGGGATATTCCAGGTCTCCTTCCGCCACGAAATTCGAGGCGCTAATCCCTAAAAGACGATAAGGCCCTTTTTTTTCCCAAGGGAAGAGTTCTTTCGCCAGACGATAAATATCCAAGTGGACGTCTAAACCTAAGGAAAGCGTGCGAGATCTGGTAAAGGTTTTAAAATTTTGGCTTCTAATTTTAAGAGTAAGGGTCCGACCTTTAAGTTGGTTTGCCCGTAAACGCTTGGCCACTTTGACCGAAAGAGCCAAAAGCTCCCTATTTATAGCTTCTTCCCCATCAATATCTATAGCGTAAGTTTCTTCGTGGCCAATAGATTTAACGATTCTATCCGGCTCGACCTCGCGCTCGTCTTCGCAGTTAGCCAATAGCCAGAGTTTTAGCCCAGAATTTCCTAATTTGGCTTCCATAGCCTTAGCTGGGGTTTTAGCCAGATCGCCAATGATCTTAAGGCCCAAAGACTCTAGGGTTTTTAAAGTGGCTGGCCCTACTCCCCATAGACGACTTAACGGCAAAGGCCATAGAAAATCTTTCTCGCCGCCAGCCTGGATAACCGTCAACCCGTCGGGTTTCTGAAAGCCCGAGGCGATCTTGGCGATATGTTTTTGCGTGGCGACTCCAGCGGATACCGTTAAACCCGTTTCCGCCAAAACCTCTTTTTTTACGCGCGCGGCGATCTCTGGGGCCGAGCCAAAGAGTTTAAGAGAGCCAGTTACGTCTAAAAAAGCCTCGTCTAGCGATAAAGGCTCCACTAAGGGAGTGTAACGTTGGAAAATGTCCATAACCTTAGCCGAAAGTTCCTGATAGCGAGCCATCTTCGGCCAAAGATAAATCCCTTCTGGACATAAGCGGCGAGCTTGGACGATTGGCATAGCCGAACGCACTCCCTTTGCCCTGGCCGCGTAAGAAGCCGTGGAGACTACCCCTCGATCGCCCAAGCCGCCGACGATAACTGGCAGTCCTTTTAAAGAAGGATTATCTAAAATCTCCACTGAAGCGTAAAACGCGTCCATGTCGAGATGGATAATCCACCTCGTAACTTCGGCCATAGTTCCGACTTCACGGGAGAAATGATAGGTTATCGTCGCCAATTTTTAGTAATTGAGGTGGAGCTCCCTTATTTAAGACGTAACTAGTAGCTAATCCTTGGTGAGGCCGGTCTGGATCTCTTAAATATTCCTTGACGTTGCCAATTGAAGCGGCTTTAATTGCCATATTTGCGGCGTCATAAGCTAAAATAGCTGGCCAGGTTGGCGAGTTTTTAGTAAAGTACTGGTAGCGTCTCATAAAAGTCGCGTAAACGTTATTTTTAGGGGCTGGGATTACGGGTAGGCATAGAGTCAAGATTAGGTTTAGAGCCCGGTACTCGGCTCCTACCTCCCGTAAAGCTAAGGAGCCGCCTGCCAAATAACGAGATTTCGCGAATTTAGAGGTCGCGAGAACCGGCCCGGCTTCTAGAGCTAGGTTAGGCGGCAAAGCCAAAAGGACAAAATCTTGGGACCCGCCTTTTAAATCCGCAAGAGCCGAAAGTTCGCCCACAATCGTCAGATCAAAACGATGGACTTTGATCTTGGAAGACAAAGGAGCCAATTTTTTGGGGGACTTATTCTGGCCAGAAGGCGGAATAGTCAGGCCTTGGCTTAAGGCGTTAGCGAAAGCGTCGGCTAAAAGCCGCTGCGGTCTTTCTGGTCCCACCAAGATAACCACCTGGGTCGGTTTTTTACTCTGGCTCAAGACTTCTTGGGCCAAACGTCGGCCTTGGGTGGCGTAATCGGGCATAAGACGATAAAAATTTTCGTTTAAAGAAGAAACTTCTGGATTTTCCAGATAAGGCAAAATCGTGGGAATATCGTAGTGGATATAATAAGGCGCGTTCCTAGTTAAAGATTTCTCGGAAAAATGGCCTAAAACCGCTTTAACGTCTTTAAGGTTAGGGACCTGGGTTTCCACCCGTTCTTCTTCGTTAGCTTGTTCTAGATTAAAACCCGCGCCTAAAGATCTTAAGGCTAGTTCGGCTCCCCGTCGCGACTCCTCGCCGAGCAAGGATAAAGGCCCATTTAGCGGGGCGACGAGAAGGAGGCTTTGGTTTACATTGATGGGGTTAATTGACTCAGGGACGCTCCTTAAAGAAGCCTGGGTCAGGTCAATTGGTTTGGGGGCGGGTTGATCGTCGGCTTTGAGAAGCCAGGGAGCTATGATCAGGCCAATCAGACTAAAAACTAATAAAACAGCTTGAAAAGGCCTAAAAGTCTTTTTATTGGTCGAAATATTCATTTCATGTCCCCAGGCCAAAACACTGACCGTAAATCAAAAACCAAGTCCTCTACCATAAATCACTGATCGAAAGCGTTACTATAATAGTAAATTTTTTAAACAAAAACAATAGAAAAAATTTGATTTTTTTAGGCCAAAACTTAACGCCCGCGTAAAGCGCGAAAAAATAAGGCGAATATAACGTTAGCGTAATATTACTAAATGGTTTAATTTTACATTTTTTTATTCTTATTAAAGTTAAATAAAAAACCGCTAATTTATAATAAAATACTATAATATATTGATAAATAATATTAATAGAATATAAATTTTTAATATTAAAATTATATATAAAAATTAAAATTTATACAATAAAAATATCATATATATTAGAAATATTTTTTTAAATTGAGAAATATTTAATGGACAATAGATGTAATAATCTTCCTCATCATTTTGAGGAGACCAAACCTTGGGTTTTAATTCCCGCTTACGAGCCAACAGCCGCGATTTTGGAGGTTGTCAAGGAATTACATGAGTCTCATTTTTTTCAGAACATAATTGTAGTCGATGACGGGTCTTCTCAGGCCACTAAACCATACCTACAAGAATTGGAACAATTTCCAGATGTTAACTTATTGACTCATGCGGTAAACCGAGGAAAAGGTCAAGCCTTAAAAACAGGTCTAAACTATTTTCTTTTAAATTCCACTCCAGAAACTCCCGGCCTAGTTACCGCCGACGCGGATGGGCAACATCTTTCCAAAGATATAATCGCCGTCGCCAAAGCTGGCCTTGAAGCCAACTGTTTTACTCTAGGAACGCGAGATTTTTCCTCAAATATTCCACTTCGCAGCCAATTTGGTAATATTTTTACCAAATTGATTTTTCGTTTTTTTACTGGCGTAAAAATCCAAGATACTCAAACCGGCCTTAGGTATATTCCTATTCGACAAGTAAGTAAACATATTCAAATTCTTAATGATCGTTATGAATATGAATTTTCTGTTCTAGTTTCTGAGGCGGTCGAATTAAATGAAAATATTGTTCAAATACCTATATCAACAGTTTATATAAATGGAAATATATCATCTAATTTCCATGTAATTAGAGATTCAATATCTATATATTCTGTTTTTTTAAAATTTATTAGTCTATCTTTTCTAACCAGCTGTTTAGACTATATCGTTTTTTCCATCTGTTATTTTTTGACAGCCGAAACTCTGCTCTCATTTATTATGGCCCGAATCTCGGCTGTGATATTTAATTTTTGTTTTTCCCGACAATGGGTTTTTAAAGCCCGTTGCGAGCTTGCGATTCAAATTTTAAAATATCTATCTTTAGTTACTATTTTTATGCTTATAACATATAATTTTACAATATGGTTTAGCAATACTTTTAATTGTAATGTATTAATCGGTAAATTCATTTCAGAAGGCTCACTTTTTATTTTAAGTTATTTTATTCAAAGAAATTATATTTTTTCAAAAATAAATTTTAAAAATAACTAATATAATAAATTTCTAATTTTAATACATAAATTAAATAAAATTTTTTATATAATTTATTAATATTTATAAGAATCGATAAAGATATGCTTATTTTTGGTAGGCCCGTTTACCCTCAAGGTTGTTCACAGCTCTTGCCCGCCATTTTGTCAATCTCCTAAGTAATATGGACTTAAACCCTAAAAATCGTAAATTACATCCATCATAGGTAATTTGGACACATAATAGTATAATTTATGCAAAAAAATGGACGTAATTATATATAAGTTAATGCCGATTACTTAAAAAAATGGCTAATTAAAATTATCTCTTAAGTAGCGGAGGCGGCCGAAGCCAGTTTGGCGTTTCAGACTACTGTTCGTCGCCTCAACGCCAGAACGCATGGCGTACCGCTTTTTGAATTCATCGGTCTTTTCATAGGCGCGCCGTTTTGGAAAGGCGCATTTCTTTGGGGTTAAATTTGAGTTCCGCCTCGCGCCCCGTTTTGGTAGGCGGGACATTTTTCTTGGTTTGATATTTTATTCTATATTAAATTTTTTCTTAGTTATGCTATTACACATAGTTATATATTTAATATATATATCAGTTGTGATAGTTATAGTAAGATTGATATATAGAACATTTCTTCCTAAAAATAATAAAAGCATATACCAAATACATATTCCAAATCATGGTATTGTTATTTAAAATATTATTTGAATTTTTAAAAGCTTGACGTTACTATATGATTAAATCATAAAAACTGTATTATTTTTTTACGATTCTTTTACGTATATTATATTGTTTATTAAATATATTTTAATAAGATGTAAAATAAAATTATGTACTTAAAATGACAAAATATTCAATATAAAACTAGTTAATCATATATATTTAGCCAATAAAATATCTGAATATCAACTATATAAAGTAATATGTTAAAAATAATTATTGCCAAAAATAAAATAGTCAAAGGATTTATGTGACCCTACCAAATCTTCCCGTGCCATATCAATTTTGAACTAAACCTGACTAGGATGTAAAAAAAATTTGACAAGGCCAGGAGATATGCTTTATTCTGGGTCGAGGTTTTTTTTCTTACCAATAAATTTATCCAATATTTACTGATGTATATCTCTATAATATCACATTATATAGATATATTTGTTTAGCAATGTTGATTAAAATTATTATTTTTCATAATTATTGACCTTAATTCTCATTTATATCAGTTAATTACATCTTAATTTGTTATTGTTTTATTTAAAGTTACTCCAATAACTTAATTTCTTGCGGACGTAAAAGACCTTCTTTAGATTACCGTCACGCGAAACATTTTTTTTGACGTTCCTAAGGGGAGAAGTTTATGAGTCGGTTCGCGATTTTGGCCGTGGCTTTCTTTCTATTTTTGACTTCGGGTTTGGCCATCGCTAAAAATTCTAGCCAGACCTCAAGTCCGCCAGAGCTGGCCGTTGAGGCGACTTCTAAAACCGAACCTAGCGTTGAGGTCGTTTACTTTATTTATTACGGCAACTTCGACTGCCAGGTTATTCAGCTAAAACTGGCTAAGTTCGAAAATGAGCTGCCTAATAACGTCCACTTTGAGGCCCTTCCTGTGGTTGTTAGCCGTGGGCAAGTTGGTGAGGATGAATTTTACACCGTCAACCAGTACGCGGATCTCTTTTTCGTTTTGGACTTTTTTGGTCAAGAAAAGCTTTTGCGAAATCGGATCTTCCAAACGGTAATGGATACCTTAGCTAATACCGGCGAATTCGCCTTGGTCGACATCGACTACCAAATGAACTTTTTAAACGATTACAATTTATCTGTCAACGAATATCGAGAAGCTATTGAATCAGATATAGTTGATCGTAAAATAGAAAAAGCGCTAGATTATATCAGTAAATTTAACATAAATTCTGTCCCATCCATGGTAATAAACGGAAAAACATTAATTCAATATAATCCAGAAAAAGGGACTGACCATTTTTTTAAGGCAGTTAACTCAGCCATCAACGAAGCTATTCACCCAAAACCTAAGCCGCGAGTCGTTTCAAAATCTACTAATTCTTCCCAAAAATCAGAATAGTGTATGATATTATACATATAAACTTTAAAATTCGCCAATTGCATTATGTTGTTATTATATGGTCTTTTAGGGTTAATTCAGGCTATTTTATTGCCTGGATTAATTATTTATAATTTATTCAATATCAAAACAAGATTTAATATTTTTTTAATTATAGTCATTGGTATTAGCTTAGCTGTTAATAGTAATATTGTTTTGTTATTATGTTTATTAAATGTTTATAATAAATCTTCACTCCTACTGTTAATATTAATAGAATTTATTTTTATTATATATTTCTTATTTATAAAGAAAAAAATAAAAGAAAGCACATTTATTTATTTAAATAAATTTAACTATGATAATAATAATGAAATAAGTAAAAACACAAACGATAGGTTTTTATATATAGTTAAATATTGCCATTTAGTAATATTTATTCTATTTGCTTATGTCTTAGTAAGTCCAGCCGGACTGGCGGGTTTAGGTGAAATTTTTAAATTTGCCGACGCGGTTTTTTCTTGGAATCGTTGGGCGGTAGATTTGGCCACAACCAATAAACCAGTTAATCCCATGGGTTACCCTCAGCTATTGCCAGCCATTTTCTCTATCCCATATGTTTTAATGGAAGACGTTTGGGTTCAATTCTTTTCTTATGCGATTTGTCTTATATTTCCATCTTATATGTTTTTAATTATTTTAAGCATATTTGAAAAATTTCCTATTTCTTCTTTTATAACCGCAGTAGTTGTTTTTTTGTGGCCTGTTCAAAAATTTGTTCATTACGCGGGATACGCTGATTTTCCTGTTTCCATAATGGGATTTTTAGCCACCGGGGCGTTACTTTGGGGCTATAAAGAAAACGAGATAACAAGGATCAAATGTCTTTTTTTGTCGGTAATCTTCCTTGGCGCTACGGGAGCGATAAAACAAGCGGGTCTTTTGCTTTTGATATTCTTTCCATTTATTGTTTATGAATTTAGTATATTATCTTCACTTAAAAGAAACTTAAAAGTTAAAATTATCATTGCCGTTGCATTTATTACTATATTTTTTGCTTTACCATGGTATATTTACTATCAATACCTTTTAAAAATTGGTCAAGCAACTTCCAATTTTCAAGCTTTAACACAAGGAATGCATGAAAATAGGACTTATTTAGAACGTTTTCTTTTATCAATATCTAGATGGCCTGGAATTTTTATTTTATGCATTTTAGGGATTCCAGGTTTATTTGTAAGAGAAAATAGGTTTATTAGTGCTTTCGGCATAACTTATATAGTTATATGGATGTTCTTTTATAGTTATGATGCCAGAAATTCTTATTTAGCAATTCCTTTTTTGGCATTTTCAGTTGGTTTATCTCTTCAAAAGTTTATTTTATCACATTATAATTTTGTTAATAATTTAAATTTTAATTTTCTTATTTATATAAATAAGCATAAATCAAAATTTTTATTATTATTTTTAATAATTTTTATAATTTTAATGCCAATAATTATTTATAAATCTGATAATATCGATAATTCATTATATAAACGCCAAGATAGAAAAGTTTTATCAATAAACTTTAATGATCGTGATTATAAATTTATTTCTAACTTATTAGTTACAGATCCAAATTTTATAATTATAACTAATGACCAGTTTTTAAAATTTACTTCAAGAAACCTAAAAAATAGGTTATATTATATAGAATATAATACTAGTATTACTATGAATATTGTAAATAATTATATTGATAATACATTAATTAATAATCCAAATAAACCGGTATATTTATATTTTACTGATAAACTACAAAATTTTTTAAATGATAAAAAATTTATAGATTCGACTATTATATTTAATGGAAGAGGAACTCTATATAAAGTTAACAATAAATAATATTCGGGTAATGAATGATCGCCCATCCTCTCCCACCGAACCATTTTTCTCTTCGTCGCCTCAAAGACGTGTTGTCAGAAACTTAATTGGCCTAAAACCTTTTCCCCGGCCATAGTTATAAAAATCTCGTTAAAGTTTACCAGTTTGGTAAGGTTTTAACTGGTTAAAGCAAGCCATTTTGGTAAACCATAACGTGGAGAACTTCAATAACCGTCTTCGCCATTTAAGCTTTCGCGGTTGGTTATTTTTTGGGTTGAGATTTAACTGAACCCGCTTTCTTCCCGCCAGTTTTAGACGCTCCAGTTTTTCTGGGGCCAGTTTTCGGTGGCTCGCTCTTTTTTTTCGGCTTTTCCGCCCAGTCTTCATGCCGGGCCCGAAAAAAAACTCTCGCTGGGATCAGATCTAGCTTAAAGGCCGCCTTTAACTTGTTAATAAGGTATCTTTTATAGGAGTAATGGACCGCGTCTGGTCGATTGGCGAAGATTACGAAGCTCGGCGGCCGCGTGGAAGCTTGGGTGGCGTAGTAAAATTTTAACCGCCCTTGACCCACATAGGGTGGGGTGTGGGCTTCGACGGCGGCTTGAACGACTTTATTGACCTCGGCCGTGGAGGCGCGGCTAGAATATTGCTCCATGATCCGGTCGACTAGCGGCCATAGACGGTTTAGACCCTGCCCTTTTAAAGCGGAGACCGTAAGCCAAGGAGCCTTTTCCAAAAAAGCCATTTTTAGCTCCATATCCCGCGTAAAAGCCTCCCGAGCCTCCTTTTTTTCTTTAATTAGATCCCATTTATTAACCAAAAAGACCACTGGTCGGCCTCGCTCAAAGGCCCGGCCAGCGATATGGGCGTCTTGGTCGGCTAGCCCTTCGGACGCGTCGACCACTAAAAGGGCCAGATCGCACTTTTCTACGCTTTTTAAGGCCCGCAGAACGGACAGCTTTTCCAGTTTTTCGCTAACCCGACCTCGCCTTCTGACTCCCGCGGTGTCCACGAGGATATAAGGCCGCCCCATCATGTTTATGGTCACGTCCACCGCGTCCCGGGTGGTGCCTGGGGTCGCGTCGACCACTAAACGGTTCTGGCCACAAAGATGATTGATTAAGGAGGACTTGCCGGCGTTAGGTCGCCCGACCACGGCGATCCGGGGCGGCGAATTCTCGTCTGGCTCGGCTATTGAGGGTTCTAAAAAGGGATACAAAGCCTCTTTTAAGGTCGCGACCCCTAAACCATGAGCCGCCGAAACTGGATAAAGAGAGCTAAAACCTAAACTATGAAACTCTAAGGCGAGGTTTTCTTTTTCTGGGCTATCGATTTTGTTGACGGCTAAAAGAGCTGGACGGTCCGCTTTTCGGACTAATTCGGCTAACTCCCCGTCTCGAGGGTGACGACCTAATAAACCGTCTACCACCAAAATGACTAGATCGCTCTCTAAGAGGGCTAAACGAATCTGCTCGTTTATGGGGCTAGCCAAAGTTTCGGCGGCCAACTCAAAACCACCGGTGTCCACCAGCCAACCCTCTCGGTCGTCGATGGTCAAACGGCCATAGTGACGGTCGCGCGTGACACCAGGCTGGTCGTCGACTAAAGCGGCCGAACGCTGGATTAAACGGTTAAATAAAGACGACTTGCCGACGTTGGGTCGACCTAAAATAGCGATAACGCTCATGGACCCTCCGAGGCGTTAATATTTGAGTGACCTTTATCGTAAGATAAAATATTATAATAATTACGTTATTATTAAAAATTTAACAATAGAATTAAAATAACTTTAAAAAAATAATAAAGCTTATAATAATATAATAAGCATAAGTAAAAAAATATTTTTCTATTTTTTTGATAAAAATGATAAATATAACTTATATTAACAAAAAAACATGCATTTAAAGATTGTTTATCGAAGGATCTAAGCCTATTATGATCCTACTCCTTGCCAGAGGCCCTTAACCAAATCCAAGGCTTTAGCGATTAAAGCTCGCGTCTTTGGATACCCCTTTCGCCTCCGACCGGTAGGCAGAAGAGCCTCTAGCCGGGTCAAGGCGGGAGCCAGATATTGACCATAAGGTAGCCCGCGTTTGACTAAATGGCTATACGCCCCAATGGCTTGAGCTAGCCTTAAAGGGGCTATCCTCGAGATTGAGGCGACCAGATTGAACTCAGGCCGTTTTTTTAAATAGGCTTTTTTGACCACGGCCTTCTCCGCCTCGCTTAAGCTGACGTAAGGGTCATAAAGAAAGCTCGCCAGATCGTAAGCCGCTGGTCCCAAACGCGCCCCTTGCCAGTCCAAAACCCACAACTTATCTTGAAATAACATAAGGTTACGGCTCTGGAAATCCCGATGAATATAAACTTTAGGAGTCCTAGGGACGACGCATAAAGCCGACCCCTCCTCAGCCAACTCCAAAGAGTCGACGGCCAATCCCAACAGGGACAACCCTTTTAAAAAATATCCCCACTCGGCGGTTAGGACAAATTGTCGATCATAAACGGGATTATAAAGAAAATACGACGAGTCCTCCGTAAGTTCTAAGGCTTTTTGATGCCAAGCCCCGAGAAGCTTAGCCGTTTTTTGGAGCAGTTCGACTCTTTGGCGGGGATCCGCGGTCGAAAGAACCTTATCAAGCCGAGCCTCGCCTAAGTCAGCGAGGAGAAAATAACCTAACTCAAGATCCTTTTGGTAGATCCGCGGCAGAGGTAGCTCCCTTCTTAAGCGCTCCCCCAAATCGGCGTAAACTCGGTTTTCTCGCGGATCTGGCCCTATCATTAAAAGACAAGACCAACCGTCCCTAACCAAACGAAAATATCGCCGTCCCGAGGCTTCCCCGGCTAAAGGCTGAACCTCTACTTTCGCTTTAAGCGGAAGCCTTCGGGGCCAGACCTCAATCGCCCACTCTATAGCTTTTAGGGGCGGCTTAACCCAGCCAGACGTTTTTCGCCTCCTGACCGGCGGGGACCCGACCATTGACGACGGCCTTAATAGCCCGGGCCCCTGACTCTAGAACCGCCCCGGGCCACAAGACGCAGTCGCGCGCGAAAGCTTTCGGCTCAATCTTAGCCCCGGCTCCTAAGACCACAAACCCTTGGGTCTGGCCTAAAACCTCGGCTCCTTTCGCTAAGATAGTCTTATTTTTAGCTAAAAGGCGGTTTAAAGTCCAGTAATTTTCGACCGTGCCAATGTCGGCCCAGATAGTCGTGGGGGCGGGGTAAGCGAGAACTTTTTCGTCTAAATATTTCGCGAGTTCGGCGATCAAGTCCGAGGGTCCGACCGGTAAAAGCTCTTTAAACTTTGGGCTAACCACGACGACCCCTAAGCCATAAAGGCGAGCCACTTCCGCTTTATGGGCCAGATCTCGCGGTAACCGCAAACCCACGACCCGTCCTTCGGCGTCAACGCTCACCGTGGGCGGGGCTAAGGGACGTAAAACGTGGCCAGCCGTAAAGCGCGCCTCGTCTTTGGCGGCGATTAACGAGCTCTCTTGACTGGCTAAATTATCTGAAAAAGCTAGTAGGTTGTCTTGGCTAGCGAAGTTATCTTGAGCGACCAGCTTATCTTGAGCGGCTTGGCTATCTTGAGCGGCAAGGCAATCTTGAGCGGCTTGGCTAGCTTGAGCGACCTGGTTAGCTTGAGCTTGGTTATCTGAAGACCCCAAGCTAGCCGGCCCGCCCAGATTTTGGTTAAAAGTCGAATTCGGGTTTAGGCCTTGGTTAGGGTTTAAAACCGCGATAGTCGCGAAAGCTTGGGTCTCTAAGTGCCTTTTGACTAAAAGCCGGAGATCTAAATCAGTCCAGATATCGCCATTTATGACTAAAACCGGCCCTTTAAAACTCGCCGCCGCTTTTTGGACTCCCCCGCCCGTGCCTAAAAGCTCTTCTTCGTGGCTTAGGCTCAGCTTTAATTCCTTAAACGCGCTTTTGGCCTTTTTTACGGCCGCCTCTATTTTCTCGGCTAGCCAATAGGCGTTTATGGCCACTTCCGAAAACCCTTGTTCTTGACAGATCGACAACCAACGCCACAAGGGGGAGACGTTTAAGACCGGCAGCAAGGGTTTGGGCGTTAAGCTGGTCAAGGGTTCTAGGCGCTGACCACGACCCGCGGCTAAGACGACGACCGAAAAACCCGAAAGAGCGGCCGCCTTAGCCGCCATAACCAAACTCTCTGATGTGTTTGAGGTTTTTGGTCCAGTTTTTCGTGACCCGGACAAAAAGATTTAAGAAAACCTTGGCGTCTAAAAGCTCTTCTAAGCGCCGGCGAGCTCCTTGGCCGACCAGTTTAATGGTCTGGCCGCCTTGGCCAATAATAACCTTTTTCTGGTTGGGCTTTTCCACGTGCACGGTCGCGTTTAGGTAATAGTGATCGTTTTTCTCGTGGGGTTCTTTAAACTCCTCGATGGTCACGGCCGTGGAGTACGGGATCTCCTGGTTAGTCAACCGAAAGATCTCCTCACGGATGAGCTCGGCGGCCAAAGACCTTAAGGGTCGGTCGGTTAAAGTGTCCGAGGGGTATAAAAGATTTTGGGAGGGTAAAAGATCATAGAGTTTGTTTTTCAACCGAAATAGCCCTAACCCGCTTTTGGCCGAGATCTGAAACACGGCCCCCCTCGGCCCGGGATCCAGAGATTTGGCTAAAAGCTCGATCCGAGGTCGGTTGTCTTTGGCGACTTTGTCGACTTTGTTTAAGGCCACGACTAAAGGTTGGTTAACCGAGCGGATCAGGTCTTGGGCCAGATGGTGGTCAACTCCTCGTCGGACCGCGTCGACCACCCACAAGACCACGTCGGCGTCGGCTAAGGCGGACTTGGCCAAAGCGATGAGCTCTAAGTTTAAAAGCCTCTCCGACAGATGGAGTCCTGGGGTGTCCCAGAAAATCAGCTGACCTTTGGGCTCGGTTAAGACCCCTAAGATTCGGTGGCGGGTGGTCTGGGGTTTGGCGGCCGTAATGGAGATTTTTTCCCCTAAAAATCGATTGAGCAGAGTCGACTTGCCAACGCTAGGCGCCCCGACGATAGCGACAAAACCGCAACGGGTCTCTTCGTTCATTATCTCTCTTTATTAATTTAACCGGCCAAGCGAGCCGGGACCATATAAATTAGCGCGAACCGAAAGGCTAAAGAGTTTGAGGCCGCGTTAGGCCTGGTCGGGCTTTAGGTTTAGCCGTTGGAGTCTGAAGTTGACTAGCTAAAAAGGCGTCTTTCCCGACTTTTAAGGCGTTTAAGCAAGCTTTAGCCGCCAACTGACTCGCCGCCTTTTTAGTCCGACCGCTAGCCGTAAAAAGAGGCCAGCCCGGAATACTTAAGCTCATGGTAAAAATCTTCTCGTTGTCAGGCCCGCTTTGTTTGACGAGATCGTATTGGGGCAATCCCAAGCCCTGTCTCTGGGTGATTTCCTGAAGACGGGTCTTGTAGTCGGCGTAGTTGTCGGACCGTAAAACCAAACGGTCAATCCGCGGTCCCCACAGGCGCTTAAACAAAGCTCGGGTGGCTTTGGGGCCGTCGCTTAAATAGGCGGCCCCAATTATGGCCTCTAAAGCGTCGGCCAAAATTGAGGGTTTAGTCTCGCCGCCACTGGCTTTTTCGCCAGGGCCAAAAAAGATTAAAGGCCCCAAGTCCAAAGAGGTGGCCAGCTCGGCTAAGGTCGCCTCGTTAACCACGGCCGCCCGCAAACGGGACATCCGCCCTTCGGAGAGAGAGGGTTGTAAGGCGTAAATAAGCTCGGCCGCGTATAACCCCAAAACCGCGTCCCCTAAGAACTCAAGGCGCTGGTTGTGGCCGTCAACCTCGCCGCCCGTGGCCGAGCGATGAGTTAAGGCCTCCCGAAAAAGCTCAGGTTTTTTTAGGGTCAGGCCTAACTTTTCGGTAAGCTCCTCTTCGATAGAGCTCGTAAGGGTAAAGCTTGGGCTTTTTGGAGCTTGGTTAAGGGGAACTGAGCCAGCCGGGGTTAGGCTCGTCGTCTGGGCCTGGCTAATTTGGGCGGAGGAGCTAGTTAAGGCTGGGCTGGTCGGAGCCGGGCTGGTCGGGGCCGAACTTATGGGGGCCGAACTTATGGGGGCCGGACTTAGCGGGGTCGGACTTATCGGAGCCGGACTTATGGGGGCCGGACTTTTCTTCGTTAAGTTTTTTGGGATCGAGCCTTTGGGAGTTAAAGCTTTCGCGGCCAAACTTTTAGGGGTTAAAGCTTTTGAGGCCAAGGCTTTTGAAGTTAAAGCATTTGAGGTCAAGGCTTTAGGGGTTAGGGTTTTCGGGGTTAAGCTTTTTGGGGTTAAGCCTTTTGAGGTCAAGGCTTTCGAGGTCAAACCTTTTGAAGTCAAGGCTTTCGAGGTCAAACCTTTTGAAGTCAAAGCTTTCGGGGTTAGACCTTTTAAGGTCACGCCTTTTGAGGTCGAACCTGGGGCGGCCGAGCTTTCCGGGGCCAAGCTTTGGGCGGCCTGGCCTTTCGGAGTTAAGCTTTCCGGGGCCGTACTATTAGCGGCGACCAGACGTTCGGGCGAGTTTTTATTTTTTTTAGGGGACGAACTAGCCAAGAGTTCCTCGCTAAAAAGTTAAATCGCCGGCGAAAAAAGCTCGCCGGAAGCGCGAAAAAACGTCGCGAAAAAGGCCAAACCATAAACCAAAGACCATATACTAGTAACCAAAGCCAATATATTAGCAACCAAAGACAAAAAAACTAGCAACTATTAACCATATACCATCAAACTATCACGTTAAACCTAAGGCCAGTTTCTTAGCCAACCCGCCAAAATCCCCATTGGACAGAAGGACCACGGTGGCCCCAGGCGAGACCGCGGCTAAGATGGCCGCGTAAAGCTTATCGGGGTCTGGCTCGTAAACGGCGGGGGAGCCGTTAGCTTCGATGGCGGCGACTAAAGCCTGAGGGTCCAACCGGTCGCCTTCGGGGGCTTTTTCCGGTTGGTTAACCGCGGCCACCAAGACTTGGTCGGCCGCGGTAAAAGCCGCCGAGTATTCCTTTTGAAAGACCGCCCGCCGACTAGTGGCGCTGCGAGGCTCAAAGACCGCGACGATAGGACCGTTAGTCGCGGATTTTAAGGCGGCTAAGGTTTTGGCCACGGCCGTGGGGTGGTGAGCGAAGTCGTCGTATAACCTTACCCCATGAAATGTTCCAATCAGCTCCTGGCGCCTTTTAACGCCTTTCAGCTTAGATATAGCGGACAGACCAGCGGGGACCCCAACCCAGTCGGCCGCGGCCAAAGCCGCTACCGCGTTTAAGGCGTTATGAAGCCCCGGCCTTAACCACGCGTAATCAAAAACGCCTCCAAAAGGCGCCTTAACCGAAAAAGCGTAACAATCTAAGTTTAGGGGACGATAAGCGGTTAAAAGCCAGTCGTTCTTTGGATTTTGGCCATAAGTTACGACCTTAGACCGAGCCTTTTTAGCTAAATTAATGGCTAAAGAGTCGTCGCCATTAACTATTAAAAGCCCATCTTCGGGGATTTTAGCGATTAAGGCGGCGTAAGCTTCGGTCACCGCGGTCAGATCTGGGTAAATGTCGGCGTGGTCAAACTCCACGCCAGTTAAAATAACCAGATTTGGCCTATAAAAAACAAACTTTGGGACTTTTTGAAAAAAGGCCGAGTCATACTCGTCGCCTTCTATGACAAACCAGTCCCCTTTAGCCAAATTATAGCTAGGATCTAAATCCAAGCTCTGACCGCCAATAAGGTAGCCAGGGTTAAGGCCAGCCTGAGCCAAGATGGCGGCCGTAAAATTGGTGATCGTGGTTTTGCCGTGACAACCGGCGACGACGATATTTTTGGTTTTAGCCAAAAACAATTGACCTAAAAGATCTGGGAGCGAGACGTAAAAATAACCCCGTTCTTTTAAAGTCTTAACCACCGGAAACTTTCTGGTCACCACGTTGCCAACGACGACCACGGTCGGCTCGTTAGGCAAACTTAAGGGGCCATAACCCTCAAAAACCGGGATATTTAATTTTTGTAAGGTCTCGCTCATGGGCGGATAAACGGCCGCGTCCGAGCCGCTAACCGTAAACCCCGCCTCTTTTAGTAGACCAGCCAAGGCGGCCATGGCCACGCCGCCCACCCCTAGAAGGTGAAAGCGACCATAAGCCGGATCGCCAGGGGCGGGCAGACGATTTAAGGCTGGATCCAGCTCTAACGCGTCCGTCAAACTCCATTCCTTACAAGGCCAAAGATTGTCGTCGGCCGAAATAAAAGTAACCAAGACCTTTAAAAATATTTTAAGGCTAAAAAGTATCTAAAGCCTAAAAAAAATATCTAAAGACAAAAAAATATCTAAAACTTTAAAAAAACTTAAAGGTCAAAAAATCTAAGGCGTTAAAAAGCTCTTTAAAGCTCAAAAAAAATAATATCTAACGTCCTCGCCCTATTGGCTCCCTTAGCCAACGATTTAATTAATGGCGCCAATAACTATCGGCTCCTATAACTAACGTCTTCAATAACTATCGGCTCCAATAACTATCGGTTCTAATAACTAATAGCTCCTATAACTAGCGGCTCCATTAATTAATGACTCCAATAACTATCGTCTCCTATAACTTTCGAGTCTAATAGCTATCGGCTCCTATAACTATAGGTTCCAATAACTATCGGTTCCAATAACTATCGGCTCCTATAACTATCGGCTCCTTAACTATAGGTTCCAATAACTATAGGTTCCAATAACTATCGCTTCCAATAACTAACGGATCCAATAACTATAGGTTCCAATAACTATAGTTTCCAATAACTAACGGCTCCAATAACTATAGTTTCCAATAACTATCGGCTCCAATAACTATAGTTTCCAATAACTATCGGTTCCAATAACTATCGGTTCCAATAACTATCGGTTCCAATAACTATCGGTTCCAATAACTAACGGTTCCAATAACTAACGGCTCCAATAACTATCGGTTCCATTAACTAACGGCTCCAATAGCTAACGGCTCCATTAACTAGCGGCTCCAATAACTAGCGGCCCATAAAACTTAACGGCTCCAATAGCTAGCGGCCCCTAAAACTTAACGGCTCCAAAACTCAGGAAACAGCAAAACTAAAACGCTGTAAAACTCTAAGCGACCCAAAAGCATTAAAAAACTTAAAACGCCTTTGGCTGGCCCGGGCAAAGACGAGAGATCCGAGGTAGGCCCGAGTTGGCCTAAGACCGGACCCACGTTGCCTAAGGAGCTGGCCACGGCCGTAAAAGCCGTGCTTAAATCCAGACCCATTAATAATAGTAGCAAAGTTCCAATAATTTCGCAGGTTAGGTATAAGAAAAAAAAGAGCCAGATCTTCTCTAAGACTTGGTCGGCCACGGGTTTACCGCCCAAACGCACGGGAAAGACGCCCTTTGGGTGGATGTACTGCCGAAAAGCGCGGTAAAGGCTTTTGAAGAGAATGAGCCAGCGGACGCATTTTAAGCCCCCGCTAGTCGACCCCGAGCAGCCCCCCACGAAAAACAAAGCCAATAAAGTGGCTTGACTGAGCTCCGGCCAGTCTCCCCAGTCGGCCGTGGAAAAGCCCGAGGTGCTGGCGACTGAGACCACTTGAAAGATGGAATGAAAAAAAGCCTCGCCCGGGGCGTAAAAGCCAAAAACCATTAAAGGCGAGGCCACTAAGACAGAGGCCGCGACCACGATCAGGAGAAAAAACAGGGCCTCGGGGTTTAAAAGGGCCCTCACCTGCCCGCTTAAGGCCTGATAAATCATGGCGAAGCTTAAGCTGCCCATAAACATAAAAACTATTATGACCCATTTGACGTAATAGCTCTGATGGGCGGCCACGGACTCGTTGTAATTGGAAAAACCGCCAGTGGAGATGACGGTCAGACTTTGGCACAGAGCCTCAAAGGGTTCTAAGCCCCCCACTAAAAGAGCTAAAAACAAGGTTAAGGACAAAGCCAAATAAACTTGCCACAAGGACTTGGCCGTCTGGGCCACCCTGGGCCTTAATTTTTCCCCAGAAGCTCTCGAGGCCTCGTTTTTGAGCATAATTTGGCCGCCAACCCCTAAAAACGGCAAAATGGCCACCATTAAAACAATGACCCCCATGCCGCCAATCCACTGGGTTAGACTCCGCCACAGAAGCAAACCTTGAGGCCAGAAGCTGAGATCCGGAACTACCGTGCCCCCGGTGCTCGATAGCCCGGAAAAGGACTCGTAAAGGCCATCCCAAAAACCCAAAGACCCACTTAGCCAATAAGGCGTGGCCCCTAAAACGTTAATGGTCAGCCAAGAGACGCTGACCACGGCCAAGCCATCGCGATACCTGGGCTCTTGACGGGCGTCAGGGCCCCCTAAAAAAATAAAAAGGCCCCCCAAAGCCAGGCAGCCTAAAAAAGCCAAGATCAAGGAGCGAGCCGACCCGTCGTCGTAAAACAAGGCCGTGGCCACCGGCGGGATTAAGGCCAGGCTAAAAATGGCCACGACCCAACCGGTCAGCCCACAGATAAGAGGAAAATTGATCAAAACCCTATCTATCTCTTGTCGTCAATAATCAGCTAACGGCTTTTTTAATCGTTAAAAGCCGCCCAATCGTCGCGACGCGCGTTAAGCGAGGTAAATATTTTCTTATAACTTTTAATTAAGCTTAATAACCATATTTTAAGCGTAATTAAAAGTTAAACGTTTAAGTTAAAAATCGTAGAGACGTAATTAAAATCAAACGCTTAGCTAAAAACACAACGAGCGAAATTATAATCAACTACTTATGTTAAAATACTACAGACGCGGTTATAGACAAATATTTAGGTTTAAAGCCTATAAATTGTTAAGCTAAGATCTTGGCTAGATGCTCGATCGACTCAAACCGCGTCACCACGGCCAGGACGTCCCCGGCTAAAATGGTGGTCTGACCCTTCGGAATAATAACTTTCTCGCCCCTTAAAAGAGCGGCCACGATGGTGCCCGCCGGAAATTTAGCCTCGGCGAAGGTTAAGCCGGACAGCCGCGAGTTTTCCGGGACCAAGATCTCAATAATTTCCGCGTCCTCGCTTTTTAAGGTGGCCACCGAGATGACTAGGCCTTTTCTGATGTGCTTTAAGACGGCCGAGACCGCCGAGACCCTAGCCGAGACCAAAGACTCTAAGCCAATGGCCGAGACCAAGGGCACGTAAGCGTAGCGGTTAACCCGGGTAATGACGCTTGGCACCCCTAAGCGTTTGGCGATAAGACAGGCGATCATGTTTTTCTCGTCGTCCGTGCCCACGGCGATAAAAACGTCGCATTCGCCGATCCCTTCCTCCATTAAAAGGTTCTGATCCGTGGCGTCGCCCTTTAAAACAATGGCGCTCTCTAAGGTCTGACTTAAGAAAGCCGAGCGAGCTGGATCTTTTTCAAAGAGTTTAATGGTTAGAACCCGTTCCTCAAGGCGCCGGGCTAAGGTTAAACCCACTTCCCCGCCCCCTAAGATGAAAACGGTTTTCACCTCGCGCCACTCTAAGCCAAAAAACTCGCTGACCTGGGGCAGATGGTCCGGGGTCGCGGCCAGATACATCAGATCCCCGCCCCGCATGACCGTGTCGCCCATGGGAATCAGCAGCTCGTGGTCGCGGTAGATGGCGGCGATGAGAATGTGATAGCCGTCCTCGCGCGGCAGGGCCTTAGCTAAAGTCAGGCCCACGCAGCGGTGGGTCCGATTTAACCGCACCCCAATCAGTTTTAAGCGACCCCCGGAGACGTCGACCACGTCCCCCGCCCCCGGAATGTCCAAAAAATCCAAGATATTGTCCACCACTAAGGTCGTAGGGTCAATAACTAGGGACACCCCAAAGCCATCTAAGGCCTCGGCGGCTTTCAGCTCGCTTAAAAACTCCGAGTCCCGAACGCGGGCCGCTCGTCTGGCCTCGGGCGCGAGAATCTGGGCTAAGCGACAAGCCAAGAGATTGACCTCGTCGCTGCCGGTGACGGCCACGAATAAGTCGGCCTCCTTGATCCCAGCCTCTAGCAAAACCTCGGGCCGGGCGATGGAGCCTAAAATGGTCTGAACGTCAATGGCCTCGCCAATGGCCATTAACCGCTCGCTCGAGAGGTCGACGACCACCACGTCCTCTTTTTCCCGGGAGAGCTTTTCGGCGATGGAGGCCCCGACTTCTCCAGCCCCGGCCACGATAACTTTCATAAGGATTAAAATGGCTAAGAGATCTTGGCCCCCGCGGGCAAGGGACTATCCGGAGCCAGTAAGGCCAGTTGGCCGTCTTGGCTCGCGGCTAAAAGCATGCCTTGGGAGACGATCCCCATCAGTTTGGCCGGGGCTAAGTTGGCTAAAACCACGACTCGCCGGCCGACTAAGTCTTGGGGCCGATAAAACTTGGCCACCCCCGCGCAAATGGTCCGCGTCTGGGCTTCGCCTAAGGACACGGTCATTTTAAGAAGTTTTTCGCTGCCGCTAATGGCTTCCGCGGTTAAGATCTCGCCCACCACCAACTGGATCTTCTGAAAGTCGCTTAAGGCGATCTGACTAAGGCTGGACGCGGCGGCCGGGGCGACCTTCTGGGCCTGGCTGACAGCGGACGGCTCCTCGGCTGGCTTGGTCGGCTTTTTAAGGTCTTGGCTTTTTGGCGCGGACTCGCTTTTGGGGCCAGAGTCTTGACCCTTAGCCACCTCGATCCGCGGGAAGAGCGGGGCGTCGGCGATAAGGGGCCGGTCATGGGGCAGTTGACTAAAGATGGCCGCGAAATCCAGGCTAAAACGGTTGGGGTTTAAACCTAAGCGACGCCAAATCTCAGTGGCGGTTTTGGGCAGAACTGGCCAGATTAAGGCCCCTATATAAGCCAACCCCTCGGCTAAGCGCGCCAAGACCGCGTCTAAATGATCTTTTTTAAGGGGATCTTTGGCTAAAGCCCAAGGAGCCTCAAGATCCACGCTCTTATTTAAATACCCAACCAGCTCCCAGACGGCGATTAAAGCTCCTTTAGGGTTAAAAGACAAAAAGGCGCTCTCGTAGGTCGAGCGGGTTCGCTCTAAACGTTTCCGCCACTCGACGTCGGCCGCGTCGGCTAAACGCCAAGGGATCCGACCGCCGCTAAACTTAACCAGCATGGCCGTGGCCCTTTGGCAGAGGTTGCCTAAGTCGTTGGCTAAATCGGCGTTGTAGCGGTCGACTAAGCGGTCCTCGGAGAAGTCGCTATCAAGGCCAAAGGACATCTCTCTAGCCAAAAAATACCGAAAGGGGTCAGAGCCATACTTGTCGGCCATGGACAAGGCCTCGACCACGTTGCCCACGGATTTGGACATTTTCGACTGGCCAATCCGCCAGTAACCATGGACGTTTAAATGGCGGTAAATGGGTAGGCCCGCGGCTTTGAGCATGATGGGCCAGAAAATAGCGTGGGGCTTTAAGATGTCTTTGGCGATGGTGTGCTGGGCGGCGGGCCAGAATTTAGCGAAAAGCTCGCCGTCGGGCCAACCTAAAGCCGAGACGTAATTAATGAGGGCGTCGAACCAGACGTAAGTCACGAAATTAGAGTCAAAGGGGACGGTGATACCCCAGGTGAGCCGACTTTTGGGCCGGGTTAAACACAAGTCCTCGAGGGGCTCGCGTAAAAACCCCAAGACCTCGGACCGATAGCCTTCCGGTCGAATAAAGTCGGGCCTTTTTTCGATATAATCGATCAACCAATCCTGGTAAGCGCTTAAACGAAAAAAATAGTTCTTCTCCGAGACGAAATCAGGTTTAGTCTGATGGTCGGGGCAAAGGCCGTCGACCAGCTCTTTTTCCGTGTAAAACCGCTCACAGCCAAAGCAATAGTGGCCGCCATACTCCCCAAAATAAACGTCGCCTTTGCTATTGACCAGATCCAAAAAACGGGTCACCACGTTTTGATGACGCGGCTCGGTGGTCCGAATAAAGTCGTCGGTCTCAACCGATAACGGCGGCCAGGCGGCCCGAAAAAGGGCGCTAATCTGGTCGGCGTACTCCTTGGGGCTGACGTTGGCCTGGGCCGCGGCTTGAACGATCTTGTCGCCGTGCTCGTCGGTCCCGGTCAAAAAATAAGTCTCATAGCCGGCGAGCTTGTGGAAACGGGTCAAGATATCATTAATAATAGTCGTGTAAGCGTGGCCTAAGTGGGGCCTGGCGTTCACGTAATATATGGGGGTGGTTAGGTAATGTCTCATAACTAATTGGCCTAAAAAATCCTAAAGCTACAGCTTATTCGGCCTTTAAAAAAAACGAAAAAAGTCAAAAAAATATCTAGCCTTTAATAAACTCAAAAAAAAAAAAAAAAAAAAAAAACAAAGATATTCTGGCTACGCCAAATTTTTAGCCAAAAAACGACTATAAAAATCCACCCACCCCCACCCACGTCTTTATGTGGAAAAAAAGCCAACCAAAAAAATGCCAAAA
>JAIROO010000104.1 GCA_031257535.1 Deltaproteobacteria bacterium
AAACGCTGATTGGCATCTTTGGAATTCCCATTTATCACGTAAAAGCTTGACTTTTGCCAGGTCAATAGATTATTTATGCGCTAAATTTGCTATTTGTATATTATTTTATAATTTTATTAGACCTCATTCTACGCTCAGTAAACGTATTGATCAGGTTTTGGCGACTTTAAGGCCCGAAGCTATTGGCTCGGGAGCTAAAGTCGGGCCCCCAGAGACGGTTAAAGCCCACCAAGGTCGCCCCGCCCCTTGAACTTTTAAGGTCAGATCTTTCTCTAAGGCGCGGTCAGTTCTGGGCTGGATATAGTAGCCATATCCATCTCCGAGCCCTGGCCTAAGACCGCTCTCTCGGCCGTGGTTAGCTCGGCGACCTAAGGGCTCGAGGCTTTTGGCCATTTTAGCGTGAGTTTAGCCGCGTATTGATTCTCGCTCTCTAAGCTCTAGAGGGGACTCGGCTAAACCCCCGCTGGCTAGCTCCGGGAGCTTGACGTTATCTAAGGCGCCTAAAAAGATTTGGAAACCTCTCGAAGGAAATTTATGGCTTCTTCGTCATTCTTATCCGCGGCCTTTTGAATCAACGTTAAGCCTTTGGCCTTGTTTAAAGGAGCGCCTTGGCCGTAATAATAAATGAGCCCGAGTCTAAACTGGGCGCTGGCGTAGCCTTGGTCCGCGGCCTTTTGAAACCATTTTACGGCTTTGGCCTTGTTTTCAAGACAACCTTCGCCAGAAAAATAAGCGTTGCCAAGGTTATATTGGGCGATATCCAGGCCTTGATCGGCGGCCTTTTGATACCATTTTATGCCTTCGGCCTTGTCTTGTGGCACGCCTAGGCCGAAAAAATAACAATTGGCCATGCCTAACTGGCCCTTGGCGTGGCCTTGGTCCGCGCCCTTTTGAAACCATTTTACGGCTTCGACCAAATTTTTAGTCCCCAAGGAGTCGGACAAATACACGAGGCCAAGGTAAAACATCGCCTCGAGGTTACCTTTTTCGGCCATCTTTCCCAACATTTCCACCGCGAAATGACCCATCATAGCTTTTTCCACTTTTTTTGAGGTTAGAGGCCTTTTAAAAAACTAATTTTTACTCTTAAATATCACGCGGGCCTTAACGTTTAGGCGCTAAGTCGCGTTCGCGTTTTCTGTCCGCGCGCGAGTTAAATAAAGAGGAGGACTGTTCGGCTCCGCCGGGAAGCCCTCCTCTCTAAAGGTCACGGCTCTAGATTGGCTCGCTCTTGAGGGGCGAGGTTAGCGACCGTCACTTCTTCGCCCGCGTCTTTATCGTCGCCGCCGTCAGCGTCTTCGCTCTCGCTTCCGCGAGGGTCTTCCCCTTCGTTTTCGCCGTCTAGCTCTAGCCCGTCGTCTTCTGGGCCCGTCACTTTGAGCCGCCCAGTTGGGGTTACGGCCTTTTTCTCGGGTTGATACATGCCCTCGGCCACGGTGGGCGGCAGAACAAACTCCCCGGCCGTGACCGCGCTTAAGACGTAAGATATCGTCGCCGAGCCATTTAACTGGTCAATAATCGCGATCACCCGGTCTTCCCTAACCTCGGCCCGGGCGGAGGTTTGGGACTCGTCGTCTAACCGAGGGTTTAAGGCCTCCAACCCGCCTGGTAAAAGGTCAGCCACCACCACGTTTTGCGTCTTAGTCGGGGATTCTAGGGTAATCGCGACCGTCACTTTCTGACCTTTGGCGAGGGTGACGTCCGGGGCCGCGCCGTCGCTTAAAGAAAAAATCCTACCGTCGACTGTCCAGGTTTTGGCGACTTTAAGGCCCGAAGCTATTGGCTCGGGAGCTAAAGTCGGGACCCCGGAGACGGTTAAAGCGTACCAGGGTCGCCCTGCCCCTTGAACTTTTAAGGTCAGATCTTTATCTAAGGCGGCCGTCAGTTCTGGGCTAGAGATAGTCGCCATATCCATCTCCGAGCCCTGACCTAAGACCGCCGCTTCGGCCGTGGTTAGCTCGGCGACGTAGGGTTCGAGGCTTTTGGCCATTTTGAGGTAACTGGCTAAAGCCCACAGAGCCATGGCGTTTTCTTGGGTCGTGCGCCATTGCCCCGCCGCCCCGTTCTTAGCCACCGCCGCCGCTAGCTCCTTTGTTCTTGTGGCTAAAGGGTCCACCGTGGCCCAGGCTAGCAATAGTAAAGCCGCGTTTCGTTCCTCGCTCTCTAGGCTCGAGCGGTACTCGGCTAAACTCACGCTGGCTAGATCCGGGAGCTTAAAGTTATCTAAGGCCCCTAAAAAGGCGGAGGACCCGGCCTTTAAGCTTTTGGCGGCGGCCAGATTTATCCGCGCCGAGACCGATAAGCCCGGGCTTCTTTCCTCTAAGGCGTTAATCCAGCCGTCGCGATACTCCCCGTTTAAAGCCAAAACGTAAAGAGCGTAAGCTTTGGTGGCTAAAACGTATTCCGAGTAATAAGAGTCGCTCTCGCTCCGCCGCTCGACGCCACTTCGCAAGTAGTTTTTTAAATAACCTAAAGCGTCCTCCAAAAGGCCAGACGGCAATTCGATCTCTTTTTTAGCCTCGGTTAAAAAGTGGGCCGCGTAAACCGTGCCCCATTCGTAAATCTCGCTCCCGCCGGGCCAGAAAGACAGACCGCCCAAAACGGTTTGGCTAGTGGCTAGCCTTTTGACGGCCTCGATCAAACCGTCTTTAACGATAAGCTCCTGTTTTTGGCTTAAACGGCCTAAAGTCGGGGCGGCCAGAAAAGCGAAGGCTTTAGAGACCGTCTGCTCTAAGCAGCCGTAAGGGTACTCGGTCAGATAGGCCGAGGCCCGATTGGCGCTGACCCAAGGTCCGGCGGCTAGGCTAAAAGACCCTTTGGTCGTTCCGGCCAAAAAGTCTTGGCTCGGCGGCGTTAAAGTCGTTAAGGGTCCAGTCACGACCCCGGTTAAACTCCGGGTTAGCCGAGGATAAGGGGGTCTAACCACCGTGGTCGCGGCTTGGCTAAAGGTCTGGCCTTGGTACTGACCGGTCACGACGAGCTCAGCCGGGCCAGCCGCGACTTCCCCAAGCTCGCTTAAGGCTTTTAACTTTAAGTTAAAAACCCGACTGTCGCCCGGATTAAGATCTAAGGTTACGCTGCCTTGGCTAAAACCTTGGGGTTCTTCGGCTAATGACAAGGGCCCTTTAAAGCTTAAGCTTAAGGTAATAGGGCTTTTAACCGCGGAAGGGGCCAGATAAACCCGGACCGGAACTTCCAAGCGATCCGTGGGAGCCAAAGCTAAAGGTAAGTTGGGCTCCACGGTGACCGCCCGGACGATGGGCATTTTTTCCTCTAAATAACCATAAGAAGACTCATGGCTCGCCACAATCGTTAAACGGCCTAAACCGCTATACTCGGGGATGTCTAACTGGACCTCCCCCAACCCGTCGGGCCCTATAACTACCGTGGGGGCGAAGGTCGTTAACAGCTCTTGGCGCCTTTGAAATGGCGAAAAAAGTCCGGCCCGCTCGTCGCCCCCGCCTGGAGTTAAAAAGGGATAGATCTTTTCTTCTAAAGGCAAGAGCAAGTCGCGGATCTCATACAAATGGCTGAGTAAACTCCGACTGGCCAGAAAATACGGCCCGGGCTCGGGGATCCGGTAACCATTTAAAGACAAGATCCCCTCGTCGACCAGAGCTATGGCCACCTCCCCCGGGCTCGGGGCGCCACTTGGGTCTTGAAGTTTTATTTTTATAGTCGTTTTAGACCCTGGGGTTAATTTTGGGGGCTCGGCGAGACTAACTTCTAAGTGGTTCTGGGCCCTATCCTTTTCTAAGCTAACCTGACCGTAAGCGAAAAAGCGACTTTGCCCGGCGGTTAGCGGTCGAACTAAGGTCGCCGACAGCATGGCGTTGGTAGCCAGATTTTTGGGGACGGGCAAATTAACCGTGGTTAAAGAGTCGTTAATGGTTAAAATCCGCGACCACAGAACCTCGTCCGTCTCCAAAGTCAGCCACAAGGTTCCGTTAAAAGGAGCTATAAGGGTGGCCTTAGCTTCGGCCCCTGGTCGATAAGCGGCCTGGTCTAACGTGACGACCACCTGGTCTTCGGGCGGGGGCTCTTCGCTAACGACCGCCTCGCCAACCACCCTAAAGCGGCGGGTTGACTCCTCGGATTGGCCCGGGAAGCTCGCCGTGATCTGATACTCGCCCGTCGCCTCGACCGTTAGGGGAACCACGGCTCGGCCAGCCGCTAACTGGACCTCGCCGGTAAAAATCGGGCTCAGCTCCTCGGTCGCGCGGCGATAAACCCGGCCATAACGCGCCTCCGTATAATAGCGGGGTTTAACCACGGCCACGGTCACGTTTAAGCTAGTCAGGTCGGCCGCTGGCTCGCCGGTGGCGGCGTTGATGGCCGCGAGCTCATACTCGAACTTCTGGCCAACGACCGCGGCCTTCGGAGCCTTAAACCCAATAACCCTGGGCCTTGGTCGCCAGTGGACGGTCTCGGAGAGGCCCTCCCAGCGGCCGCTGTCGGCTTGGACCCTTAAATTTAAATTTACGTCGACGAAATTGGGGAAATAGCCGTGATTTAAAGCCGGCTGAAAAGAGATGGCCGCCTCTCCTTCCTCGTCCAAAAGCCCCTCTCTCTCCAAGACCGTCTCGCTAAACCCGCCTATTTTGGGCCCAGAAAAATCAAACCCTAAAAACGCTGGAAAAGAATAGGAGCCTAAAACGGCTTTGGCCGTCAACTCGTAGTTAAGGTTCTCCCCTTTGGCCCCAAAAAGATATTTAGCTAAAGCCGTGGCCACGATGGTCGGATTGTCGCCTTCGTAAGTCGTGGGGTCAGGCTTTAAGGTTAAAGCCAACCGCGGGGGGACAAAGTCTTCAATCGTTAACCTGGCCTCGGTTAAGAAACCCTCTTGACCCGGCAAAATCAAGCGAACTTTGGCTGGCCCCACCCGAATGGAAAAAGGCAGCTTAGCCGAGAAATCCAAAGAGCCACTTAAGCTAACCACGCTCCGACCCTCGGCGATGGTCCGGTCGTTGGCGTCCAAAACTCGCCACAAAACCGGAAACGCCTCTTTGGGCGGGAGGCCACTTTTATCCCGAATAAAGGCTTTGACCATAATGGTCTCCCCGGGTTTCCACAGATCCCGGGGTAAAAAGGCGAAGGCTTCGTAACCTTTGGCTAAAAAGGGCCGACCCTCGCCCCGCGCGGTGGGCAGATAACCGCCTTGGCCGTCAAACCATTTAACCGGACTCTCTTGCCAATAAACGTTAAAACCTGGCTCGTAAGCGTCTTTTTGGCCTTCGCTTAAGAGCAAGTAACTTAAATCCCCGTCTTTTTCGGCGATTATAAAGGCCGCTTCTTTTTCGCCCACATTCGCGGTGGCCAAACCCTTGGCGTCCGTGACTCCAGACCAGATCACCTGGTTGGCTTTATCGTAAAATTTAAGGGCGACTTTGGGTAAGGCCGCGGCCGTATTTAAACTGGTGACTAAGACCAGGGTTTGCGTCGGGGTGACTTTAGCGCTTAAGCCTAAGTCCGAGACCACCACTGGTAAATACCTTTGGGGCGAATCGACAAAATCTTCGGCCTCAAAATCTAAGGTTTTATAATCAGTCGTAAAACTCCCGTAACTTAAGACCGCGGCCAGGGACCCCTCTTCATTTTGGACCAAGGGGGTGAGTTTTAATAAGTACGCCCCGGCTTTTTCGCCTAAGGATTCCTTTAGATCCAATAAGCGCTCAAAACTAGCCCCGCCCAAATCGCCTAACGGAACCTCAAAATCCACGTGGCTTTTAGCTAAGCGTAAGCCGACTTTGACTCGATCCCTTTGGCCCAAAAGCGGGCTCACGTTTAAAATGGCCGGCAGATTGTTTTCGTAAATTTTAAAGGCTTGAAAACGGACGGAATGGACTTCCCGTCCAGCGATTTTAACCAAAAGATCTCTTTTAGGGCTTAAGTAGCGACCTTGACCGGTAAAGGTGAGGCGCGCGCCCGTTCCGGCCTCAACTTCGGCGAGAAACTCCCTTTTCTCGGTTAAAACCCCACCTCGAGACCTTAACCCGGGTAAAAGAATAATTTTAACGGGTCGGTCGCGGGAAAAGTCAGCCTTAATCCTCATCAAGTTGCCATTAACCAAAGTCGAGGTAAAAGGGATGGCCGGCTCTAAACGAATATAAGGTTTAAGGTCTCCGACGATCTCCGAGCCGCGGGTCCAAATCTCGAAATACGGCTCCCAAGGAAAGGCCTCCTCTTGCCTTAAGCCGCCCCCGCCGACGATAAAGTCGTTATAGACCTGCCGCTTAAGGCTCGCTTCCGCGATCCGACTCGCCCCGTCGGCGCTGACTAAGTTATTGAGGATGGCCACGATATGGTTCCCATTATTCAAAGGCCGGCTCGTTTTAAGGCTTACCGTTAAACCCGCGTTCCCCAGCTCCCCTAACTCATAATCTATGGGACTCCAGTCGGGGTAATGGATCGAATTCGCCGATTCGCGGGCGGAAGAAGGCGATCCAGAGCGCGACAAAACTTTTAAACTTAAAGCCGAGGCTAAGGCGTTCAGGGCGATGGGTTTATTAAAGGCTAAAGTCGCTTCCTGCCGACCATCGGTCGTAAACTCCCCTAACTGAAAACTTAGAAAGCGGAAACGGTCGAGGTAAAAAGCCTTTTCGTTAAACGGCCGCCATTGTTTTTCTTCCTCGCTCAATAATAAATCGCCAGCGTCGCTATAAGCCCAAAAGCGACCAACTAAATCTTGGACTTTTTCCTGGCCTAGCCCCACAAACCCTTGGTTAAAGGCCAAAGCCAGCTTTTGGTCCACCAACTGGGCGGCGTACTCCGTTGGCGAGAGGTAAAACTCGACCTCAAAAGTCTCCGGCGACGTCCACTGACCTCTGGCCGCCCCTTTATAGTCTGGGAAAGTGAAAGGAATCGCTAAATTATCCGCGTCTAAGGGGAGTTTTGGCCCGACCGTCTCTTCTTTAACTAGCGGTCGGTTGAATTGAAACGTTAAAGACGCCCGCTCATAGCCAGCCGAGGCTTTAACTCGGCCTTGAAAAGGCTTGGGGCTAATCACCGCGGTCAAGTCTTTGATGGCGACTTGGGGCGCGAAAATGTCGCCTGGGTCCGACTCATAGGTCAAGACGTCAGTTAGGAGGTCGGGTTTAAGGCTTATGGTCAAGGGTTTAGCCACCAAAGCGGCCTGAAACTCGCTTAAGGTCAGATCCGTTAAGATCCTTAAAGAGCGCCCCGGGACCCGCCAGAAGACTTGAACTTCGGGCCAGTCGACGGTCACCGGGCTCTCCTCGGCGGTCAAAAGTTTTTCGACTAGGTTTTTGGAGTCGTCGATCAAAATGTCGTTACTTAAAATCAACTCCAAAGCCATGACGCGCCGGGTCCGATTCAAAGACCCTTTGGGGATGACCATATTAAAATTTAACTTTATCTCGCGTGAACTAGATAATAGTTCAGATATATTAGAGGCTTTTCTGTTCAAATATCTATTTACATATTGGCTGGTCACTTTAGGTTCCGCCCCGCCTTTGGCTTCTGGGTCCGCGGCTTTCGCGGCGGGAGCGGCCTCCGCGGCGGGGGTGGCCTCCGCGGTGGGGGTGGCCTCCGCGGCGGATGCGGCCTCTGGGGTCGGGGCGGCCTCTGGGGTCGGGGCGGCCTCTGGGGTCGGGGCGGTTTTCGCGGCGGGAGCGGCATCCGCGGCGGGAGCGGCCTTTGGGGTCGGGGCGGTTTTCGCGGCGGGGGCGGTTTTGGCGGTCGGAGCGGCTTTGGGGCCAGTCCCCGGCCGAGGCGTGGCCATTTGAGTCGCGTTTTGGGACCGCGAAAGAAAAAACCAAGCCCCGCCCAAAGCCAGGACCAAGATCAGCAAAAGCCAGATTTTCCGGCTGGCGGGTTTTTCCGTCCTTTGTTCCGTCATCAAATCCTCGCTAAGAAAAAGGGGTAGAATTCAACTTTCAAATTTATAAGCGACAATTATTTAGATAATTGTTTGTTATTACTGTTTAATATCATATCAAAATTAATTTAAGATCCTATATAATGTTTTTTGTTTTATATTATATCTTAACCATGCTCTTAACTTAACTTTTCTAGGCAATAAATTATTTTTATAATAGTAGGGCCCCAAAAAAGATCTTCGCCATCGAATGGCGCCGAACTAATCGCCCCCGCCTGACCTAAGACCTTAATGACTTAAACCCTTAATGACTTAAACGGTCAGCTTACCCTAACTAATTCTAATTCGCAAAGAGAGATTCGCGAGCCTTAGTAAAAACCCGCTTTGAAATTTTAGGCCCGAAGTTCTACTATATAAGCGATTTCAAAATAAAATAGACTACTATATAGCCACCATAAGACGCCCGCTAAACCACCAAAACGCGTCGCCTAACTACTACTTTTAAGGATCGGGACCAAAGTCTTGACTTTCGGCCTTAAGACCGTAAACTCGCTATAAGCCACCCGATCCCGGCTGTCGACTAGGCTTAACCGGCGACGACCTGGGGTTAAGGGTAAGGTCGGAACTCGGCCCGGACCAGCCACGGCCACAAACTCCCCGTCTAAAAACCAGTACACTACCCCCACCGCGCCCTCGCTTTTTAAGGGCAAAGACAGACCAGAAGCGGTCCCCCAGATGACCGAACCCGGGGCCGGGGAGACGATCGTCGGACTTTTAGCCCCGCTAACGGCGCTGGGGCTCATAAAAAGGGCCAGGTCTTGGGGCCAGTTGATTTTCATCGCCCCGTTTTGTCTAACGTGGAGCGGACAAGGTCTAGTCTTGGCCTTGTCCTTTAACCGATAAGCCCAGATCCCTTCTGGACAAAAAGGACCTTTGGGCTCGCCAGACAAAGGGCAAGCCAAGTAGGTCTCCACCGCCGGCGGAGCCGGCGGAAATGAGGCTTTCGCGCCTAAATCCCGAAAATACAAAACCCCAGCCGCGGCCAAAGCGTTAAAGCCACTCAGATCCGGGTATCTAGCCCCACTGGGATCGCCTAACCACAAGACCGCCGCGTAGGTGGGGTTATAAATAGCTAGCCAAGCGTCGCGATTACCGGGCGAGGTGCCGGTCTTAAAGGCTAAGCCATCGCCCGCTAATCCATAAGGCCAGCGATTAGGCTGACTTAAGATCTGATTAATTAACCAGCTCGCCCCAGGCTCAAATAGGTCGGTTAAGGCGTCCGTCGATTTTTGTTGTTCGTTAGGGTCGATAAAAACAGCCGCTCCAGCCGTAATTTGTCGATCCGGCCCACCCCGAGCTAAAGCGGCGTAAGCCCTTAAGAGCTCAAAAAGAGAGACCTCGCTCCCGCCTAAAACCAAAGAGTCCCCATAGTCGCGGTCAGAGGCCACTAAAAACCCGGCCCGACTCAAAACGTCTTTGGTGGTTTCTGGGCCTAAAAGACGCGTCACCCGAACGGCCGGGGCGTTTAAAGAGTCGGCCAAGGCTTTCTGGACCGAGACTGGCCCCCGATAACGACGGTCAAAATTGCGAGGAGCCTGACCGTCTAAGCCTAAGGGGGTGTCGGCCAATAAACTAGCTGGAGCTAAAAGACCCTTAGCTAAAGCCTCTAAGTAAACAAAAGGCTTTAAAGTCGAGCCCGGGGAGCGCCGACCTTTGACGCAGTCCACGCTCCCCTCGGGTCCTAATGGCCTGGCGTTACCCACGTAAGCCACGATCCGGCCAGTCGCCACCTCAATCAAGGCCCCAGCCCCGGCGATCCGCTCTGGGTAAGGAGCCAAAGCCTGATTGAGCCGAAACTCTAACTTTTTTTGAAAAGCCAAGTTAAGACTGGTGGCCAGACCTTGGTAGTCGGGACCGCCTAAGAGCCAGTCGCGGGGGTTAGCCTTTAAAACCAACTCCGCGAAATGGGGAGCCGCCTTAGGTATCGCCTTTCTAGTCGCGGTCAGGGGTTCCTTGACGGCGAGATCTTTTTCGGCAAGGGCGATAACGCCTTTTTTAGCTAAACGGGTTAAGATCAGATCTCGCCGCCCCTTGGCTAGCTCTGGCTGGCGGTCGGGTCGGTAGAGAGAGGGATTTTTTAAGATGGCGATCAGGGTCGCGCTCTCGGCTAAGGAGAGATCCGCGGGTTTTTTCTGAAAATAGGCGTAAGAGGCCGCCCCGACTCCTTTAATGTTGCCGCCAAATGGGGCCAGGTTTAAGTACAGCTCCAAGATCTGGTCTTTGCTCAACTCGCTCTCTAATTTTAGGGCTTTGACAAACTCGTCAATTTTGCGGGTTAAGGTTCTTGGGCCTGGGTTTAAGAGTCGGACGGTCTGCGCGGTAATGGTGGAAGCCCCGGAGACGATTTTTAGGGCGGTAAGATTTTGCCAAGTAGCCCGGATCAAGGCTAAAGGGTCAACCCCTAAGTGGGCGTAAAAACGCTTGTCTTCGGCGGCGACCGCGATCTTTGGGGCCCAGTAACCCATCTCCCCTAAACTGACTGGCCACAACCACTGGCCGTCGGCGGCTAAGGTTGAGTATAAGATCCGCCCATTAGCGTCTAAAACCGTGGGGGACACGGGCGCGAAGACTTTCACCGGCTCTATGAATAGACCCAAACCCAGCCCCAAGAGAATTAAAAGGCCAAGAGCGTAAGCTCCGAGCTTCAAAAGACCTCGAACAAACTTAAAAAACGGAAAACGACTCTTAAAACTTTTTGGCGAGACGTTAGAGTCGTCGTCTAAAGGGGAGCCAAAAGAGGCCGCCTTTAATAATAGATGGCCGGTCTTAGGGCTAGGGTCAGAGCTAAGGCAGGAGACGAGATTTGAGCTTGGTCTAGAGCTAAGGCTGGCGACGAGATCCGGGCTTGGCCCTGAACAAGGGCTGGAGCTGAGATCCACGCTTGGTCTAAAGCCAGGACCGGAGCCGGTATCTGAGCCTGGTCTAGAGCTAAGGCTGGAGACGAGATCTGAGCCTGGTCTAGAGCTAAAACTGGAGACGAGATCTGAGCCTGGCCCCAAACCAGGACTCGGGCTGACCTTAGAGCCTTTTAGGCTGACCTGAGCGGCTAGAAGCCAGCCTAATCGACCAAACAAACTGGTCTGAATATATTTAATTACATATATAATATATTTCAAATTAATCCTTATAAATATTTTTAAGACCAATACTAAGCGTTTAAAACAGTATAACAAAGAATTGATAATAGGTCAAACTATCGTCAAAACCTAAAAGACCCTAATCGCCCAAGGGCGCCGAGGTTAATTATGGGTAAAAGTTTTCGTTTTTTCGAAAGAGGAGCTTTTTTTTAGCCACCGAACTGGCTTAATATATTATTACACAGGGAGCAAGGCCAAAAATGGTTAAGACCCGTAAGACGCGATTTTTTGTTTTTTTTTCGTCTTTCTTAAATTTCGCGCTATAATGGTCTATTGCCTTATTAGGCCTTTAAGGCTGGATTTCTCCGTAAAAGCCTTCTTAGGGTTTTGGTTAGGAGATTTTCTTTTAATTGTTTAGGCGTTTAGGGATAAGGGGCGCGCTAAAGTTTTTATGTCCAACCCCAAAAAAAAAGTCCGTGGCCACAACCGCCGCGCTATTTATATTCTGCCAAACTTGTTTACGACTTTAAGTCTTCTTTTTGGCTTTTACTCCATGATTTGCTCTATTAACGGTCGCTTCGCCGCCGCGGCTGGGGCCATTCTTTTAGCGGCTATCATGGACGCCTTAGACGGGACCGTAGCCAGAATGACCGACACTACCAGTCGTTTTGGCCTGGAGTACGACTCTTTATGCGATCTGGTTTCCTTTGGGGTGGCTCCTTCGATCTTGGTTTTTCTGTGGGCTTTACGGCCAGATAAGCTTGACCTGACCGCCCTGGTCACGCCAGAAGGCAAAACTATTAGTTTAGGGGCCATGGCCGCCTTTGTTTTTTTAGCTTGCGGGGCTTTACGTCTGGCTCGCTTTAACGTTTTCGCCGGTTTTCGGGATCCTGGCTTTTTCCAAGGTCTACCCATTCCGGCTGGAGCGGGAGTCATCGCTTCCGTGGTTTTGTGGCATTATCGCGTCCCTCAACAGGTTTTATCGCCTAATAGTTTTCTTATCTTAGGCTTAACCGTGGTCGTCGCCTTTTTGATGGTCTCTAATCTCGACTATTTTAGCTTAAAACACCGGATTATCGTTAAAAATAACCATCCTTTTGAGACCTTAGCTGTTTTTGTCGTGATCTTGGCCGTAGCCATTATTAAGGTAAAAACCATTCTGTTTCCTTTAGCCGTTATCTATTTGACCTCAGGCTTCATCGTCACCCCTATTAGGGCGATCCAAAGGCGAAGCTCGCTCGGGCTCGTCGGTGGGCCTGACCAACCCCCTAAAGACGCGGACGACTCGCCAGAGCCTAAGCCGGAGTCGTCCTCGGCCCCGGACCAGGAGTAAGACAAATGGGCTTATATCTGGCTATCGGCGGTCTCGCGGTCCTCCTTTTAATCGCTTTAATAGCTTATCGAGCCGCGAGCCGTAAACCCCCAGTCGCGACTGGACGTGGGCTACCTCGTTTTTCCCGGTCCACCTTTGACGTCAAGGACAACCGCTTCCGACGTCGAGAAAAATCTAGCTTTAATTATCGTTTTTATCTCTTGGTTATAGCGGTCTTAATCATTTTAGGCTGGGTTGGTTTTTCTTTAGCTATCCGCACCTCGTCCTCGCCCCCAGTGGCCGTGGCTGATTCCTCAAATGAGTCCGCCCCGACCGGCGGCGACGAGAGAGGCGTAAAACTAACCCCGATTATTTCGGGTCGCTTAACTGGCCCGCCCCCAGAAGGACCTATCCCGCCTGGGCCCGCTCCGCCCCCGCCAGTTACCCCTGAGCCAGTCGCTAACGCTCCAGTCGCCACCGCTCCGGCCGAGTCGAAATCAGCCTCAATATTTTCGCCAGATCCCAATAGCGATCCAAATCAGCCAAGTATCATGGCCATGGCCGCTCAGAGCTTAGCTCCGGTCATTAGTCGCATGGAGCCCTTGGGGCGGACTTTAACTAACCCCAAAAAAACCACGCCCAAGCCTAGCGTCGCCCCCAAGCCTAAACTTCCCACGCCGCCCACTACCCCCGCCCCGGTCGCGCCACCGGTTAACGCTCAAGCGACGACCCAAAAGGCGACCCCAGAGGCGATCCCCAAGACGACCCCAAAGGAAGCGGCCCCTAAACCCGAGGCGGAAGACCCAACCAAGGTCGCCAAGTGGACGGTCTTACTCGGGGCTTTTGGGTCGCAAGAAAACGCCATCAACTTAAAAGCCCGTTTGGAAGCCGCGGGTCTACCCGTCGCGATCTCCGAAGTTATGGAAAAAAATAAGCTCTGGTACCGACTCAATAGCGGGCTATTTGACGACAGAGAAACGGCTGAAGCCTATAGTCGCGAACTTAGACAAAAAAAACTAGTCGAACGGCCTTACGTAAAACGGTTATAAGCTGTTTTTTTGTTGTTTTTGGATTATTTTAGGTTTTTCGGAGCTTTAAGGACTTTTAGGGGTTTGCCAATTTTTTAAACTTTAACTTTAAGGTTTGGCTTCAGCTTAGCTGGTCTCAAAGGGCTGCCGGCCTAAACTGACTCAACCCAAATACTCGCGCTCGCGAAAACCCCGCTCCCCAGCCCGAAAACCGAAAAACCAAGGCTACGCTCCCGCCACGTAACGCTGGTCTTTGGGACAATGAGGGCTCAGATTTCTTCTCTCTAGCTAGCTCGCGTCCACCCTGGTAGGGGGGTCCCCCCTTTAACAACGCCGCGTTTTTATATTTTAAAATAGTATATATACTATTTATATAGTTGAAAACTTGATACTGACATTCTATAATGTCTATTGATTAAACGTTTTTCCCCACCCTACCCGCTTATCGAAGAGGAGAGGGCGGAATTCTCATTACGATCGGAGAGGCGAGGCGATGATTGATCTTGGCCCAAAAACCTAATTTTTGAATATTGGCTATAAAAATTGTATAACTTTCAGTATTTAAGACAATAGAATATCAATATATAATGTTTTTTGTGTAATGATCATTATTAGGAATATTAATATGATTACGATAGATATTATTACGTTTGTATATAATATTTGAGAGTATAATAAGATTCTTATTGCGATTTTATATGATTAAGATATAAGAAAAAAGCATAGTATAAGATAGGTTAGTCTTATCATTTCGATTGGACGGACAGGATACGATACGATAGGATATGATATGATATAATCGATTCTTACAGGTTCGGATCGGCCTTAGCCTTAAGCGAGGCCATTTTTTTTGGTCAAGCTGTTTTTTTAATTTTACGATTTTCTTGGTTTTTAAGTATTTTTGTCTTAAAGTCAGTAATTATTCCTTAAACGCGACTAGTTTTGGTCCGCGTATATTGTCTAGGCCAGCGATGCGAATAGTTTTTACCCAAACCATTGGCGAGGAAGCGCGGGACCTTTTTTTGACCGCGGCTTTTATCCTCCCCGCCAAAGTCAAGGCCGATCTCGCCGGAGCCTTGCCCCAAGAGTCCTCCCCTTTAGGGCGCTCCGTCTTAAGTCGCTTATTGGAAAATAGCGATCTCGCGGCTAAAAGTTTTACGCCTCTTTGCCAGGACACGGGTCTGGGTCAAGTCCGTCTAGACCTAGGCCAGGAAGTGACCTTGGTCGGGCCACCCTTAGCCGAGGCTATTAACGACGGGGTTCGGGCCGCCTACGCTTCGGCTTTTTTGCGCAAATCGACTTGCTGGCCTTTATCCCGAGTCAACTTCGGCGACAACTGTCCGGCTAGTCTTGAGACGGTTATCGTGCCTGGCGACCAAGTCCTAATCCGGGTCTTAGCCAAAGGCGGCGGCTGCGACAACAAAAGTCGCTTTCTGACTCTCCCGCCTACCATAAGCCGCCAAGAGCTGATCGACGCCGTAGTCGAGACTATCGTCTTAGCCGGTCCCGACGCTTGTCCGCCTTTTTACGTCGGGGTGGCTATTGGCGGCTCCTTTGAGTCCGCTCCACGTCTATCTCGCCTGGCCTTAATGGAAATCATTGAAGAAACCCCTGGCTTAGAAGAAGAGGAGCTTTTAGCCGCCGAACTAACCACGGCCATCAACGCCACTGGCTTAGGACCCATGGGTTTGGGGGGCAAAGTGACTATTTTGGGGTTAAAAGTTAAAATTAGCCCCACCCATCTCGCCTCTTTGCCGGTGGCCGTTAATATCTCCTGCCATAGCTTAAGAGGCGGTCGAGTTAGACTCTGACCACAAAAAAAAGTCCTCTTTAGAGCCTAAGCTAGTCATTTTACCAGTCGTTATCGCTATATAATATATTAGAAAACCGCTTATCGATTTTCAAACAAAACGTTAATGATATGTTTTTTAGTGGATTTAGGGCTCTAAAAAGATATCGTCCTTTGGCTCTCCCGGCTCGTTTTTGGGTAAATGTAAGACCGATTTTCAAAGAAACCAAAAGGAGTTAACGCTTCAAACGTCGACGCGCCGAGGGGCAGCTCATCAAGAGATTTTTTTGGAAATCGTGACTTGACTTTTTCCCCACCCGTTGTCTGTCCTCTCACGCGAGACAAAAGATATTGTAGTGAGGAGAACAAACTAGAATTGCCGCCTAGACAGTAAATACCTTGACTTTATTTAAGCTGATAGCTATATTTTTTTGGGTAGAAGGTTAAACGCCTTTAAAGCGGCTTTTGAAACTAAAAATAAGTATTTTAGCCATTTTTGGTTAGCGGCTTAAAAAAAAGGGGTGAACTACCGCTACCCTGAAGGGTACCGGCTTCCAAAAGGAGGTTGGTTAGGTCACAAGACTAAGGTTTGGAAACAAACCTACGTTGGAAAGGTAATGACACCCAGGGTTATCGTTTTTACGGGTTTTCCCGCCAATGGCTGACTTGACATTTTAACGCGGCCTTTTGAGTGACTCTTAGCCCCAAAAGGCCAGCCCTTTAGGGGTGATTTTCTTTTTTATCGCTACTATGGCCAAAATGGGCGCGGAAAAACTTTTCTTTGGTTACATTCGGCAAAGCGTTTCGTTAAAAACTCTGGCGGAGATAGTAGCTGAAATATATAAGCCTTTTAAAAATTTTGAGAAACATAAAGTTTTTTTTGAACTCTTGTTTAAAGCCCAACCTTTAGCTTTTAATGAAGCGACGCTTAAGAGGCCAGAATTTGCTGAGATAGTTAGCGATCTTCCTTTTGTCAAACAGATAATCGCTAAAGGCGTTCTGAAAACTAACATTAAGGTGGCTCTCAATGCCCTCACCAGCGAACCGCCTTCAACTATAAGTTATATAACCCTGTTAACGGGTTTCAGCGAAAAAAAGATCTTTTTCCTCTAGGATTAGCTGGGACTAGTGACCGTGACTCAGCTACTGGACCTTGTCGACGAAAAAGGCGAGCGTTTTTTCCCATCTCTAAAGACTAAAGCTTTGTCTCTTGACCCTAAAGTCGCGGCCCTTTGAGTGACTCTTAGCCCCAAAAGGCCAGCCCTTTAGGTGTGATTTCCTTTTTTATAGCTACTATGGCCAAACCTTTAGCGAAAAAGGGCTGCGGTTTTTAGCGTTATAGCCAAAAACTGTTCGCCTATAGGCTCCTTTTAGTGGTCATTATCTTTAAGCGCCTAAAGCTCTTAGCGTCTAACAAGGATTATGTCCCCCGTTATAGCCCTTAGCTCTTTAGTAAGGCGACTAAAGCCATTCTTCGCTCTTTCGCCTTTTTAGTACAATACCGTCTTTTATGGGCTATTTAATGGTTAGATTTAGCGCTCCGTTAGCTCACATGTTAGAGCCGCTATTTTGGCTTGTCTTGATCCTTCATCTGAATATTTAAAATTGTAACTGAACGCGCTTTGACTGTAATTCATCGTAAAACAGACGTACTTAATAAGTAGATTATCGATAATAAATCAAATTGTTAAATAGGTGGAATTTACTTATTAATATAATAATTTTAAGTACAAATATTCTGACGTTACCTTATAGTTGAAAAATTTTTTTTACAAGATTACTTTAACAATTTTCAAGTTACGTTTCGCAGGTTCATTTTTTAATTTTATTTAATGAAAAATACAATATGATAATTAGATCAATACACTATAATTAATTATATTGGTAATCTTCTTTTCCCTGTTCAGTTTATTGTATTAAGAGATCTAATTCGCAAAGAAATACTTTTTTGGATTACATTCGCAACATATCTAGCGAACGCGCTTTTTTTGGTGGTTTTATTATAATTTTATGACTATAACACAAAAAATATCAGTAGTCGTCCCAGCTTATAAGTCGGCTCAGACCCTTCCGACTTTAGTCCAGGGCTTAGAGGCGACTCTAACCGCCTTAGGCCACCCATTCGAAGTAATTATCGTCGACGATTGTAGCCCGGACGACACCTGGTCGGTTTTAAGCCAACTAGCCCAAACCCATCAGTTTCTAAAAGCCATCCGCTTAGCCCGAAACGGCGGTCAACACAAAGCTATATTGTGTGGATTTAGCCGCGTAACCGGCGATATTGTTGTCACCATGGACGACGACCTCCAAAACCCCCCAAGTGAGATCCCTAAACTCATTGAGCCACTTTTTTCAGGTTATGATTTAGCTATTGGCTCTTATATCAACAAAAATCATTCGACTTTTAAAAACTTAAGCGGAGCCTTTGTTGATTTTACCCAGCGCCGGATCTTTAATCTACCCGCTGATTTTAAGCTAACAAGTTTTAGGGCCATTAAAAGATTTATTATTGACAACGTCAATAAAATGAATAATTATTATCCATATATAACATCTATGCTTTTGTATAACACTAACAAATATATAAACGTTGAGGTGGAACACCACAAAAGACTGGCCGGGAAATCCAATTACAACCTCAAAAGAAGCCTGGCTTTAACCCTCAATCTTTGGCTAAACTATTCCAATTATCCCCTGTACTTTGTCGTCACTTTGTGCGTTTTGTCCTTGTTCTTAGGCTTGGGTTTCGCCGCCACGGTCGTCTGGCAGGCCTTAACTTCTGAGACGACTTCGGGCTGGGCCAGCTTAATCGTGACCATCTCGTTTTTTAACTCTTTAGTTCTGCTAGCCTTAGTGGTCCACAGCGTTTACTTGTCGCGTTTGGCCAATAGCGACTCCTCGTTTTTTATTTCTGAAAAAATTATTAATCAAGACCAGCCGACCGAAGACGACGACCAAAGGTTACAAGCTGAAGATAATTTAACGCCTACCACGCAAATTTTGAGTCTAGATAACGATATTTCATGGTTAAAAGACGAGATATTACGACTACATAATGAAAATATTAAATTAAAAAAAGATAATTTAAAATTAAAATCTTAAAATAAAACTTAATTTTCACTATAACTATAAACTAGCGATCCGTTGATATTTTGTGCTGTAACTATTTTTAATAATTTTATTAAGCACCCTAAAATATTCATATTAAATTATTTATCCTTATCTTTAACTAATGACCTCGTATAATCATCCTTTTACATTTTTAAGGAACTTTTATATACAATATTTGTGGGTCGCTCTAAATATAAATTAACTTATATAATAGTAGATCCACGCGCTTAAAATTTTAAAACAAGGGTATTTACGTGGCCATCATGGCTAAAAAACTCTTAATTCTCGGGGCTTCTCTTAACCAGATCCCCGCTATCCTCAAAGCCCAAAGTTTGGGTCACTTAGTCGTGACCACCGACAACCTCCCCCAAAATCCGGGGCACGCCTTAGCCAACATCTCCTATCACTTGGACACCACCGATATCCCGGCAGTCTTAGCTATAGCCAAAAAAGAAAAAATAAGCGGCGTTCTCGCGCCCGCCACCGACGTGGCCGTGGTCACCGCGGCCACCGTAGCCGCGGAACTGCGACTCCCTGGCCCGAACGTGCTCGCGGCCAAAATCTTAACCTCCAAGGCCGATTTTCGAGCTTTCGCCCAAACCCACGACGTCCCCTGCCCCGACTTCTGGACCTTTGACCAGCCGATTTTTCCCCCTAACGCGCCCAAAGACGGTCGCTTATTAATCGTTAAACCTAATCGTTCTTCGGGGGCTAAAGGAGTTATGGTCGTCGATGGGCCAAAAACTTTCGCCGAAGCCGCTCCTTTGGCTTTAAGTTATAGCTTAGACGGCCGTGGCGTCCTAGAAACTTATCTCTTAGGTGGTCAGTATACGGTGGAGGGAGTTTTAGCCAACGGGCGAATTTCGCTGTCGATGATCACCATCCGCTCCACCGCTCCAAGGCCTTATGAGGCGACTTGGGCTCATCGGGTCCCTTGCGACCTAAATCAAAAGACCCAAGAGACCGTCTTGGCGACTCTCGAGCGGATTTTTGATTTATTAGGTTATAAGGACGGCCCTTTTGACGCGGATTTTCTCAATCACAAACAAGATACGTTTATTCTAGAAGCCACCCCCCGCATAGGCGGCAACTCGCTGTCGACCCTTTTCGCCAAAGCCTTTGATTTTGACATAGTCGGCTACGCGGTAAGCGCGGCCTTAGGCGAGCCCTTTGTAATTCCACCCCCATTAACGCCCAAACCTTTAGCCTTAGTTCTTTTAGGAGTCTTAACGGCTGGCTCGGTCGTGTGGGACCAAAACGAGGAAGCGGCTTTACGGCGAGAAAAGTGGCTAAAAGATTTAAGTTGGGACGTAAGTATTGGCGATCCGGTTAAACCCTTTATCAACGGCCGGGAACGCTTAGGCGAGGCTTTGATAGCGGGCGATGGCCCCTCAAATTTAGTCCAAAATGTATTAAATTTCGGTAGACGCTTAAACTTAAGGGCGGAGTTGGTAAATTAACCCGCGACTAAAGTCGCAGGCTTTATTGTAAAGCGCGGGGCTGGCTACCCGCCGTCCTTTCAACATAAGGCGTATTTACGCCGCCCTAGTTGGCGCGATAGTCCCACCCATCCGGGCAAGGTTGAGGCCGGCGTTTCGGCGGCCTTCTGACATCCATTCCCAAGCTTTGGCCCTATTCATAGGAATGCACTCGCCACGGAAATAGAGATCGGATAGCCAATACTGAGCTTCCATGAGCCCTTGTTCGGCGGCTTTCTGATACCATTCCGCGGCTTTGGCCTTATTTAGTGGAACTCCATCGCCATGGTAATATCGAAGAGCCAGATTGTATTGGGCCGCCGGTTGCCCCTGGTCCGCGGCCTTCTGAAGCCATTGTGTGGCTTTGGCCTTATTCTGGGCGACTCCATCGCCAAGGTCATATCGAACGGCCAGATTGAATTGGGCGTCCATTTGCCCCTGGTCCGCGGCCTTCTGAAGCCATTCCACGGCTTTGGCTTTATTTAGGGGAACTCCATCGCCATTACCGTACATGGACCCAAGATGAGATTGAGCTTTAGCGGGCCCCTGTTCAGCGGCGTAACGGATATACTCAAAGGCGCGGGTTAAGTTTTGAGGGATGCCTTCTCCTAAATAATATCGCGTCCCAAGAGTGATGTCCTAGTAAAAACCCCCTTTTAATTTTTGAGGATTGGTTAATATACAATGTATAGTGGTATTTACAGTTTCAGATTGGCTTATGTAGTAGAGCCACGCGCCTATAATTTTAACGCCAGGGTTTTTACGAATCCATCAAGAGTAAATCGCGACTCAATATAGTAATCTTTACCGAGAGTAAACCATATAATAGTTGCTATTGTTAATAATTATAATATAATAATTATAAATTTATAGTTCATAACTATTACTTAAAAATACCTATAATGGCGATTATCCAAAAGCGCGATTCCAAATTTTTCCATGGCGTATAATTAATGGCCACGTAAAAACCCCCCTTCGTGATTTTAGTCGGGTAGATCTACTAAAAAACGCCAATCTAAAGTTATTGTGACGACCTTATAAGAGAAATCAATTTATGTCAAGATAATGTTAGTACATTCGATTTATACTAAATAAAGTTAAATATATTTATATATAAAAAACAACAAAATAACAAAATCAAATCAAGCCAATAAGAGTAAAATCAAAATAAATAAATCTAATCAGCTCTTTTACAACTTATTATAGTCTAAAAAATATTAAACTTAATCTTTTCTCGTCATAATTAGCTATTTTATCTCTATAATTTTATTAAAATAATGAATTTAACTTATAATTTAGCTAAAGAGTCTCTAACCCTCTCTTGATCCTCTTCTTTAAGTCCAACCCACAGAGGCAAACGCAAAAGCCGGCTAGCTAAAGAGTCCGTTAAACCCAGCGAGCCGACGGCCCGGCCATATTTCCGCCCCCCAGGAGAAGAGTGGAGGGGCACGTAATGAAAAACTGATTGGACTCCATCGCTTCTAAGAGAAGCGATCACCCGGTCGCGATCTAGGGAGCTGGCCAATAAAATATAATAAATATGGGCGTTATGGTCGCACTCAGGAGGAATTATGGGCCGCCTTAAGATCCCTCTTTTTTCTAAAGGCTCTAAAAGCTCATGGTAAGTATTCCAGATTTTTTTCCGCCGGGCGATAATGGACTGCGCCTCCTCCAACTGGGCCCATAAAAAAGCCGCGATTAGTTCGCCCGGGAGAAACGAGGACCCTAAAGTCTGCCAGGTATACTTATCGACCTCGCCCCGAAAAAAACGGCTCCGGTCGGTCCCTTTTTCCCGAAAAACCTCGGCCATGGAGGTTAAGGCGGCCTCGTTTAGCGTGATAGCCCCACCTTCCCCAGAAATAATGTTTTTCGTCTCGTGGAAACTTATGGTCCCTATCTCGCCAAAAGTTCCTAAATATTGACCTTTATAGCGCGACAAAAGGGCTTGAGCCGCGTCTTCGACCACGGCGAGGCCATTTGCCCGGGCGAGGCTCATAATTGTGTCCATCTCGCAGCCGACTCCAGCGTAGTGGACCGGGACAATGGCTTTGGTTTTAGGGGTGATGGCCTCTTCTATCTTCCGCTCGTCAATATTTAAGGTGTCCTCGCGAATGTCGACAAAGACCGGCGCCCCTCCGCGTAAAACAAAGGCGTTGGCCGTCGAGACAAAGGTAAACGAGGGCATAATAATCTCGTCGAAAGGCTTTACGTCTAAAATCAAAGCCGCCATCTCTAAGGCCGCGGTGCAGGAGTGGGTGAGTAAGACCTTGGGGCAGTTTAAAGACTTCTCCAACCAGGCGTGGCAACGATTGGTAAAAGGACCGTCGCCAGCCAGTTTGCCGTTAAAATGGGCCTCGGCGATATAGAAAAGCTCTTTGCCCGTCATATAAGGACGATTAAAATCTATCAGACTATTTTGTTTCATAAAAAAATCTTTTATAATTAATTAAAGCGACAATAAAATTGTAAAAAGTAAAATAAAGTATAAAAAATAATAATAAATCAACAAAATCGTAATATCAATTGTATATATAAACTAAAGCTATAAATCATAAAACATACGTCTATTATCTTAATAAAAAAAAAGATTAAATTAGATTTTATGAACTAAAACATATCTAAATAGCTATTTTAAAAACCTTGTAACTGTTGTCCTGGTCCTTTGCTTGACCTATGAGATTATCATCATTACCCGTCCCCGTCAAAATCTAAAGGTTTTAGATTTTCCAAAACCAGCGATTTGCGTCCCCAAAATAAAAGAGCCCCTCCTCTTAAGGCCCAAAAAAAACCGTAAGCTCTATTTGGCCAAGACGAAGCAAAGTTGACCGTTTAAAGCCAAAAGTCTAAAAAAAAGACTGGAGGTAAAAGCTAACTCTTTGAATTTTATAATAAAAATAGGCCGCGAAAAATATTAGCGAAAAAGAGCCATTGCTCCCAAAAAATCTTTGACAGAATTAAGAAGTTGTGCTAAAAAGCTCATTTACCGCTTTTGAAAAAGGCCAACTAACAATTGGCCCTAAACAAAGCGCCAAAGCGTGGGGCTGTAGCTCAGTTGGGAGAGCGCATGACTGGCAGTCATGAGGTCAGGGGTTCGACCCCCCTCAGCTCCACCATTAACCCATTGATTTTATTAGTTTTTTCCCGAGTCAAAACTGATTTAACCGCAGTGTCAACAGCTGTGTCAACAGCCAGTCATGCGCTCGCTGAACAGCCAGAAAAAAACACGGTAAATAGCCGTGTTCACAACAATGTCAACAGCTTTTGTCAACAGCGGCCCTATAAAATTCGTCTAAAATGAATCAGCCCACTCTTGAAGATTTCGCTTGTCTGAGTTCGATAGTCTAACCGCCTCTTTTAAATCCAAGAGATAAATTATAAGGTCATGATTGGTTTTTCCACAAAGTGAAGGCTCGGGGATCTCTTGAAGATAAATAGTCGGAGGATAACAAGGGGCGGTAACTGTTTTAGCGGCACAACTGCTCAAAAACGCTATCTGGAATAATTTTAGAACTCCATTCACAAGCTTCTTTGTTAGTTTCATATAATTTCCTTAAATTAGTTATAATATCGTTTTTTTCTTGGGTCAACCGTAACTTCCTTTTGGCGGGCGGTCAAAGCGGATTTGTTGGCTAGCAAAGAAAAATTTAAGACTGCGATATGGGCATTTCGCTCTCTCGAATTTCTGGGCCAATAGCTTATTGTCGGCCAGAATAATCTGCATATAACCTCTGGACACTGTGGGCTGACAAAAAAATAACTTAGGCGTTAATACAATTTCCATACCGAAATTTATTATAATGTTATTAATTTTCTATAAATTATAATTATTTACCATCGAACGTTGGCTTTAGTTGGAAAAGTTTTAAAGATTTGGTATATTGATATCCGAAGAAATCTTGAATTCGATCTTTCAAGAAAAGTATCAGTGCACACTAAAAAGTACTAATTATTCTATTAATAATTTTTTTATATTAAATTATTATTAAAGATATATATTGAAACAACTATAGCAAGTATAGCAACTATCCGTAAGAGTCGAGATGTAATCATCAATAGTCGTCAGCTTTTAACTCTCTTTTTTTAGAAAATTTGCGACAAAATTTTAACTTATATACCAGTTATTATGTTATTGAGGAATGTAAACTTGGTAACACTGACGCGGCCCATCGCCGATTAGAGTTTTTAAAAGACCTTATATTTATTCCTAAATCAGAACAAATTGAAGTTTTGGCTGCCAAATATCTTGAACTATTGGGTATTCCAGTGAAAGCCAAAATGGATTGTTACCATTTAGCAGCCAGTGTTGTTTTCAAAATGAACTGTCTATTAAGTTGGAATTTTAAACAATTTAACGTTAACACTTACATTAAAATATTAAAATTCAATATAAATCAGTGGTTAAATACACCATTTCTACATACTCATGAAACATTAGCTGCAATAAGTATGCCGGAGGAATCTTTATGAAACCTGTGGATATCGACCCTGTTGAAGAGGTCAGGCGAAACCGTGAACTACTGTTGGAAATGTACGGTGGAATTGAAGGTCTCCACAAGCATATGGATGAAGAACGCCCTAATTTGGAAAAACAGGGATGGAAGTTCATGTCCGACGAAGAAATGGCCGCCCGAATAAAAGGTGAAGGGTGAAGAGGCGCAGACCACGATAAGATTTTCTCGTTTCTTCCTGGTAAAATCGTTTTCAAGTTTTTTTTACTTTCCAGCCGCATAGCTTTTGGACATAGAAAACAAACCGAAGTCCATTTACGACACTTTTTCTGACGGTATATTTGACGGTATTAAATTTAGTTTTAAATTTTTTAGTCAATTAAATCCAATTGTTACGCCGAAATATGGTTGACCTCAGCACTACTAGCCCTTTTTAAGGCCTTTTTTTTCATAACCACGAACTAACTTAATAAAATCTACAAGTTAGCTTTTCTATATTTCAAATAATCCCCCTTGACATCAACTAACTTAGTACATAATCAGGCACATGGAGGCGTTTAGGCCAAATACACACGCTCCCACCTAATAAGCAGTTTTTTGTCTGTGTTGGAACACAAAAAAAATATCGCTCTTTGCCCCAATATCATCACCAAATCAAATAAGTACGGTGTTGATAAAAGTCAATATTTTATCAGTCTATTAGTCTACTTGTAATCACGAAAATTATGTTTCATGACTCCGGGGTGACGCAGCGAGTCATGAGAGTTTTTTTGGAAAAACGTTTGGCTTTAAACCAGGATGGGCCTTATCATGAAGGGCTTTATCATGATGGTCTTTATGATGAAAAGTTTTATCATCAAGCTCTTTATCGGCTATTTTTTGTAAATATCAATTTTTTTAACTTTTAACCATTCATCTAGTTATTAAAAATAAAAAAGTACATAAAAATAAAATAATGAACATAAAACAAATTAAAAGGGCCAAAAAAAATAAAGGGACAAAAAAAGGTCCTCGACCCAGAAAGTCGAGAACCCTTAGAGAACCCTTTTTGAAGAATCGACGAACTTTATTTTTATTACTCGCTGAACTTTTGGATGACGGCGACAATTTTGGGCGTGTTTTCCTTGACGAGAGCTGATTCTTCAGGGGACAAGGCTAGATAAGGCATATCGGCTGGAATTGGCGTGTCCGTCGCGCTGCCCATAATGGCCATAGGAATTTTTTCCATAATGTAGCGTAACCTGACGATGGAAATGTTGTTTTCTTTGGCGAAATTACTGGCCGTGTTCGAAAAAGTGTCGTCCAGGTCTTGGCCTTTAGGTTTTTGGGATTCGTTTTTGACCGTGGTGGCCGAGAGCTCAAAGAATTTGATATAAAGTTCAACGTCTTTTTGAGTTAAGGGCCCTTCCTTGTTTAGTTGCTCGGCAGTGATGTTGTCCAGATCTTGGGGTTGGGCGGAAAGGCCATAGGCTAAAGACAAAGTCATAGCCAAGGTTAAAACGAAAAGGCCAGTTTTTTTAAAAATCATGAGATTTCCTTTACTGTTTTTTTGGGGGGGGGACGTAAATTGGCAGGATTTAGGCCCCTAAAAATGTAAAAAAATAGAAGATTATTAATGAATTAGTAAAATATATCTAGGCGGCTTTTCCCGAGGTTCAAGGACCGACAGACTTTAAAAAAAAGGTCAAAAAGCCTTAGCCAGGCCGACTTAAGGGTAGAGCCTTTAAATAATTTTTTGGCTATAAAGTCGTTTTTTTTGGGACCAAATCGGCCAATTACCTTAGGATGACGATTTTTTTAGGCCTTAAAGCGACAAAGCCAAGGGGGTTTTGGGGGCGGATAATCGGTCAGATTATAGCCCAAAGCCTTGGAAAGTCAAATATAGCTTAAAAGGGCGTTTTTTGGGTCCTATATAGGCAGCTAGCCCTTTTTCTTCTGCGGTAAAAAGCCTTTTAGGGAAGGGGTTAAAGGGATAATTCCGCCTATTTCCCTTTATTTCGGCTAGACCAAAATATGACCCCCGCCCCCAATAAAGCGGCTCCCAAAGCCAACCAAAAGGTCGGAGCCTGACCTAAAATAGGATCGCCTCGGTAATCCCCGCGATATTTTTCCATAAGAGACCTCAATAACCCAGCCCCGAGCGGATACCCCCCCAAAGATTCGCCCTAAAGAAGGCGGCGTTTTTTTTCCAAGACCGCGCCAAAGAAGGCCAAAAAGAACCATTAAGCCAAAGACTCGGCTAGTGTGTATTCCCAAATAAAAGCGCCGCGAAATAGCCGGGAATTCCAAGCTAAAACTACCGCTACCCCGGCTCCTTTCTCAATGAGGCGGTTGAAAAGCCTTTTCCGACCCCTAGAGCCCAAAAAACGCGCTATAAGCCAGCCGCGATATAATGACCGCCGCGGCGTAACGCCAGCTCAGGCGCTTACCGGGGACAGCTGAAATATAATTTGACGCGGGAGCGGCTGTCCACCTGAAAATGATAAACAAAAGGCGGCGTGATTTACGTAAAGAATACCGGCTGCCGCGCCCTGCGGTAAAGACTGACGATGCCAGCGTCCCAGTTTACTCAGCGCCAGGCTGAGTGTTATATTATCTGAAAGCTTCCGGCGGAAAGAAACTCCAGACGTCTCCAGACTGTTTACAGGACATTCGCGTATAAGGCTGGTCGCGCAAAGATAGAGAGATTCAATGAAAACAGCTGAGCTCGCGTAAATCAGCGGAAATACTGAAAAGCCCGCCCTCGGGAAACCGTCGCGGCCTTTTCGCGGTCATTTCTTTTCTGCCGCCGCGGCGGTCTTTAAGCCTTTTTTTTTAAGGCTCCGCGGCTGAGAGCTCGGCCATGCCGTCAATTATCATCAAAAATCTCTCCTTCGGGTACGGGGGCTTTCCCCTTCTTTTTGACAATGTCAGTCTCAACCTTGACAGCTCCTGGAAGCTGGGCCTAGCCGGCCGCAACGGCCGAGGCAAGACCACTTTCTTCAAAATCCTGGAGGGAAAGCTCCCTTACACAGGAACAGTTTCCTCCCCTCTTCCTTGCCGTTATTTCCCTTGCCAAGTTATCAGACCGGAAAAAAACGCGTACTTCCTCATAGAAAGCCTGGGAAGCGACGCTTTGGCCTTTCAGCTGGAGCGGGAAGCGTCTCTTTTAAAGCTAAGTGTCTCCGCCTTAAAAAGGCCTCTTAATGAGTTGAGCGGAGGGGAGCTGACCAAGGCCCTGCTGGCGGCTCTTTTTCTGGAAGAAGATATTTTTCCGCTCATAGACGAGCCCACCCAGCGCCTGGACGTTTACGGTAGAAAGTCCCTGTGGGATTACCTTTCCGCGAAAAAGGGCTTTTTCCTGGTCTCCCACGACCGGGCCCTTCTGGACCAAGCCTCAGATCACACTCTGTATATAAACAGGCAGGGAATTGATCTGGAGAAAGGAAATTTCAGTTCTTATCTGGCCAACAGGGAGATGAGAGAAAAGGATGAAGAGCGGAGGGAAGAAAAACTCAGAAAAGACATACAAAGACTTAAAAACGCGTCAGAAAAAGCCGGGCGCTGGGGAGACATGACGGAAAAAGAGAAAAAAGGAAACGGCCCTGTTGACAGAGGCTTTATCGGGCGTAAAGCCACCAAAGCCAAAAAGCGCGCCAAAAACATTGAGCAGAGGCGGCAGAAAGCTCTCGTGGAAAAGCGCGCCCTCATAAGAAACACGGAAGAGAGCGGGCGGCTCAGCATGGCGCCCCTTACGTATCACGGAAAACCACTCGCTTACGGAAATGACCTCACCCTGGGGTACAGCGGGGCGCCTGTCGTAAGGGGCCTTTCTTTTTCCTTAAGCCCTGGCTCAGTCCTGGCCGTAAAAGGGCCCAACGGGTCCGGTAAAACCCTTTTCTTAAAGCTCCTCTCGGGCAAGGCGGAGGTTCTGGCTCTAGAGGGAGATTTCCATATGGCCCCGGGAGTCACGATCTCATACGTCCCCCAAAAGCCTGAGGCTCAGGACATTACCCTTAAAGAGTTCTCTCTTTCCATGGGGGCGGATCACACCAGGTTTATGACATTTCTGAGCCGCCTTGGCTTTGAAAAAAGCCAGTTTGGGGCCCGTGTAAGCGGCCTCAGCCAGGGCCAGCTCAAAAAAGCGTATCTCGCGCTGAGCATCGCGTCCTCCGCCCATTTATACGTCTGGGATGAGCCATTAAGCTGGGTTGATATCCAGTCCAGAATGGACATTGAAAAACTCATCTTGGAATGCCGCCCCACGCTTGTGGCGGTTGAGCACGATCACGCCTTTCTGGAAAAAGTGGCTGACGATACGCTTGACTTTGGCCGCCTGTAAAAAGGCCCCTGAGAGGGCGAAGCGCGCTGAGAGAGGGCGGGAGCGGTCTGAGTGAGCTGCCGTTGACAGGGAGGCGCGCCTTATACGGAGAGAATATTTTTTGGGGAATACCGCGGGCAGTAAGCGCGCGCCCTTCTCTCCGAAAGAGAGGCAAGAGGTAGTCGCGCTGAAAGGAAGGCCCTAAGGACAGTCAAAATCCGCGGTTAAAGGGGCCAGTCTGAAGCTGAGAGCCCGGAGGGGAAGAGCGGGGGTGGTTTAATTTGGTATTTTTTAGATGTCATAAATACAAAAAAAATGGGAGCGTTACCAATGTGTATTATATCAAACATACTAAAACTAAAGCTTAGCTGACGACTTATTTTTCGCCGCCAAAAATAAACCGACTTGATAGGTAGCCAGATGTATTAACAACCAAATTTCCTTAAAACGCCAGACAAATGGCGAAGCCTTAGCTTATCTCAAAGAGACGTTTGAGTTATATTTCGAATTATTAAAGCTATTTATAGACTATATTATATTTATAATTATTAAAATAACGTTTATAGATAAATAACGCCATTTTTTAAATCTTAACTAAGCCTTTCCTTAGAAAAATTTATAGTCACGGTCATATTCATCTCCTTTAAAGGCGGGGGAGCGAAAGGCGACGAATTTTTTACGGCCATTATGGCGTATTGGTCGAGAATCTCGTGGCCAGAGCTTTCGACCACTTTTATTGACCCAGCTAAAACGCTCCCGTCTTGGGTCACCGTAAAGTTGATCCTAGGTTTACCGCTCCAATAATTTATTTTGGCCTCAGTTGGATAAACTAGGTGCCGGTTTAAGTGGCGACCCAATTCGGAGAGATATTTTCTAGTTTGCTCGGTATTTTTTGGCGCGTTTAAACTTTTAGCGGTTCTATTTTTCTGGCCTTGCTCAGCTTTGGGCTTAGGTTTGGGCTTAGGCTTGGGTTTGGGCGGCGGCGGTAAAGGCAGCTTTTCCGGCTCAGGAGTTATAACTTCGTCTTCCAGTTTTTCTGGTTCAGGTTCAGGCTCCGGCGGCAGCGGCATAGCCACTGGCTCTGGTTCCGGCTCAGGTGGTTTTACCTCTTCCTCTTCGATTAACTGGTCGGCCTCTTCTTGACGGTCGCTGAGCAGGCCCATGATGTCCAAGTTCAAAAGCTCAGGCTGCATGCCCTGAAACTCGGTTGAGAACGATAGGCCTACAATTCCCCAAATACAAACAAAAAACATACAATGGAAGAATAATGAATGAAGTAAAGCCGCTTTCAAAGATAAAGTTAAACTTTGAATGCGCTTAATCAAGTTCAAAATATGTTTAAATTTAAGCTTGGTCATTTTACAAAATCAATGCTCCTCGCCTAAAATACTGGAGCGCGAAAAATAAATAAAACAAAAGTAGGATAAGTCATTATATTTTTATTTCATTATTATGACTGAATATAAACATTTATTAAAGTCCATATTTAAACTTTAACATTATTATATGCTTATATTTTCATTTATATTAGTTAAATACAGCGATTGTAAAAATTTTAGCTAAAATCAAGTCGTCAGAGGGTGGACTTATAGGCGTAATTTTTTGAGACGCTTTTTGTCTTCTTAATAAACCGCCGCGTCCTCTTTGGCTTAAACCAAAAAATTGCTCAACAAAGGCCGTCCGGTAAAACTCCCAAAACCAAAAAGTTCGGCTTTTCCATCTTTTGGCGGATGGAAAATAGATCTTTTATTACCGTCATCACCCCAACTTAAGGAGAGGTAACCATGGATTTTTTTACTTTCTACAAAGATAACGCCATCGGACTTTATGTTTTCCAACTGACGCGGCCGAGGGATCATGTTAATTAAAATTATCTATACACAGTCGAGTTTTTTTAGAACTGAAGATCCTGAAATTGTTCGAAACCAATTCTCTAAATTAATTTTCCATGACAAAAAAAAGGTATTTCGTTTCTTATTTACCTTTTTCGTTATGTGGGCTATGTTATCACAAGTAAAATCTCCCTGTCAAGACGGTGACGACGCGGGGCGAAAGGCCAGCGATTTTCAATTTGGCGGAAAACCTGAAAAATGAGCCTAACCGCGACTCCTTAGGCCCATTTGGCCAAATGCGTTATGCTCCCGCCCAAATCTGATTATTCTTTAGGCCTTAATTTTTAGCTAAATCATCACGGCGATCGGTTAACCTATTATCTTGAGTTCATATTTCTGGCCGACCTCAAAAGGCGGCGCCAAATATGGCCCGCTTTAGAAGAAGCCAAAATTAGAATGGCCGTTATTTAGTCGTCTATTTGTAGCGACTACAGATTACCGTTTGTAAATCGTCTTGTTGATAGGCAATCAACCGCTAGGGCAATCAAAAAAACGTTGACTTTAGGCCAAGAAAATGGTAAAAATATATTGGCTTAAATCTTTTTACCTTATTATCTTATTTTTTCATTATTATTGTACTATTTTACTATTTAAATATATTTAAGCTATCTATCAGTCACTATACTCTAATAATTATCTTTAAAAATTCTTTGAAATCAACAAAAATTTTACAATAATAAAACTAATTTAGTTACTTATATATTTTTGTTTTTAATATTACAATTTTCAATAAATATATGTTATAATAATTACCTATTCATAGAACTTTTAAATTACAAAAGGATTAATAAATTCTGGCCTATGTCCAAAGTCACAGTCACAGTTTCGCCAGAAATTTGGCGATGGGTTTTAGCCACTGTAAATTTGCCAGACTCCGACCAAGAGCAAATCAAAAAATGGTTGAACAATGAGGAAAAGCTGGCTCTTAGCGCTCTGGAAAAATTCAGCCAAAAGACCCATATCCCTTTTGGGTACTTTTTTCTCAATAAACCTCCGCGCGAAAAAAGCGAATTGTTTAGTTATAGGACGGTAAGTAGCCAAAACAATTTAACTCCGAGCCGCGACCTTTATGATACTTTTCATCAGATGGAGAATATTCAAGATTGGACCCGCGAATACATAACCGATAATGGTGGAGAAAAAAATCCTTTTGTTGGCTCGATTGACCAAAAAGACTCCGTAATTGACCTAACCACTAAAATTCGACAAATTTTAGATTTAGACGCGAGGTGGTACATAAAGTCTAAGGATATTCCTGACTCTTTCAATATTCTGAGAGACAAAATAAGCTCCACTGGCGTTATCTTTATGATGAACGGCGTAGTTGGCGACGACAATCATCGTCAGCTTAATGTCGCGGAATTTCGCGCTTTTACGCTCAAAGACGACTACGCTCCCCTGATCTTCATAAATTCCATGGATTCAAAAGGTGGTCAGCTATTTTCTCTCCTCCACGAGTTCGTTCATGTTGGCCTAAATACCTACTGCCTCTTTAATCTCGGACCTTTTTTGGCGAAGGTAAATTCTCTAGAAACTCTTTGTAACGCCGTGGCCACTGAGATCCTAGTTCCCAGCGACGTTTTCAAGAAAAAATGGCGAGATTCCACTTTTGAAATGAAAGACAAGAGCGACGCGCTGAGCCGTTACTTTAAATGTAGTCAAGAGCTAATCGCCCGTCGGGCTCTAGATTTTGGTTTCCTTAAAATCGCAGATTATTTAACAATTATTAATATTTACCTCAATTTTAATCAAAAAAAAAAAAAAAAAAAATAAAAGTATTGTTAACTATTATAAAACTCTTTTATCCCGCCTTGACAATCGGTTTTTACTCGCCTTAGACTCAAGCGTTAATGAAAATAAAACGCTATATACTGACGCGTTTAGGCTGACCAGCACTAATAGAGTGACATTTGATAAAGTTGTCAGGTTAGCGCGAGGCGAGGAGAATTGAGTTCGGGGAAAAAAGCTTTTTTATGGACGCCAGAGCTTTCATAAAGCGCGTTTTTTTGGGATAATCCGCACGTTAAAAACATTTATAAATTTTTCGAAAATCCTTAGGTGAACTACCGCTACCCTGAAGGGTACCGGCTTCCGAAAGGAGGTTGGTTAGGTCACAAGACTAAGGTTTGGAAACAAACCTACGTTGGAAAGGTAATGACGCCCAAAGGGTCGCCGCCTCAGATCCTGGCGATTGTCGCGACAAGTTAAAGAACTCAAGTGGTGGGAACTGCGCTTACCGTAATAAGCTTTTCCAACTTTGTCGAGAGGAAGTCCCAAACCTC
>JAIROO010000133.1 GCA_031257535.1 Deltaproteobacteria bacterium
GCTTGGCAAAAGGATAGAAATAACCAATGTGCCAAGATAAATTGGCACTTTACTACAGCCGAAGCCAGGACAAAACTGAGAAGGCTTTATCCTTCAATTTAGATGTTACAAGGTACTAGTTTTTTAACCAAAATCCCCATTTTCCTTTTTATCCCTCTCCTTATGGGTAAAAAAACTATTTTTAGCCTATTTTTTGGAGATCTTTTAAACGCGATATTTTTATCCGCGATTAGATTAGGAGACTCATGAGCGAAGTCGACGCGGTCAAGGCTCAAGAAGATTACGGGGCGGATCATATCCAGATCTTAGAGGGCTTAGAAGCGGTCCGCAAACGTCCGGCCATGTACATTGGCAACGTGTCCTCTCAAGGGTTACATCATCTAGTTTACGAGGTGGTGGACAACTCTATTGACGAGGCCATGGCTGGTTTTTGCGACCGGATCGAAGTGACGATTTCCGCGGCCGGGACCGTAAGAGTCAAAGACAATGGCCGCGGCATTCCCGTGGATATCCATCCCACGGAAAAAGTCCCCGGGGTCCAAGTGGTCATGACCCGCCTCCACGCGGGCGGCAAATTCGACAAAAAAACTTATAAAGTCTCCGGCGGTCTCCATGGAGTCGGGGTTTCGGTGGTTAACGCCTTAAGCGAGTGGTTAGAGGTGGAGGTCAAAAGGGCTCATGTCCGTTATGGCCAGCGCTACGAAAAAGGTCACCCCGTGACCGAGCTTTCGACTTTGGGGGCGGTCCAAAAGAGCGGAACCATGGTCCACTTTAAACCCGACGCCACGATTTTTGAGACCACGGAGTTTGAGTTCGCCATTTTGGCGAAGCGTTTAAGGGAGCTGGCCTTTTTAAACCGAGGCCTTTACATCTCCCTAAGCGACGAGCGGACCAGCGAGTTCGCCGAGTTTCAGTACAAAGGCGGCTTGGTCGAGTTCGTTCAGTATTTAAACAGCAAAAAACAAGCTCTCCACGACAAACCCGTTTTTTTAGAGGGCCAAAACGAGGAGCACAACGTTTACACGGAAGTGGCCTTCCAGTACAACGACGGCTATAACGAGCAGGTTTTGTCCTTCGTTAACAATATTAACACCGTCGACGGCGGGACCCATTTGTCTGGCTTTAGGACGGCTTTAACGCGGGCCGTTAACCAGTACATGACCTCGGCTAAGTTGTCTAAAAACCAAAAGTTTGAGGCTTTAGAGGGCGACGACGTGCGCGAGGGTTTGACGGCCATTATTTCGGTCAAAATCCCCGAGCCCCAGTTTGAGGGTCAAACCAAAAGCAAACTCGGCAACGCCAACGTCAAAGGCCTAGTCGACACCTTGGTTTACGAGAAGCTGGCCGTGTTTTTCGAGGAAAACCCCTCGGTTAGCAAAGCCATCGTCAACAAGGTGGTGGCCGCGGCTCAGGCTCGGGAAGCGGCCCGTAAAGCCCGCGAGCTGGTCAGAAAAGGCTCTTTAACCCACTCTTTGTGCGGTAAATTGGCTGACTGTCAGTCTAAAAACCCGGCCGAGTGCGAGTTGTACTTAGTTGAGGGCGATTCGGCGGGCGGCAGCGCCAAATCCGGGCGCGACCGCCGTTTTCAGGCTATTTTACCCTTAAGGGGCAAGATATTAAACGTGGAGCGGGCTCGTTTTGACCGGATTATCTCGAGCCAAGAGATCCGCAACATCATCACCGCCTTAGGCACTGGCGTTAAAGACGGCAACATTGGGGCGGAGATCGAGAAGCTAAGGTATCACAAGGTGGTCATCATGACCGACGCCGACGTGGACGGCGCCCACATTCGGACCTTGCTTTTGACCTTCTTTTACCGAAAAATGCCCGAACTCATCGCTCGCGGGCATCTTTTTATCGCCCAGCCCCCTTTATACGGCATCAAGGAAGGCCAAAAAGAGCACTACCTCAAAGACGATACCGGGTTAAGGGACTTTACCATGCGCCGTTACGTGGAAGGTCGGGAGATTCAAGGCGATAGCGGCGAGCCTTTAACTGGGGCCCAGCTTAAGACTTATCTAAACAATATCGTCGCCGAGCGGGACTTAAAAGAAAGCTTAAGCCGCCGCGGCTTTCCGCCTCGGCTGTGGCCCGTGGTTTTCGCCGCCGCCAAAGACAACCCCAAAGGCTTTTTGGACGAGGCTTGGGTCAATAACTTAGTCGCCCAGTTAAGGGGCGTGGGTTTGGACGCCGAACTCGTGGTGGGGACCCCGGCTCCCTTAACCAATGGGGAAGCCGAAGACGAGACCGCGCCAGTCGGTTTTCGGGTGATCTTGCCAGCTCTCCACGATAAGCGGAAAAAGCTGAATTTATCCCAGGACTTTTTAGACGGGGACTTTTTTCAGCGGTTTTTTAAGCTGCGGCAAAGTTTAACCGAGGGCCTGACCCCACCTTTAACGGTCTCCCATAAGGACCGCAAGTACCAGCTCATGTCCGAGGCCGAGCTTTTAGAGGACATGGAAAGCGTTGGCCAAAAAGGCTTACGCGTGCAAAGGTACAAAGGCCTAGGGGAAATGAACAAAGATCAGCTCTGGGACACCACCATGAACCCGAAAAATCGCCGTTTTTTGCGCGTTAACGTCCAAGACGCCATGGACGCCGACGACATTTTTAACGTGCTTATGGGCGAGCAGGTCGAGCCGCGGCGGGAGTTTATCCAAGAAAACGCCTTAAACGTCAGAGAGCTGGACGTGTAGCCCAAAAAAACCAAAAGAAAAATGACGCGCTCGTAAAAAACCTTTATTGGCTCGTAAATATACAATATATAGTGGTCTCTAAAATTAGAGATTCGCTTATATAGTAGAGCCACGCGCCTAAAAGTTCAAAGGTTTTTACGAGCCCTAAATTCGCCAAATGTGACCCAATGTCTTTAACCCCCAAAAATCATCAAAAACCGCCAAAAAAACGTCAAAACTATTAAAAACCGTCAAAACCCTTAAAAACCGCCAAAAACAATTGAGTCGCCAAACGGTTCAAATTTAAATAGCTCGTGTTTCACGGTACTAGCCATGGTCCTGTCGCCCACCCCGCCTAATGAAACTGAGGGATCGTCGCTGATTCTCGCTCCTTTCGCTTAGTAAATCTTGAAAAATCCAAAAAAGTATTTATTTTATAGCTCAGAGGCGGGAAAGAGTACGACGCCAAAATGACGCGGACGGCCACGGTCCAAGCATAAGAGTCAGATTGATCGCTATTTAGTTATTCGGAGGTGGAATAACCTTAAATAGTATATAGCCTGGTGGACGTTTTTTCGCCGCGATTGACTATTATGACGCTCAAAACTGTCATTTTTTTTGCTAAAAAAATGGATGTAATTATTTTATCCATTGATCAGAGCTAATCAAACCATTGGTATAGTTAAAATAGGCAAACACACGTTTTTATGTAAAAAACATGTACTTAGCGATTTAAAAAAAGTTTAAAAATTGTTTCATACGTCGAGGCGCTGGGGCACCGTCTCTTCATGAGATGTTTTTTGGTTTAAAACTATTTTGAATGTTTCTTATTAATAACATTTTTGTACCCACAGTAGGCTTATTTTACGCTTAGCCTATATTGCCAGCGTGATTTGAGTTCTGGTGATTTTTCAGTTACAATCTATTATAAGTTTTTTAGATAGTCCAAATTTACCGCGTCTAATTACCGTCCACCAAAAACGTTCCCAGTCGCCGTTGAGTTTCAAAAACTAACTTTAAACGACTTAAGCGATCTTATTAATGAGGAGCCCATGGAAGTTAAGTTCGCTAAACAATTTACTATTACTGGGCCTTGCGCGCCTAAAAAACACAATTTTCTGAAGATCGGGGCTTCGTTGATATAGCCGCCATTTTTAACGGTCGCGAATACTTAATTGAGGCTAAACTTAACGAGCGATATTTTTCTTTGCCGAAAAGCTTAGAACAACTGTCTGGTTATATGGATTCCGCGGGCGTGAATGAAGGCTGGTTGGTTGTTTTTGACCGAGACTTGAAAAAGTCTTGGGCTGAAAAAATTTATTGGAATACCCAAGTATATAATGGAAAAACTATACATGTTGTTGGTTGTTAATTTTTAACTTATTTACCTATATAGAGTCTATATAAATGAGGTCGAAAAAAACCATAACTTACTCCTGTGATCGCTAAAAACTGTCTGAAAAAAATATTTACTCCCGTGATCGCTATTCCCAGGAATAATTTTTTTTAACAATATTTGTTTCGCAGTAAAAAGTTGAAAAAAATATTTGTTTCATGACTCCGGGGCGATGCGGCGAGTCAGGAGAGTTTTTGGGAACAAGCGCCTAAAAACTCGTCCCCGCCTTCTTTAGGCCTTGGCCTCCTAAATTTAGCTCCAAAAAATCTGAGGCCCGACTGTTGGAACTCTTTTTTGGCGCTCTAACTTTTGGCCACCTCAAAATGATCCTCGATTTAGATCCCCTTACGCCTAACCGACATTTAACGCCATTTGGGCCTTCAAAGTTTCCCTTGACCGCCAATCTCGGACCTATTGCGTTCAAACTTGCTCAAATAATATAAAAATATTTTTTTTAAAAATTTTTTTGATTTTTTTATTAGTTTGACAATATGTCAGTAAATTAATATAATTTTGATGGAAGGCTCACTGTAAATTAATCCGCGACTTTAAGGTCACGGGCTATTGTAGAACGTAAAGCGGGTTAATATCTTAGTCCTCTCAACGTAAGGCGTATTTACGCCGCGCCTTGGCGTTAGTCCAAGGCCAGCCAAAGAAGGTCGCGGCCGGCGTTTACGTCGGCCGCGACCAAAGACCACGCGTTAAGACCTAGGAAACGACGTTTAACCCTGGCCTAAAAAAGTTCCGCGTTGGGAAATTTTAGCGCCTATTGGCCGGAGACTTTCTTGAGCGTTTTTTTTCGCGCTCAGGGCGCCGTTGGCCTTTAAAGAGGTGGCGGCGGGGCGAGTTAGTAACAACTTTTAACATATTTTAATTTAATATATTGGCCCGCGTAACACAGACGCGATCCCTCCCTTGACTAAAGTCAGGGGGTTTCTGGCGAGGATTCTATGAAAAAATTTGGCCATCGCGGACAAAAAATATTGAAATTTCTCCACCTGGTTTTAGTTAGCCTTTGGGTTGGTGGAGCTATTTCCCTTAATTTAATGATCTTTTGTTTAGGGCCAGCGACTTCGGGCCCCGAACTTTATGGTTATAATCTGGCTTGCGTCTTGGTCGACGATTTGGCCATAATTCCTGGGGCCTTGGGCTCTTTGCTCACGGGCCTTTTAATTTCTGGACTTACCCCTTGGGGTTTTTTTAAACATCGTTGGGTCACTATTAAGTGGATTTTGACGATCTTTTGTATCCTTTTTGGCACCTTTTTCTTAGGGCCCACGGTTAATGGCCAGCCGCCCATCTCCGAGGAATATGGCTTGGCCGCCTTAAACGACCCCCAATACGTGGCCAACTGGCTCAACAGCCTGATTGGCGGTCTTTTCCAAATGCTGGCTTTGTTTTTTATGCTCGCCATCTCGGTTTTAAAACCCTGGCGGAAATTTCCGCGGAACCAAGCCGCTAATTCGCTTCTTAACCCCTAAAAAAGCCAAGGTTTTTTTAGGGGTTTGACGCTAACGCCGCGTTCGCCCTTAGCTTTCTCCTTATTTAATGGACGAAAGTTAAAGGCGCCGCGGTTTTTTTTTGAGGTCAGGGCTTATTTTCGGGGTTAGGGTTTTTTGGCGGTCAGGGCTTATTTTCGGGGTTAGGGTTTTTTTGGCGGGAAAGACTTTTTAAAATGGCTTTAGGGGCTAAGTTAAAAGTTTGATTAATATTTATAAAATAAGCCTATTAACTTATTTTTATTTAGTTAATAAATATTTATTGTCTATATAATTAGCTAAAATTTGTGACGTTATCAATTTAGGTCTTTTTTTGGTAAGATAGCCAAAGTTCGCGAAAGGCCAAAAAAAGGCTGGCTAGCCTTAGGCCTTAAAGTTAAACGTTTTTTTTAGTTACGCGGTTTTAAGTTTAGCGGCTCTTTTTTTGGTCTTATAACCATTATGATCTTTTCAGGTTAAAGCCCTTTTTGAGGCCAGTTTTCGTAAAATCTCTTGTCTTTTAAGGAGTTCTCCAAATTGTCGCGAAGGGCGACCAAAAAATCTTCCTCTTTCGACCTTAAGGAGCCAAAAAAGCCTAACGCCCCTTATGAGGCCAAAGCTTTACGAGCTCCTAAAGAGCCAAAAGCTATACGAGCCCCTAAAGAGCCAAAAGCTATTCGCGCCCCTAAAGAGGCCAAAGCTATACGCGCCCCTAAAAAGCCCGCCCTGGAGAAAGGCCCTTTAGCTACCCTGACCCCTTTGGGCTCCGACCCGGTGGCCGTTATTATCCTGGCCGCGGGTCAGGGTAAGCGCTTAAAGTCGGCCCGGCCGAAAGTTCTTCATGAGCTCATGGGGCGCGCTCTCTTGGACCACGTCTTGCACGCGGCTAGTTTTTTGTCGCCTTCGCTTATCGTGGTCGTCACCGGCGTGGGAGCCGAGATGGTCGAGGCCGCGGCTCCGAAGTGGCCTAATCTCGTTTTCGTAAGGCAAGAGCGGCAACTGGGCACGGGTCACGCCACCTTGACCGCGGCCGCGGCTTTGGCCGACTTCTTAGGGCCTTGCGTTATAATACCTGGGGATGTCCCCTTAATCTCCCCCCAGACTTTACTGGACTTATTGGCCGCGCACAAAGCCTTAGGAGCCGACTTGTCTTGTTTAACGGTTAGCGTTGACGACGCGGCCGCTTATGGCCGAATCGTTCGCGACCAAGACGGTTGGCTTTTAAAGATCGTTGAGGCCAAAGACGCGACCGAGGCCGAAGCTCATATTCTGGAGATTAACACTGGGGTTTACGTCATTGAGGCCAAGCCTTTGTTTTCGGCTTTAAAGGCCTTAAAACCCAATAACGTCCAAGGCGAGTATTACTTAACCGACGTCGTGGCTGAGTTTCGGGCGCGGGGTCTTACGGCCGCGGCCGTTATGAGCCCGGATCCCGACGAGGCCGTGGGCGTAAACGACCGTCTGGATCTGGCCCGGGCCCAGGCTATCTTGCGGTCTAAGATTAACGCCTCTTGGCTCTTGGCTGGGGTGACCATGGCTGACCCGGCCACCACTTATATTGAGGCCGCGGTTCGGTTAAGCCCAGACGTGACTTTAGGTCCGGGCGTGGTTCTGACAGGGGCCACCAAAGTCGAGTCCGGGGCCGTCGTCGGGCCTTACGTTTGTTTAAAAGACGTTTGGGTTGGCCCGGGCGTGGTCTTAGCTCCGGGCCAGTCTTGGACGAAGGCCCGTATTTTTCGGGAAAATCAAACTCCTAATCTTTTGGTCTCTTTCGGCCGTCGTCGCCGAGTTCGTCATCTTAACCATAAACACGGAAAACGTTAGAGCGCCTTAAGGAGTCGGTCGTCGACCTTAAAGTTCGTCGCTTTAACCATAAAACGTCAAAAAGTTAGCGCCAAGAGTCGGCCGTCGACCTTAGAGTTCGTCGCTTTTACCATAAAAACCTCAAAAAGTTAGAGCCAAGAGTCGGCCTTCGCCTTCGAATTCGGCGCTTAAACCATAAAAACGGAAAACGTTAGTGCGCGAGATTGTCAAAGAACCCTTTTTTTTACGGGAAATAAAGGAACAACCTAAAGTTCTGGCTAATACCTTATCCCAGTACGTGGGGCCTAATCTTTCTCTAAAGATGACCCGCCCGCCCCTGGACGATTTTACGCTTAAGAAGATCCATAAGGTTTACATCACGGCCTGTGGCACTAGTTACCACGCGGGCATGGCGGCTCGGTACGTCTTTGAGGAACTGTGCCAGCTGCCCACGGTCGTGGAACCCGCTTCGGAAGCCGGTCGCCATCATCTCCTCAT
>JAIROO010000139.1 GCA_031257535.1 Deltaproteobacteria bacterium
AAATTTTTGTCTCTCTCTCTCTCTCTCTCTCTCTCTCTCTCTCTCTCTCTCTCTCTCTCTCTCTCTCTCTCTCTCTCTCTCTCTCTCTCTCTCTCTCTCTCTCTCTAATATTATATAAATTATTATTATTTAAACAATCATATTTACTATATATTATTCAAAAAACAAATAATATAATCTGTTCATGTTTAAATAACTTAAAGAAATTCTTCCAAATATATCTCGCCTTAAAAACGTCAATAAATCTTCTTACAATTAATACAACTCAATTATACACTACATTAATAATAAACATTAAAATTATTATATTAAAATATAGTAATATATATAATAATATTTGTTTAATGTCATACTATAAAAAAATTATATCTTTATATAGTAGAGCTCGCCTTCAATCAGAAAACCAAAAATGGTCCGAGCTTAAAAATGGACCAGGATAAACTGCTTAGATACAGTAGTTAAGGTTACAGAAAAAAATTTAGAGACATAGTAGAGTAATTTTCATAAAACTAAATAATTTATTGAGACTGTAATGTCTGGTAATAATGGCAAAGAAATGACTAAAATAGACAGTGAAAAAGAGGTAAATAATTAAATAGTCATTAAAAATGCATAATGTACAGTTTTGAACTGATAATTATTTTATTATTTAGTAATTATCATAAGTATTAATTAACCTTATTAACATAAAGTTATTCATTAGCCCGTAAAATAATATAATTATTTTGCGGTCCTAGCGATAGCTTTGCGCTGAGGAGAACTAATGGGCAAGTTTTTTTCTTGGTTTTGGGCAAAATCCCTTTTTCATGGTCGCGTTAAAGAATCGAGGGCGCGTTTTATAAAACTCGTTTTAATTTCAACGGTCGCTATTATCTTAGGTTGGTCAGGCGATTTGGCGATAGCCCAGCAAGACGACGAGACTATCGCGGTTCAAAAGCTTATGGTTACGGCCACCAGAACGGAAAGGCCACTGGAAGAGCTCCCCATGTCAGTCTCTGTCATAGGCGATGAGGAATTACGGCGTAACCCTCAATTGGATATTGGCAGCCAATTATGGGATATTCCTGGCGTCATGATTCACGGTCAAACTGGCGTGGGGGCGGCTAGACGCGTCATGATCCGGGGCATGAGCGCGGCCAGGACCATGATATTAGTTAACGGGGTTAGACAACCGCAATTAACGGGCATAGATGGCTCCTTTTATTACGTCGACCCCTCTAACATTGAAAGAATCGAGGTGATTAAAGGTCCCGCGTCGGTCTTGTACGGACCTGAAGCCATTGGTGGCGTTGTGAACATTATTACCAAAACGGCCCAAGGCCAGGATAACGACAAACCAGTCGGCGCCTTTATTGGCGGTATATTCGATGGGTCAACTGAGGCTTTTGAGCCAAAAGCCGCCATATTTGGTCGTTATAAAGGGTTTAGTTATAGATTATCGGGCAGCGGAGTCAACGCTAAAGATCGCCGAATCCCCCACGACCGAGTTTGGCATTCCTCCTTTACCAATCGTAATTACAACGGAAATTTGGCCTACGACTGGGGTGGCGGAATGGTAAGTTTTATGTTTGAGGAAAATAAAGCTACTCATGAGACAATTCTAACGAGAACTCGACCAAGCGATGGGATCATTGTGCCGGCGAAACCTTGGGAGGTAACCAGCGCCACGGTTGGAGTCACCCCCAAACAAGATCGAGTTAGCTACACTGGACGGTTCGAATTAAGAGATTTAACAAATTATCTCGCAAAAATTTCGGTTACGGGTTTTTATCAAAAGACTAAAAGAATCAACGGATCAGACGCGACCATAAACAGTTCGACGCACAACCCTGGCTCTAAAACGGCAAGAACTCACGCTGAGCACGAGTCTGTCGGTGGATCTATCCAAAGCGAATGGGTCTTTGGACCAAATAACTTAATACTTGGATTTGATTTTGATAAAGCGGACATGATATCTCAAGCCTATTCTTTTAATAGAGCTGGAGTCAGAACCACTGGCGCTAGACAAGGTGGCTTTCAAAAAATGATGGCTATTTTTGGGCAGGACGAAATTAAAGCCGGCGATTTTACATTTACTTTAGGATTGAGGGAAAACTGGTTTGAAATTGAATTGCAAGAATATAGCGCTAATCCCCGGATGTTAGATAGTAGCGAAGAAAAAAAATTGGTTGGAAATGTCGGCGTCGTTTGGAATGGGATTTCTAATTTATACTTAAGGGCGTTATATTCGCAAGGCTACAGAAATCCCAATTTAACCATGAAATTTATGGGGTCTGGCGTTTTATTAGCCAATCCAGATTTGAAGCCTGAAACTTCGGAAAATTACGAACTAGGCGTAAGATACGACAACGGAGCCTTTAGAGCGGATTTAGCTTTGTTTTATAATGACTTAACAAATGGCTTTTCGATGCAGAACGTTCCTAACACTGGAAATTACCAATATATCAACTATTCTAAAGCGGTAAATAGCGGCGTCGAATTAGAGTTAGAATATAACTTTCGCGATATTGGTTTGACTCCATATGGCTCGTTGACTCTATTGAACTATCGCACGGAGGATCCTCGAACGGGGTTTAAAACCAATCATAACGGACATCCTTCGCGTTGGGGCAAATTAGGCGTAAAATATCAGGGTAACGTTACTGATTCGACATTGTTGTTCGCGGATCTTAACGCGGTTATGTCGGGCGGCGCCCATGCTGAGTCTATGTCGACGAATGGGGTTCGTTCTTCCTCAAATTTTAGAAAAGCCTTTCAAACGGCGAATTTGTCTTTTGGCTTCGAAGGAACAGCCGCCGACGTCAAATATAATACTTCAATTAGCTTGAGGAATATTTTCAATCAATACTACACTCCCATCACGGCCAGTCCTATGCCAGAGCCGGGATTTCACGTGATCGTCGGATTTGGCCTTGAGTATTGACGGTTTCATTTATCGCCGCGTTGTCTAATCAATTAATCGGCCTTTGGGTCGTAAACGGCCTTTGGAGCGCCGTTTATTGATTTTTTTTTGGAGTATAACGCCTTTTCGAGGAACAATTTTCATTTCGCCCGTCCGAGGGGGCGCCCGCGTCTTTTAGCGAACAAAGGAGACTTTATTTAAGAAGGAATGACTACTGACCATTAGCCGAAATTTCGGCTAATGGTCAGTGAATCCATAGGGTTTTTGGGACAGATAGAAAAATCCTTAACGCCGAAGGCTCCAAAGGTTTAAGGCCTCGCCTCAAAGGGATTGTAGGTAACTCCTGGCTAGTCAACGCTTTGGGTTGCGTTGTCGTCGCTGAGCGGCTTAACAACGAATGTTAATAAAACCTTTACCAAAAGACACCTTGACGAGGCGGCCGAACCGCTTCGTCGAAGAGGAATATAACGAGTAAAAAAATTCAAATTAAAGTTTTTTTACCTCTATAAAATAAAAGCGAGCCAGTAATCTAGCTCGCTTTTATAATTTTAGGCGATTAACTTTTATTAAAAAACTTTAAAAAATCTTCTTTACGGCTTTTAAGGTCTTTAAACCCTATGGCCGTAACTGACCTTCTTAGCTTCTAAGTTTTTTCTAGAGCCGGTTTTCCACCCGAATCAAGCGAGTCGGAGCGGTTAAGCAGTCCAGCTCGTCGGCCTCGCGGAGAGAGGTCAAAAGATTTTTCTCCTTAGCCTCGTGGGTCAGGATGATTAAGGTCACTCCGCCCCGCTCTTTGTCGTGGCCCTTTTGGATAACCTGGGCCAGACTAATGTCGTGACGGCCTAAGACCCCGCTAATAGCCGAGAGCACCCCGGGTTTGTCGATAACCGTAAAGCGTAAAAAGTAGGCCATTTGGGTCTCGTCTTGAGGTTTGACCGACCAGGATTGAAGGTTTTGCCAGCCTAAAGCTGGGACCTTGGGCGAGGCTGCGGGTTGGAGATCGCGGGAGGCTTCAATGACGTCGCCCATCACGGCCGAAGCCGTGGGCATCATGCCCGCCCCGGCCCCCGAGAGAAAGATGTCGCCACAAGCGTGGCCGCGAATAGCCACGGCGTTCATGACCCCGTTGACCCCGGCCATCAGGCTATTTGCCGGGAGCATGGTGGGGTGGAGGCGGATCTCTAAAAGGCCGCTTTTCGGGTCTAAGGCCGAGGTGGCTAAAAGCTTAATCACGTAACCAAACTCAGCCGCGGCCGCGATATCGGCTGGCTCAAGCTGCGTTACCCCTTCCACGTGGATGTCGGCGAGCTGGGGTTGGACCCCATAAGCTAAGGCCGTTAAAATCAACAGCTTGTGGGCCGCGTCAAAGCCCTCCACGTCGTTAGTGGGGTCAGCTTCGGCGTAACCATGCTCTTGGGCCTCGCCTAAAGCCGCTTGAAAGGTCATCTTGTCCTGAGTCATACGGGTCAGGATATGGTTAGTCGTCCCATTTAAAATACCAAAGACGCTTTGGATCCGGTTGGCGGTTAAGGCTTCTTTTAAGACCCGGATAACCGGAATAGCCCCAGCTACGGCCGCCTCAAACTTGACGGCCCGTCCGGTCTCGGCGGCCTTTTGAAAGATCTCTCGGCCGTGGATGGCTAAAAGGGCTTTATTGGCCGTCACCACGTGCTGCCCCGCGTCTAAGGCTTTTAAAACCAGAGTTCTGGCCGGTTCCAAGCCGCCCATAAGCTCGATCACCAAAGGAATGTTCGGCTGGCCAATTATATCGTTAGCGTCTTGGGTCAAAAGCTCGGCTGGGGGGCTAAAATTGCGGGTAGAGTTAAGGTTTCGGACGCAAACTTTAGCTAAACGAATGTCGTAGCCCAGTTTTTGGGTTAAAAGGTTGGCGTCTTCGAGCATGATCTTGGCCACGCCGGAACCTACGGTGCCTAGGCCAAGCAAACCCACGTTAATCGTTGTCACGCGATCTCCTTATTGATGAGGTCGTAAAAACAAATCCCTTATTTAAAGTTTTTAACCAGGCGGCGATTCTATATACGAGAGTCAAAAAACATATGACCACCATTTATTGTATATAACTGAGCCAGCAAAAATAAAAAGGGGTTTTTACGCGAGCGTTGGTTATTAAAGGTCCTTATCTTACTCCAAAAACAAGGTTTTAGGCCAAAAAATCAGCGGCCAGCCGAAAAATTTTATCCATAAACTTTTGCCCCTGGCTCTTATAAGGGCCAGTCGCCGGAAACGGGTCCTCGTGGCGGTAAGGGTAAGGCGGATCAAGCTCGTCGATTTTGATGGGGATGTCCCTTCGGCTGCCCTTAAAAGTCCCGACAATCTCAAAGACCGGCACCACGTCGTCTTGGGTTAAAGCCAGAGCGTAGATCCGGGGGGCTAAGGCCCGAAAGCGACTCTCGCGGTATTTTAAGTCCAGCCGATAGTTTAATAAGCTCCGGAAATTGCGGCCCACCGGAAACTCGTCGGACAGATAGCGGGCCAGAGTTGGGTCGGTTTTGCGGTGGCTCTCTAAGTGCTCCACCAAGAAAGAGTATAACCTGACGTTGGCCTCGCTATCTAAGATAAATTTAGTGACCGGCGACAGACGATTAAAGACTGGCCCCCCGCAGAAGGTCACCAGCTTAGAGTCATGATAATAGCCCCCCTCGTCGGCGAAGAGGACGATCTCCGACAAAAACGCGCCAATGGAGTAGGAAAAAAAATTGAGTTTGGCCGTGGGGTCCACGGCGGGGAGCTTATCGGCCCGGATTAAAGCCGCTAGATCGACTAAGTCAAAGTAGGAGACCAAGCCCGACCAGAAAAAGCGAGCCGGATTAGAATGGATCCGGACGCTAATGGCCGCGTTGGATAAGGTCGACTCTAAAACGTTGGGGTAAAGCTTTTGGCGCTCTAGACTGACTTTTTTCATGGCCCGGGGGTCGTTCCACAACTTGGGGGCCCTATTCATATGGAAGGCCAAAGGAAACAAAAGAAACG
>JAIROO010000142.1 GCA_031257535.1 Deltaproteobacteria bacterium
GGTCTTATCTGGTATTAGCACCCCTTTCGAGGCGTTATTCCAAACCATAAGGGTAGGTTACCCACGCGTTACTCACCCGTGCGCCACTGTCCAGAAGCCCGAAGGCTTCCTTATCGTACGACTTGCATGTGTTAAGCACGCCGCCAGCGTTCATTCTGAGCCAGGATCAAACTCTCCGTGTATATATTTCGGAAAATTTATTTCCTAAATTAGGAATCAATAATTAAGAGCCCTAAATCGCTCGCATGTTCATTTCCGCTATTTAGTTTTCAAAGAGCCAATTCTGAAGGTGAACACTTAAGTTCAATTTTCAGAGCGTTTTAAAGCATTTTATCAAAACTATTGGAGCTTGTCAAGAAGTTTTTTTTAAGTATCTTGAACTTTTTTTACTCAACTAAAAGTTCTGAACCCGCGCCCGGGGTCGCTTTCAAAAACCATCGAGTTTTCTCAAGCGGCAAGAGCGGATTATACTCTTGTCCGATTTATTGTCAAGCGTTTTTTTATATTTTTTTAAAAAAATTTTTTTGTCAATAAATTCAATAAGTTAGCTAGAAGAAAAAAGGCCCTTAAACCTAAAAATGGAGGTCTTCGGCCGTTTTTAGGCTTTAACTCGGCGGATCGAAGCCCCCAAAGACCCTAGTTTTTGGTCTAAACCTTCATAGCCACGGTCTAGGTGGTAGACCCGATAAATCTGGCTTTCCTCTTTGGCGGCTAAGGAAGCGATAACTAAGCTGGCCGAGGCCCTTAAATCCGAGGCCGTTAAAGGAGCCCCGGAAAGGCTTTTCACCCCTCTAACCACGGCCGTCCGGCCTTCTAAGGCGATATCGGCCCCTAGGCGGCGGAGTTCGGCCACGTGCATGAAGCGGTTTTCGAAAATCGTCTCCGTAATAACGCTGGTTCCTTGGGCTTTGGTCATCATAGCCATGAACTGGGCCTGCATATCCGTGGGAAATCCTGGATAAGGCAAGGTCGCCACGTCGGCGGCCATAAGTTCAGACGGAGCTTTGGCTCTTAAGTGTTGGCCTTCGGGGGTTAATTCAAGGCCAGTCTCCTTTAATTTAGCGATGACCGAGGCCATGACGGCATGGGGAAAGTCTAAAAGGAGTATCTCGCCGCCCGCCAAAGCCACGGCCGCGAGGAGGGTGCCGGCCTCAATCCGATCCGGGGTCACCGCGTAACTGGTCCCCTTTAAAGACGTAACCCCGTCAATGACGAGGGTGTCGGAGCCTAGACCTTCTATTTTCGCCCCCATAGCCATAAGGGCGTTACCCGTGTCCACCACTTCTGGCTCTCGGGCCGCGTTGGCGACGACGGTCCGCCCTTTAGCTAAGACCGCGGCCATCATCAGGTTTTCCGTGCCCGTGACCGTGACCGTCTCAAAGTGGATCTCGGTCCCTTTTAAGCCGTCGGCCGGGGCTTTGGCCACAATGTCGCCGCCTGAGAGATCGAAATCGGCGCCCATGGCCCGTAAAGCCTTTAAATGCAGATCAATGGGCCGCACCCCTATGGCGCACCCCCCTGGCAAAGAGACCTTGGCTCGACCCCAGCGGGACAATAAAGGGCCTAAGACCAAAGCCGAAGCCCGCATGGTTTTGACCAACTCGTGGGGAGCTTCGGGGCGATTTAGGCGAGTTAGGTCCAACTCGGCCTCGTTTTTGGCGGTCAAGCCAAACTCCACTCGCCCGCCCATAAAGGTCAAAAGCCGACCCATGGTTAAGAGATCGCCTAAAACCGGCAGATTGGTCAATTTTAAAGGCCCATTGGCTAAAATGGCCGCCGCCATAAGCGGGAGAGCCGCGTTTTTGGCCCCACTTACGCGAACCTGACCATGTAAAGGCCGCCCCCCAGTAACTATTAGTTTGTCCACGCCCAAACTCCAGGGCCATAACTATTATTAATGGCGCGATTTTTAAAGGCGAGACTATTAATATAGTCGTCCTGGCCGTTTGTCTTTAGGCGACTTATAAAGGCGGGGCTATTAATATAGTTAACCCGGCCGCTAGCCTGGCTAGCCGTAAGGAGGCTTATAAAGGCGGGGCTATTAAAATAGTTGACAAGGCCTTTAAACTTAGGGCGACTTAGAAAGGCGGGGCTATTAAAATAGTTGACAAGGCCTTTAGTCTTAGGGCGACTTAGAAAGACGGGGCTATTAATATAGTTGACAAGGCCGCTAGTCGTAAGGCGACTTATAAAGGCTTGACTATTAATATAGTTGTCCCAGCCGCTAGCCTGGCTAGGCGTAAGGCGACTTATAAAAGCGGGGTTATTAAAATAGTTGACCAGTCCATTAGTCTTAGGGCGACTTATAAAGGCCTGACTATTAATATAGTTGTCCCAGCCGCTGGCCTGGCAAACCGTAAGGCGACTTATAAAAGTGGGGTTATTAAAATAGTCGACAAAGCCACTTTGACGAGCCCAATTAAAAAAATAGAAGGCCCGACGTTTAAGGGAGCCTCTATTAATATAGTTGTAGTTGGCCAAATTATTTATAGAGAAGAGAGAGCCAGAGTCGGGCCCAAGAGAGACCTTGACTTGTGGCCAGAGATCCCTTAAGGGGCTTTCCCCCCAGCCAAGTCGCGCGGGAGCTTTAGATCGCCACGTTAGTTTCATAATTATATCCATTTTATAGTTTAAAAAATAAATTTATCAACCAAACAAATATATTTATAATCACAAAACAAAACAATAGCGACTATTTTTCTATTAAAAAAATTAATATAAAATACCCGTAAAGACGAGATTGGTGGCCTATTTGTCGCTTTTTCGCCCGTTTAAGGGTCCATTTTCCGCTTGCGGGCCGTCGGATCTTTGGAACTCCAAAAAAGCGTAAGCCGAGTGGTTGTGAATGGACTCAAAATTTTCCGCGGCCACGGAAAACCAAGTAAAATTGTCGTTGGCCATGAGTTTGACGGCCACTTCCCGGACCACGTCTTCGACAAAACGAGGATTGTCGTAAGCCCGCTCGGTCACGAACTTCTCGTCGGCCCGCTTTAAAAGGGCGTAGACTTCGCTGGAGGCGGAACTCTCAACTAAACGAATAAGATCTTCCATCCAAAAAAACTGTTTATAGCGGACTTTGACCGTAACCGCCCCTCTTTGGTTATGCGCGCCATAGGAGCTAATTTCCTTGGAACAGGGACAAAGGGTAGTGATTGGCACTTCGACAGAGACGGAAAGATCCGTTTCATCGCCAGTTTGATTACCAGCTAAGGTGCACGTATACTCTAAAAGACTCAAAGCCCCGGTCACTGGCGCGGCTTTTTCCATAAAAAAAGGAAAAGTTAATTCCAAATGAGCGGCTTCGGCCTGGAGGCGGATCAACATGTCCGAGAGAATGGAGGGGATGGTGGAAGTGTCGATGCTGTGACGATGAACCGCTAAAACCTCAATAAACCTGGACATGTGGGTGCCCTTGTGGTGATGGGGCAGTTCCACGTACATATTGACCGAGGCCACGGTTCTCTGCGAGCCATTGGCTCGATCTTTAACGTTAATAGGGTAATGAATCTTCTTTACCCCAACTTGGTCAATTTTAATGCGACGACTATCAAATTGGTTCTGCACGTCGGCCATGGCGCCGGTTACGTTCAAACCTATTTCATCATTAGACATTCAAATCTCCGCCCCTAACTGGTTCAGACCGAAATGGCGACGAGCCGAAAAAGGCTAAACCTGTCTTCGTGACTGAAGCTGGGGCTATTCGCGCCCAGAGCAAACTTTTTAGCCGCGCGAAACGCTTTCCGACGAAAAGAAAAAAACTGGCCGTTTTGGTCTCCCTTGACGGCGCCTTTAACCTGCCGCGTTTTCTGGCCCCCCCAGAATCATTTAGTTTAAGCGTTAATTTTTAAAATTTTACCAAGCCATAAGGAAAAAAGTCAATTTTAACTCCCGCGAAATGGCCTAATCTTTTTCCTTAAATTCGCGATCCCGAAGGTGGGAGCGGAACTTTTGGCTAAGATCAGCCATGACGACGACAAGATCGACTCCCTATTAGCCAAAAACGCTAATTTTTCTATCCTTATTTAAAAACCGAAAAAGTTGGTTTAAAGACGACCCCGCCCCTTTAAAAAAAGGCGGCTTGGACAAGACGTCCATGAGGAGTTGGGAAAAACCCTGGCCTAAAAGATTTTAGACCAGGGTCGCTACTACATAAATCCTATAATAATTCTATAACAACCATATATAGTTTATAACTGATTCTTTTTGGAAAAATAAAAAAGGGGATTTTCGCCGGCCACCTCCTTAAAGGGTCGCCAGAAGATTAAGGCCATCGTCAAAGCCCCACTTTTTTTCGATGGCGCCAAAACATAAAGGAGTCATTCAAATGTTAACATTCGCGATAAGAAGGCTCTTGGGCTAAAAAAGGTTGAAAAAGGTTTTCGCGACCCACGTCTTGGTTAACTTGGCCTCAAAAAATCGCTAGCTATTTAAGTCGGAGGGGCGCCTAAGGCCTCAAATGGTCATTTTTTATCGATTTAGATTTTGGCGATTATTTTAAAAAGGATGGTTTTGATATATATATGGAGGCTAAGTAATTGATAATATAGTTTAAGGGTTATTAAAATTAGCTTTACACATAGTTATTATTTATTTGTCAATTATAACATAAAAAACACTCTTAAAGACGGTAAATTTATAATAAAAAATTGTTATCTACCTTTTAGCGGGACGATTTTTACCCTAAGAAAGGCTCGCCATAAATTATATTAACGTTTTTTTTAGTTTACAATAGCCTAAAGCTCGCTTAACGACCCTAGCTAAACGACTTCCAAGAAGAAGCCGGAAAAGATCCAGCGAAAATTGTTTTTTACGAAAAACGCGTCTTAGATGGGAGCGAATTTTCCCTCATTTTTAGCTAAGCGAGGTCAGAGGACTCTTATTTAACCCCTCGGCTAACTTAAATCGTCCTCTGACTAAAGCTCCTAGATCGTCCCTTGGCTTTTGGCGGCGACTTTTTCCCCCTTAACTTCCTGGGACGAGGACTTGGGCTTAGCCGAAGTCCCGGTCGACTGGCCTAAATCGGGATAATTGGGGTTAATAACGATGGTGGCCTCGCTTTTTAATTTGGCCACCCAAGCTAAAAAAGTCGCCTGCCCCGTACTTTCCTCAAAGGCCTTTTGCCCAGCTCGGGCGAGTTCAGTCGGTTGGATGGCCGGTCGGATGGCCAAGACCTCTAACACGGCGTAACTATTAGGTAAACGAAAAATCTGGGTTAAATATGGAGGATCTAAGCTTATGGCCAGCTCGTCGCGGAGATTAACCCGGCCAAAAGTGGCCAGGGTTTTGGGGTCCAAAGGGTCAATCGACATGGCCCGAGAAAAAAGAGTGGCGTAACCGCCAAAACGGACTTTTGTCTCCAGTTCGGCTAAGGTCAAGTTTCGTCGCCAAGACTCTTTTAAGATTTTGTAGGCCTCGTCATGGGCCTGGACAAAGAGGACCTGGGCCTGATAGACCGGGCCTTTGGGCATTTTAGTCAAAAAGTCGCCCCAAAAAACGCGCCACTTTTGGCTCGAGGGCCGCCAATTCACGGGGATAACTTTTTGGGCTAATTTTTCCAGCTGTCGCCTTAAACGGATGGCTTGGAAAAAATTGGCGTATTTCGGGTCCGGGCCCACTTGACAAAGAGCCGGTTGTTTGTCGCCTTGACAGGTCACTAAAGCCCGTAAAGCCGCCACATAGGCCTTTACCTCGGCCTCGGGAATATTAAAGCCCGCGTCTTCGGCTTTTTGGCGGATCAATTCCTCGACCACCAAGCGATCCAAGATCTGGCCAATGGCTAAAGCCCTGGCCGCGGGATTGTCCTTCGTTCTGGCGTTTAAGCCGGCCACCAAAAGTTCTTCTAAAGCGGCCCGGGAAATGGGTCGCCCATTAACTAGGGCGGCCGTGTCAGGATCCCACAACTGACGGTGGTAGTAACGCTTAAACCAAAAAGTGCCCGCGCCTAAAACTAGCCCAAAGACAATTAAGAGGCTTAACCAAAAAAAACTTTTACTCTTCCTTGCGCTGAAGGCCACGAGGTTCCGCCTTGAGATAGGGTTTAGGGGGAGGTAAAAAAGAAGGCCCCCCTTTTAGGGCTAAGATTTTACCCCAAAATGGCTAAAAAAGCCTTCACCCCTTCTAAAGGACGACCAGGAATATCGTAAAAATTCCGGGTAATAAAAAGACGGCCGGACGGAGACAAGCGACAGCCAGGGGCTTTTTGGACCAGTTGGATAATCTTGTCGTGGTCCGGGGGGCCCTCAGGACCAAAGGCTAAAGTCATGCCCTCGCTCCCGCTTTCTAAGCGTCGGACCCTGGCTTTCCGTAAAATGACCTTAATGGCCATGAGATCCAAAAGATTTAAAGTCTCATCCGGTAAGGTCCCAAAACGATCTTTTAGCTCTAAAGCGATCTCGTCCACTTCCCGGGTTTCCCGAGCCCTAGACAAACGGCGGTAAATATGCAGCCGGGCCTCGGTGTCGGGGGCGTAAGAGCCAGGTAGATAAGCTGGGATCCCCACCACCACCTCGGGCTCAAAATCTTCTTGGTAGGGCTCGTTTTTTAGCTCCCGCACCACCTGCTCCAAAAGCTGGGCGTACATCTCGTAGCCAACCATATGGGCCTGACCAGACTGGGCGGTCCCCAAAATATTGCCGCTGCCCCGGATCTGGAGGTCATGGAGAGCGATCTGGTAACCACTACCCAAGTCGCTGTGGTCTAAGAGGGCTTTGAGCCTTTTTTTGGCGTCTAAGGTCAAGGTATCGGGGTCGTCGACCATAAGATAGGCGTAAGCTTGGACGTCGCTGCGACCCACTCGGCCCCGCAGTTGGTAAAGCTGAGCCAAGCCAAACCGGTCGGCTTGATCTATTATAATAGTGTTCGCGGCCGGAAAATCCAGACCCGACTCCACGATGCTGGTCGAGACCCAGACGTCGATCTTGCGGTTGAAAAAGTCGCGGGTGGCTTTTTCCAGTTCCGCGGCTTTCATCTGACCGTGACCCACCCCAAAACGCACCAAAGGCAATAATTTATTTAGCCGCCAAACCCACTGCTCAATATCTAAGATCCGATTATGGATGAAAAAAACCTGGCCTTGCCGGGCTAATTCTCTTTCAATGGCCTCGCAGATGGCGTCGTCGTCCCGCCGAATGAGGGTCGTTTTAACGGCCAGTCGGTCTTGGGGCGGGGTTTCGATGATGGACATGTCCCGAACGCCAGACATGGACATGGACAAGCTGCGAGGAATAGGGGTCGCGCTCATAGATAAGACGTCCACGTTAGTCCTAAGTTTTTTGAGCTTTTCCTTGTCGTAAACCCCAAAACGATGTTCCTCGTCAATAATTAAAAGTCCCAAATCCTTAAAAAAGATATCTTTTTGGAGAAGGCGGTGGGTGCCGACCACAATATCGATCTGGCCTTTAGCCAATTTTTCGATAATGGATCTTTGCTCGGCGGGTCTCTTAAAACGCGACAAGGAAGCCACGTTAACCGGCCAATTTTTTAACCGATCGACAAAAGTTCTTTCGTGCTGCTCGGCCAAAATAGTGGTCGGCACCAAGATGGCCACTTGTTTTTTGTCTAAAACCGCTTTAAAGGCCGCCCGCACGGCCACCTCGGTTTTGCCAAAACCCACGTCCCCGCAGACTAAGCGGTCCATAGGCCTTTTGGAGGTTAAGTCTTTAATCACCTCGTCAATGGCTTTTTGTTGATCCGGGGTAGGCTCGAACTCAAATGAGCTCTCAAAGTCTTGCATGAACGTATCGCGGGGGGAGTAAGAGAAACCTTCGGTCATCTGCCGGGCGGCGTACAATTTTAAAAGTTCCTCGGCCTTTTCCCGGATACTTTCTTTGACCTTGTTTTTGATCTTGCCCCAAGTGTCGTCGCCTAAACGGTCGACCTTGGGTGGATGATCGTAGGAGCCTATATACTTGGTGACCGCCCCAAAACGCTCCACGGGCACGTATAAGGAGATCCCCCCCCAATAGGTGATATGCAAAAAATCCCCTTGATGGCCGCCATCGGTGATCATGTTGACCAGGCCCATATAGTGGCCTATGCCGTGCTCATTATGAACGACGTAATCATAGGGGTTTAGATCTCTTAAGCCGCCAAAGCCTTTTAAGATCCGAACTTCGCTCCCGGAGCGTCTTTTAAGCCTTTTCGACTGACCGAAAATTTCTTCTTCGGCGATATAGGCCACTAGCTCAGTGGGGGCCACAAACCCCACCGACAGTTGGCCAACCAAAAATATAAGCTCGCCCGCGACTTGACCCTTACCAGTCGATTTGGTGGGCCCTAACTCGTATTCCGACAAATGCGAGGCTAAACGCTTTAATTGCTCTTGACTTCTTAAAATAAGGTTAACTTGAAAACCCCGACCTAAAAGAGACCTGACCCGGGCGACTAATGGCCCCAATGGGCCAGTCGCGACTCTTGGAGAGTCCATGAGGGCCTTCATATTGGCGTGGGACTCGTAAGGAAAGGCGATGGTCTCGGCGAGGTTGGTCGTTGGACTTTCGACCGTTAGCTCGCGGACCTGCCAGACCGAGTGGGGCAAGACGTCCTTGATAATCGTCTCGGGCGGTTGAAACAAAGAGTCTAAAGGCAAATGAGGGCGTTCGTCCAAATTTAAGCGATCAAAATGATTTTTTAAGGCCAAGTAAATATCTTGGCCTTTAGACATGAGCGTCTCTGGCTCATAAAGGATAACTTTAGTTTTTTCGTTTAAGTATTCGGCCAAAGAGACCCGAGGGCCATGGAAGATAGGAGCCCAATTTTCTAAATCGTCGAAAACAAAGTTGTTCCTAAACCGGTCGGCGATGGGTTGCCACAGCATTTTTAGCCAACCCGCCTCATAAGCCAACTCGGCCAAAGCCATAGTCGCCGACTCCCCGTTATCGCGATTTAGAATCACTTCCGAAGCTGGTAAAAGCCAAATCTGGTCAAGGGGGGCTATGGATTTTTGATCGTCAACGCGAAACGTTCTTAAGGATTCGAGGAAATTTCCAAAAAACTCGGCCCGAACCGGGTTCCTAAAACCAGGGGGAAAAATGTCTAATAAGCCACCGCGTAAAGAAAAATCCCCCACCGTCTCCACTTGGCCGACCGAGACGTAGCCAGACGAGGCCAAGAAAATGGCTAGATCGTCGTAATCAATCTCTTGGCCAGACTTTAGCAGTCGACCGGCCCCGACTAAACTTAAAGGCGGCGGAGCCAAACGCATGGCCGAGGCCATACAGGCGATGACGACGGCGGGGCCTTTTTGGGTCAACCGAAAAAGGGCTCGTAAGCGTTCGGCGGCTAAATAAGAGTTAATAACGCGATCAAGAAAAGGTTTGAGGTCGGGGGACGGTAAAAGAACCACTTCCAGCTCAGGCTGAAAAAAACGAAGATCTAAAGACAGATCCTCGGCTTCCACCGCGGTCGGCGTAACGACGAGCAAGATCTCGTCGACGAATAAACTTGACCGCGCCTGACCAATTAAACGGGCTAAGGCGGGTATGGAGAGGCCGCTTAAGCTTAATTTTCCCTTTTTGGGGTCAAGTTCGGCTAGGCGGCCTTGATATATTCGCATGCGTAAAGGCCATCGCTCCCACTGGCGCGTTTTGAAGTCGTTCGTCAACCAAAATAATCACGGAATAATGTAGCGCCAGCCAATCAATCCAGAATATGGTTTAAGCTTAGAAAAAAGAGGTCAATTTTTTCCCGCGAAAACAAAAAATAAAACTTTTAAAAAAATAATCGACGTCGACTAAATACCATATCTTAGCCCCCACTATAGCACGCCCTTGACTTAACGCCAATAAATCCAGCCTTAGTCAAGGGGAAATCGAATATTGCGAACGGCCTTATGGCTTTTGGCCATTTCGGGCGACTTAAGGTAAAAAACAAGGCTATCGATAGTTTGTTAACCCGGCCGCGGTGGGCAAAAAAAATTTCGTTAACTGGCCAAAAAAACCTTTTTAGGAGATTTTTCAAACTCATATAGGCATTCATTACGTTGAAAGCCAAAATAGGCCTAGCCTAAAAAGCGGACCGTCTGGGACGATCGTTAAACCCGGGCATAATTACTTAGGCTAAACTAAAATAGCTCTTTATAATCATATTTTTACTCCATTTTGGCCGTCTAATGTCTGGTGAAAATTTTTTTTGACGCCAAAAAAAAATTTCAAAAAATCCGCGAAAAACCCAGATTCATTATTAAGACTTGGCGAAATCTTTGAATAGGCCTTGAACTTTATCTGGACCGAATTTGTTTAGAGGCCGAAAATTTAACGAAAAATTTAAGGCCAATTGACTTAGTAAAAAAGTCAAATACCAAAGTTAACCGCTAAAATTGGCTTCAAACGCTTATAAGGCGCGGCCGGGGGATTAAGCCTTTAGCCGGAAAAGACAACCTTTGGCTTTTTGAGGCGAAAACCGTCTTTAAGCTTTATTAATAAGGCCCTTAAGCCTTTTAGCCTCCTTAATTCGCCAATTTTTCCTTTCAATTTTTCCTTATTTTCCCCTGATTTACGCAAGCGACATAAGACGACCTTTGAGGGTAAATAAGGCCGGGCCAGGGGTAATTAAGGCCGGGCCAGAGGTAAATAAGGCCGAGGCGAAAAAAAATTTTCTGGGCGATAAAACGTTCGCTAGGGAGAGGCGTTAGCAGCCTTGGATCGGGGTGAAAAATGTATTAACAATCGTTCGATAGTTGGGCTAAAAGCGAACAGGGCGGCCGGATCAAAAATTTGTTCAATTTTTGACCACGACCGCCCGTCTGTTTTACTCTTGGCCACTTTTGGGTCGACCACTCTAAACGCTCCTACTTTCTGGCCTTTTTTTAAAGGCCCGTTAAAAACGTCCCGACTGGATCGGCGTATAGTTATATGACATTAAAACATAAAAAGCAATTAAATACCAATTTACATTAATATTTAAGATAAATATTACAACTATATTTCAGATATTATCTTCTAAAAAGTTACATACAACTATATTTATCGAAATGATTATTTTCAAAAGCCGTCGGGCTAAAAAACCAAAAGCCAGGGTCCTTTAAACCCTACCTAGGGCTACTTAAAACCCTATTTGAGACTCGCCCAACCGCCCCATCTATATATAGAGAAAAACGCCTTAAAAGGCTTAATCAAAAGGGCTCCGACTCTAACCCGCGTTTTTTTCTAAATTCCTTGAATTGATTAAAAATTACTCTGATCAATTATTAAAGAAAACTGACGTTTTGATTCTGTTTTTTAACCCAAAATCTATTTTTTGTCAAATCGCGTCAAATCCTATTGGCTGGAGCGAGGATAATGACCATATTTAGTCTCTTCGCCCGGACCCGAAAGATCAAACCCTTGATAAAACCCCTAACTTTCATTAGAATAAAAGGCGCCATTTTGGTAGGCCAGGGCCTCAAACTTTTTTGGTCCAAGCTAGACGCGTTAAATTATTGGTAAAATCCCGGCCCAAAAACGCGCCAAAAACGCGCCTAAAACGCGCTTAAAAATGGTTCCGCTTATTTGTTAACGCGATGTTGACGCGAGCTAATAATGGCCTTAGGCGCTAAGACTTTAAGGCTTTAAGGGCAAAAGATCTTTCTCTTTGTAGATCAAATACGGCCATTTTACCAACAGAGCCTTTATTTTACTCGCCAAAAAAAACATAGACCCTGTAATTTTAGGGTTTAAAATAACGATTAGATAGTTTCTTATGTTCCTTACTTATAAAGGATAAACCATTTTATATTTATTTATTAGTTACTTATTTCTAAAAAAACCTAAAAAAATGGTTAAAACCCGTAAGATCCACTTTGACCTAGCTTAGCCGCGAGAGGGCTTTTGGCCCATATAGCGGCGGTCCTTTTTTTCGCTCTTTGGCCAGACCGGCTTTTGGCTGGCTCAACTTCGGCGAATTGACTTTTCTGACCTAAAATTGACTTTTCTGACCTAATATATTTTTAGCCCCAACTCGCCTTAAATCTTAACGGACATATATTAAGGAGACCCTAGTGAACCATGACGTAAAAGACTTGGCCTTAGCGGCTAAGGGCAACGATCGTATTGAATGGGCGGCCCAGAGCATGCCGGTCTTAGAGCTCATCAAAGAGCGTTTCGCCGAAGAAAAACCCTTAAAAGGCCTCCGCTTAGGGCTCTGTCTCCACGTGACCACGGAAACGGCCAGTCTCTGTCGAACTTTAAAGGCCGGGGGCGGCGAAGTTTTTCTGTGCGCCTCCAACCCCTTGTCCACTCAAGACGACGTGGCCGCGGCTTTAGTCAAGACCGATAAAATCCCGGTTTACGCCATTAAAGGCGAGGACAACACCGTCTATTACCAGCACATCGCCGCCGTTTTGAACGCTAAGCCCCAGATTACCATGGACGACGGGGCCGATCTTTTGTCCACCCTCCACACCAAAAAACCCGAGCTTTTGAGTCAGGTCATCGGCGGGACCGAGGAGACGACCACTGGGGTCATTCGTTTAAAAGCCATGGCCCACGACAAAGCCTTAAAGTATCCGGTCATCGCGGTCAACGACGCTTTAACCAAACACCTCTTCGACAACCGCTATGGCACTGGCCAGAGCACCATCGACGGGATTATTAGGGCCACCAATCGTCTCATCGCGGGCTCTAATTTCGTGATCGCGGGTTATGGCTGGTGCGGTCGAGGGGTCGCCAAAAGAGCGGCTGGATTTGGGGCCCGGGTCACCGTGATCGAGGTGGATCCTTTAAAGGCCTTAGAGGCTTTAATGGACGGTTACGAAGTCACGACTATGGCCCAAGCGGCTAAAGTGGGCGACTTTTTCGTGACTTTAACTGGGGACATTAACGTTATTCGGCCCGAGCACTTTAAACTTATGAAGTCTGGGGCGGTAGTCGCCAACTCTGGGCACTTTAACGTGGAACTGGATCTGCCGGGTCTGGCCCAGATCAGCTCCAAGCGGCGATTTATCCGAGAATTCGTCGAGGAATACGTTCTAAAAGAGACCGGGGCCAAAATCTACGTTTTAGGCGAGGGCCGCTTAATCAACTTGGCCGCCGCCGAAGGACACCCGTCCAGCGTTATGGACATGAGTTTCGCCAACCAAGCCTTAGCCGCCGAGTACGTGGCCCAAAATAAAGGCGAGCTGCCTTTGGCCGTCTTTCCGGTACCGGCCAAAATTGACCACGAAATCGCCCGCTTAAAGCTTAAAGCCATGGGCTACAAGATCGACAAACTCACCAAAGAGCAGGTCAAGTACTTAGGGTCATGGGACGCGGGCACTTAAGGAAAACTCGCTGTCGCCCGCCTTTCGCCCCGGCTTTCGGCTTTTGTCTGACGACCGCCGTTATTGGGTTAATGGCGCTCAACCTGTGGGCTTTAGAGGGGCCAACTTTAGAAGTTAGCTTAGCCCAGTTAAAAACCGAGTTGGAAGTGGAGTTAGCGGGGGCCCGGGAGCAGAAAACCGTCGCGGCCTTAGCCGTAAAATTCGCGAGCGTAGCCTGGGCTAAATCCGCGCAAACCCATTTTTCGGCGGACTCCCCTTGGCGAGTCGAGGCCAGTCTCGCGGCCTTAAACCGCGAGTGGGCCGACAAAAACCGGTCTTGGACCAGCCGCGAGACGGCGAGCCTTAAACTGTACTTTGAGGCCTTAACCGCCATTTGCCTCGCCTTAGCCCAAGAAAACAAAGAAGCCGCCTGGGCTTTCGTCGAGCTGGAGTCCTTAATTAAAGAAAGCCAAAAGAGCCCTTCGGCCAAAGACAACAAAATCGACCAAGAAGCCGAGGCCCGCGTGACCTGGTCTAGCCGTTTGGCCGCTTTAACCCCAATTCTGGTCCGTTTAAAAGCTCGCGACCAAACCGCGGCCCTAAACGAGATCTTAGACCAGTTAGTTCAACAAGCCAAAAGCCTAGCCCAAAGGCGGGACATCCATTCCCAGGGCCGGATTGAGCTTTTGTGCCTAAATAACGCCATAGCCATCGCTAAATCCCATTTTCTGTTGGCTCGCTCCCCGGCCTCCCCTTTGGCCCAAGACGCCGAAACCTTGGAAGCGGCCTGGGCGGAGCAGATAAAAGGGGCCAATAACTCCGTGGCCGACCAGATCGCCTTAACCTGGGTCACCACGGCCCAGCTAACCTTTCCTTTGGCCTATTGGCTAGCCGGCCACCCGCCGGCTAAATAATTCCGCGAGCCTTTGGCGGGCTGACTAAAGTTTTTTTGGTCAAAGGCATAAGACGCTATTTGGCTATTAAGGCCGTTTTTTGGCTATTATTTTTAGGTCTATTGATTTTAGGCGAACTTTTGACTATAAAGATCATAAGACCTAAATTTTTCGCGCTTTTTATAATAAAAGACTTTTTTTAATTTACGACATTTGATAGTTTTATGGACACGCAGCCTACTTACATAAAAGATAGCGATAATAACCCTTTACGAATTGACCCCGTGGTTTTTCCGCCGGGCCAAGCGGGTATTTCCATCTGCCCTGGCAAATACGACGATTTAGCTCGTTCTGGACCCTGCCACCGCGACGTTTTTAAGGATCTCTCCTTGGCTAAACGCTGGGGAGCCCATATTTTAGTCACCTTATTGGAAGACAAGGAGATGGCTTATTTAAGGGTCACCCATATGCCGCAAGTGGCAAAGGAGCTGGGGTTTTCCTGGTGGCGCTTTCACGTGCCCGACGGTTTCCCTTTGGAAATCCCAGGCCACCCCACCTTAGACCCAAAAGACGACCCTTGGACCCTGCCCAACGCCCTACTCCGCCGGTATTTTAAAGCCGGCGGCCGAGCCCTTATTCATTGCCGGGGCGGTTTAGGCCGCACTGGCACCTTGGTCGCCAGGCTATTAATCGAAGAAGGTTACCCGCCCAAGGAGGCGATCGAAGTCACCAGAGCGGCTCGCCGAGGGGCGGTGGAAAACCTGGCCCAAGAAAATTATTTAGAAGCCCTCCCTAAAAAGTTAGCCCAAAAACAAGATCTCTACGCGGCCCTCGCCCAAATCCCCGACGAGATCCAAGGTAATCCCCTGGCCACCCTTTTTAACGATCCAGTCAATTTTCATTTAGCCGACTGGCTGGCCACGGTTAAAGCCCATCTGCCTAAATAGCTTTTGACGGCCGTATAAATTTCAAATTAGGCTTTTTTTGGCCGCCTAAAAAAACTTTAGCCCCACTTAGCCCTTTAGCTTTAAGGCGCGGCCCCAGCTTTAATAACCTAAATAGGATCGATCATAGGCGCCTTTAGGCTATAAGGCTAAAGAGAGCCAAAGTCTTAGCCTAAAAAGTTTTAAAAAAAAAGTCGACTCTAAAAAAATTATCTAACCCATCGTCTTTTTTGGTCAAGCCTTATTTTTATCGACCAGCCAGAAAACTCCGATTTCGTTAAAAACAGCGCCCAACGATCAAGCCTTTGCAAAAAGCTAAGCCTTTGCAAAAAGCTAAGCTAGCTAAACGCTCCTGTCGCTAAAACGTTATGCGTTTCATACTTATCGCCCCCACCTCTTACGCTTAACCAAAAATAAACAAACGCCTCTTTGTTTTAGACCTAGCCGCGCGAGTTTTCCAAATAAACGCAAATGGCAAAAGCGAAAACCAAAAAAGACAATACAAATTTTTAGGGCTAATCTAAAGCTCGCGAAAAGTCGCGAAAAAACCATAAGCCAAAAAAAAGGTCGTAAAGGCCCTTAAAAAAAACGAAATAGGCGAAAAATAAAAATGAGAAAAAATAGCGAAGGCCAAAGAGGGGAAAAAATAGGAGAAAAATTAATGATCGAAAAGCCTTATCCTCAAAACTAAAAAAAAGTCAAGCCTTAAAAAAAGGCGCGAAAAGTTTTTTCCTGTCAAACGCCCCCTTTAAATAAGACAAAAAACTTTAGGACCCCAAAAGATTAGCGACCAAAACAAGTTTAAAGCCTGATTTTTAGGCTTATTCGTTGCCTCGTTTTAAGAGCAGCTCATTATAAATGGAGTAAAATTTCTGGACGTGGCCCATGCCGCTAATGAGCATCCTTTCCAGATCCTCCAGATCCGCGGTGTTAATGACCGTGTCCAAAGACAGGCTAAAGGCCGTCAAATCGTCTAAGGAGGTAAAACTTGGGCCAATAACCGCGATAAACATCTCGTGGCGGATGCTGAGCTCAAGGCCATTGACCGCCCGAATCAGCTGGTTACTGGATAAGGTCGCCCCGTAATAATCCTCCTGAATAAGCATAAGCTGAAACCGCCCAAACTTCAGTTGCTTGACCGCGTCCCTGACGTTAATGGCCATAACGGGTTTAAAGCCCATATTAGACAGCTTTTGGTACAGCATGTCCTGCACTTCTTCGCTGTCGTAAGCGACTAAGGCCGCTTTAAGGCCTTCGGTCTGCTCGTCCATTTGAATGGAGTTAAATTCCGCGCCCGGAGCCGGACCTGCCACAAAGGCTCCTTGGGGCGGAACGGGAGTCGGCATTTGGGTTTGGGCCGCTTGGGGTGGCGGGGGCGGTGGCGGCGGGGTCGGCGGAGTCGGGGCCAAGTCCGACTGCCGCCGAGTCGGGGTAAAGGTGTTCTTCATGTTGCAGGCCGGGCAGACGAAGGAGAAAGGCTTCCCAAACTCCACCTTGTCGTCCGGAGCGTTAAGTTTTTTTTGGCAGAACTGGCACTCTATCTGCATGGGTTGGCCGCCTTAAAGCCCGTTAATCCGTAAAGGACCGACGAATGACTTGACTTTCCGCCCCGGCTGGCTGGGGCGGCCCGCCAGAGCGGATCCGCGCGTCGGCTCGGGTTGGCGGGTGGGGCGGGGGTGGAGGCGAAGTCTCTTTGGCTTCCATTTTATCCGCTCCCCCATATATTTCGGGCTCATCGGATTCTTCTAAGGCTAGATCGTTTATGTCGTATTTAAACTCCCCGGCTTCGGCTTTTAAGGTGTCGATGTTCCGGGACATGACGTTCTTCTTAGAGCTAAAGGTCCGGGCCGTTTCCTCGGCGATGACTTTATTCCGAAAGAGATCGGTAATATGCTGGTCAAAAGTCTGAAAGCCTAAAGGCCGCATTGACTCAACGGCCCCGTAAAAAGTCTTTTCCGGCGACTCGCCATTAGTAATGATGTCTTTTATTAAAAGGCTGGACCCCATGACTTCCAAAGCCGCGACCCGGCCGCCGCCAATTTTGGGCAACAACCTTTGGCTAACCACCCACCGTAAAGAGTCGGCCAAACGCACTCGAATCAGCTTTTCTTCCTCGTGGTCAAAAAGACCGACCACCCGGTTAACCGTGGTCCCAGTGTCCACCGTGTGCAGGGTGGAAAAGACTAAGTGGCCAGTCTCCGCGGCCGACAGAGCCATTTCCACGGTCTCCCGGTCTCGCATCTCGCCGACCAAGATAACTTTGGGGGCTTGCCGTAAAGCCGAGCGGAGGCCTTCGGAAAAAGTCCGAAAATCCGTGCCCAACTCTCTTTGGTTAAAGGTCGACATTTTGGGCAGGTGGATAAACTCCACTGGATCTTCCAAAGTGACCACGTGGACGGCTTGAGTCCGGTTGATCTCGTCCAAGATGGCGGCCAAAGAAGTGGTTTTCCCGGTGCCAGTGGCCCCAGTGACTAAAACAATGCCGTTTTTTTCTTTAGCCATCTCAAAAAAAATCGGCGGCAGCTCTAGGTCTTCGATGGACCGGATATAGG
>JAIROO010000196.1 GCA_031257535.1 Deltaproteobacteria bacterium
CTAGCGGGAGCGGCTGGGCGATTAGATATTGGCGTTCGTCTGTCAAACCATAACTATTTAATTATTGAGTTACGGTATTGTCCGGAAACGGACAAGCTAACTGAAGACGAAAAAAATCAGATTTTGGCCGCCGCCGCGGAAACAAAACTACTTACCAATTTATATAATGAGAGTTTAGCTACCGCGATGGCGTTAAAACTCGGTCGCGAAAAGCTTCAAAGCGTGAAGTCTAAAATTGACTTGTCAAAGCCGACAGTGGAGGATTATAACAAGTTTCTGGCCAATAACGCCAAGGAATATTTAGCGCCAACTGAAATCGATCAAACTCTAGCTCAAACGCTTATAGATGAACTCCCTAAAGAGGATATAGCTAAGATCTTAAAAAAGGCTCAGTCAACAACAAAAACTTCCAACGAAAAAATTGACGCGCTATTGGCTAAAACCGCCCAAGAAGCCTTAGACGATATCGAAAAAAGAAATTATCCCAGCATAGTAAGTTTTCACGCGAAAGAAATTACCTCTTTAGGCTTAGCGATCTATGGCGATGGGACAAAGATAGTCGCTCTTTTTGGGCAAATCAAGCCTAAGGGAGGTAAAAACCTAAAAACAAGCCGAAAATCCTAAAGCTTTACCCCCTAACTTTGGTGGTCCAGGTTGTTTTTTTGGTCAAAGTTTTAGCGGGGCGAGGAGCTTTTGGTTAGCGGCCAAGCTTTAGCTCCTTTCTATTTTTTTTTTTTTTTTTTTTTTTGGGCGGACCTACGGAAAAAGAGAGGGCGGGCCCTCGCTTTTGGCTCTTCTTAACCGATAAGGGAGCCGCTTCTCGACGCGATTTGGCGACGACGCGAAACTTCCTTTGTTTAACCCATCAATAAAACTCCCCCCGCTTTTTGGTAAAATGTTTTGACCGTTAATTGGCCGCCGTCTTATGGCCTTAGCTCCCACCGCCTTATGGCCTTAGTCGCCGCCTTATGGCTTTTATCGTTTCGCCAAAAAAAACGCAGTTCCTTCCTCGCCAGCGTCTTTTGGTTAGAAGTTAGGCTAAAAGACCCGATAAGTTCCAGGACGTTTTTGGATCTTTTGAAGAACGAGGCCAATAAGATTTAAGCCCTAATGGCCTTAAAGACCTATAAAAAAATTTTTTTGGGTAAATCCAATAGTTAGGGTCCCCAAAACTCAGGTTTTTTAAGCCCAGGGCCACCTTACTTAGGCTTGGCTCAAGATCGGGCCGCTAAGGCTAAATTTGGGACCTATTAGATAAGTCGTCTTAAGCGAACATACCATGGTCATAGCACGTAATAATAGGTAATTATCTGTTATTGATTTAGTATTACCTAATTATTATTTGTTAAAACTGATTAAAATATTATTTTATCAGTATTTTATAAATATAATTTTTATAAATTTAATTTTTAAAAAATAATGTTGGTTATAATAATTAAAAACTAACTATTATTCTTAAAAAATTTAAAAATAGAAATTAAATTTCTTATTTTATATTTTTTTAAAAATTTTTTTTAATACGTAAAGAGTAAAGTCCTCGATCTACCTCGTTAAGACATTTTAATTTAAGGTCTGATTTTGGCTGGTCCTCTGGTTTGTTAAGGGTCGTTTTAGCGGTCAATTTTTTTTAAGGCTTTGCCTGCCAAAATTCTCTCTTTTGAGGTAAAATATAAATTTACGTTAGACGGACCGTCCTTAGACTTTTTAATTTCTCTGGTCGCCTTTTGTTACTTAATATTTTTAAGTAATTTTTTAGGCTTTAATGGGGGGGAGGCGTTTTTTTGAATAAGCGCGGCCTTAAAACTTGGGGCTTTTATGGGCTCGATTGGGCTGACCTTGGGGGTCGCCTTTTCTTTGGAGGAGTTCTTGACGGAGCCGATGGTCTTAGGGCGATTTTTGTAAGGGCCGTCCGTCCTGGGGCCGAGGTTTGGGGCGCCGACTGTCTTTGGGCGGGGAGCCTTTAAGGGTGGGGGCCAAGAAAATTAAGGGCCCGCGTCTCCCGCGGCCACCTAAAGGAGCTTGGCGAAAGGAGTACCCTTTTCGTTCGCGTTACTTTGAGTTACAAGGCGGCGGGCTTTTACACTACCTAGACGAGGGCGTGGGGCCGCCGGTTCTGATGGTCCACGGTAACCCCACCTGGTCCTTTATGTATCGGGCTTTGGTTAAAACCTTGGCCCCCGACTACCGCTGTCTAGTCCCCGACCACTTAGGCTTAGGCCTGTCTAGTCGGCCCCGCTCTGGCGAGTATGGCTTCCGTTTAGCCGACCGGATCAACGATTTAACGGCTTTTATGGCTAGCTTAAAGTTAACCGAGCCCGTTCACGTGGTCGTCCACGACTGGGGCGGGCCGATTGGTTTGGGCTGGGCGGGGGCTAATCCGGATCTGGTGGCTTCTTTAATTATTTTTAACACTGGGTTAAGGCTACCCAGCCCTGACTACGCCCCGCCTTTGGTCTTAGGCTTATTTCGAAATACCGGTTTTTTAGGTCAGTTACTGGCTAATCGCTTTAATCTTTTTTTAAGGGGTTTCACCCAGGTCGGCTCGGTTAGGCCTATGCCGCCGGCTGTGGTCGAGGGTTTTTTGGCTCCTTATAGCCTGGCTTTTTTACGGCCGGCTATTGGCCGTTTTGTGAAAGATATCCCTTTAGCTCCTAACCATCCTAGCTTTAGCGCCTTAAACCGGGTGGATCAGGATTTCGACAGATTGGCTAAGACGCCAACCCTTTTGGTTTGGGGTCTGGCTGATTTTGTTTTTAGCCCGGTGTTTTTGGCGGATTTTAAGGCTCGAAGGCCTAAGGCGTCCGTCCTGGCCCTCCCCCGGGCGGGTCACCTTCTTTTGGAGGACGAGCCGGTCAAGATTGGGGCCACGGCGCGTCAATTTTTGAGCCAGGCTCGTCGTCCGGGCGAGTCGGAGGTTTTATGATGGCTACGGCCAACGACGACATTTTTAATATCGCGCGGACCCTTTCGGTCGCGGCCAAAGACGATCCTAACCGTTTAGCCGTCGTCGCCCGCCATCTGCCAGACTCAAAAGGTCGAACGACCTTAACCTACGCCCAGTTGGACGAGGACTCCTCGCGACTGGCGGGGGGTCTTTTGGCCAATGGCTTTAACATTGGGGACCGGGTCGTGGTGATGGTCCCCATGGGGTTGGACTTTTTCGTGACCGCCTTCGCTCTTTTTAAAGCTCGCTTAGTGCCGGTCATGGTCGATCCCGGCATGGGCCTAAAGCGTCTTCTGCTTTGTCTGGCCGAGGGGCGGCCCAAAGGGGTGATTGGGCCGCCTCTCGTTCACCTGGTCTGTTTTTTGTGGCCTAAGTACTTCGCGACCGTCAAATATAGGGTCGTCTTAACCCGGCTGCCGGTCGTTTTTGGCCTTAAAAAATTTTCCAAACTCTTAACCGACTACCCGCCTTTACCCGAGCAGGAGACCTTAGCCTCCGAGACCGCGGCCATTCTTTTTACTTCCGGGGCCACGGGACCGGCCAAAGGGGCCATTTACGACCACGCCATGTTTCGGGCGCAAGTGGCCAGCATTGGCTCTAATTTTGGGTTTCAAAAGGGTGGGGTGGATATGGCGACTTTTCCCCTGTTCGCTTTGTTCGCCCCGGCTTTGGGCTTGACCTCGGTCATTCCCAATATGAACCCCATTAAACCCGGGCAAGCTGACCCGAAAAAGCTCCTCTTAAGCTTAGAAGCCGAAAAATGCGATAGCCTCTTTGGCTCGCCGGCTCTTTTAAAGCGCCTGGCCGACCACGGCCAGGAGCTCTCTTTGGTCTTAAAGGGGGTTAAGAGAATCATAACGGCCGGAGCTCCCGTCCAGCCCACCTTAGCCGCCAAAGTGAGCGAACTCTTAGAGCCGGGCGCGGTCCTGGTCACGCCTTATGGAGCCACCGAGGGCATGCCTTTAACCACGGTCGACCAAAATGAGATCGCCGCGGCCCGGGGCATGACCGAGCAGGGCTTTGGCATGTGCGTGGGCAAGCCTTTACCGGGGATTAGTTTGGCCATCCTCCCCATTTCAGACCAACCCCTAACTAACTTTAAGGATACCCAGCTCCTTCCAGTCGGGGAGGTGGGCGAGATCGTGGCTAGCGGCCCGGTCATCTGCCAAAGTTACTTTGAAAAGCCCAAAGAGACGGCCCTGACCATGGTAACCGGCCCCGACGGGCGTCTCTGGCGGCGCATGGGCGACCTCGGCTGGCTCGACGCCCAAGGTCGGCTGTGGTTCTGCGGCCGAAAAAGCCAAAGGGTGGTGACCGCCCAAGGACCTTTGTTTACGGTCTGCTGCGAGTCGATTTTTAACAACCACCCCAAAGTCAGACGCTCGGCTCTGGTGGGGGTCGGTCCAGCTGGCCAACGGAAACCAGTCGTGGTCGTGGAGCCCATAACCTGTTTAAATCAGGAAAAATGGCGGGAGCTGGTGGGGGAGCTAAAAAAACTGGGTCAGGCTAACCCGCGAACTCGGGCCATTACGAACTTTTTAAAGCGAAACTCTTTTCCCATGGACATTCGGCACAACGCCAAAATTGGCCGGGAAAAGCTGGCTATCTGGGCGACAAAGCAGGTGGATGGCGACCGAATCTAAGTCGCTCTTTTTGGCCGCTATTTATGCCAAATGAAAGGGCGCCGTTTTTTTAGGGACCAGAAAATCATTTACTTCTTAGTCAAAATAAGGTATAATTTAAAGATTGTGAATCGCCCTAAAGCGAACTTTATTGGCGGCTAAAAGGCTAGAAGCTCCTTTTGACGTAAAAAAAGTTTCGGCGGAAAAGGGTTATTTCGCGAGCCCTTTTTTGGGCGCGCGTAAGAAGACGAAAGGGCGGCTAGTTTATCATGCTCCAGGTCAACGTAAATACCGCGGATTTAGTTAAGGCGGTTAACCAAGCGGTCTCGGTTAGCGAAAAAAAGAGTAGTTTACCAGTTCTCGCGTATTTTTTGGTGGAAGCCATAGAGGACCGTTTGGTCATCACGGCCTCAGACTTAGAGACCACTATCCGGGAAACTTGTCCGGCCGTGGTTTATTCCCCTGGTAAATTAACCGTGCCCGCCAAACAGTTTCATTCCGTGGTCCGGGCCGTAAATGGCGACTCCATCAATCTAAAGGAAGGCGAGCAGCTGACCTTGGAGTTAGTGGTCGGTCAGTTTAGGACCACTTTTTTGGGTCTTTCGGTCGAGAATTTTCCCAAATTGGTGGATATCTCGGAGATGACCTTCCGCGAGTTACCGGCGGAGAATCTTCGCTTGGCCATTGACAAGGTCATTTACTCGGTGGCTGGCCGCGGGGAGCGTTATAACCTGTCGGGCGTTTATATGGTCTTAGAGGAAGTCGAGGACAAAAAGTCCATTCGATTCGTCACCTCGGATTCTAAGCGCTTAAACATTTCTACCGTCTTAGACAACGCCGGGGATTTTGAGCTGGACCGGGGCGTTATCCTGAGCAAAAAAGGGGTGCAGGAGTTAAGGAAGGTGGCCGAGGAGGTGGAGTTCATCGAGATCGCCGTGAGCTTTTCCTGCGTCGTGGCCAAGACCCGGACCTCGGTTTTACAGTTCCAACTTTTAGAAGGCGGTTTTCCCGATTATCGGGGCGTTATCCCGGTCAACCACGACCGGGAAGCCAAAATTGACCGGAAGCGCTTTCTTGAGACTTTAAAACGGGTCGCCCTTATCTCCGACGACCAGGCTCGGGTGGGGAAGTTTGAGTTTTCCCGCGGTCGTTTAACCATAAACTTAGAAAACCCCTCCATTGGCCAGACCGAAGAGTCTTTGCCCATTGATTACGATGGCGACGATCTGACGACCGGCTTTAACGTCTTCTTTTTCATTGAGTCCCTCTCCGTCTTAGCCAGCGACCTGGTGAGCTTGGTTTTTACGGATTCCAAGGTGTCGTTTCTTTTGACCGCCACCGAAGACCCCGGTTATTTCGGGATAATCATGGCCTCTAAATTGTAGTAACTTCCTTTAAAGACTTCCAGTGGGCTTAGGGGGCTTTTTAGCTTTTCGCGCTAATTTTACGGGCCAAAAAGTCTCCTAAAAGCCGCTAGTACCTTGTAACATGACTTTTGAAGGAGAATAGGCTATGATATATGGCAGCGGTATTGGAGGCCGCTGCTATGCCAGCACGGTATGTTGTCACTTTAACCTCTGAGGAAAGGGAA
>JAIROO010000216.1 GCA_031257535.1 Deltaproteobacteria bacterium
GTGCCTTTAGCTTCCCCGGTGAGGTTAAAGCGACTTTTTTCGTCTAAGTTTAAGAGATCCGGCAGATTAGTGATAGCGATTGCCCCCGGCGACAGCCAGGCTAAGCGGGTCAGAGCGAAGGCCACGTTGGCTTCGGACACGCGGTAACCAGCCAGATCCGAGACCCTTTGCCGGTCGCTAGCCGTCAGTTCTTGGCAATACCAACCCCTAGTGGTGTTGTTGTCGTGGGTGCCAGGATAAACGACGTTGTCCGGCTCAATCCGAAATGGGGCGTGGAGGGACAAGGGCTGGTCTGGGCCAAACCCAAACTGGAGGACCCGGGTCCCAGGCAGTTGGAAGGCTTTTCTTAAGGTGGTCACGTCCGGAGTGATGACGCCTAAATCCTCGGCGATAATGTTTAAAGGCCCCCCACCCCCGACTAGCTGTCTTAAGAGATCCCAGCCTGGCGAGGGCAGCCACGAGCCAGTCGCGGCCGTGGGCGAGCCAGCTAGGGTCCCCCAAAAAGCGGCTAAGGCACGGAAGTGGTCTAAACGGGTCCAGTCAAAAAAGTGGAGCCAATGATTTAAGCGATACTTCCACCAGCCAAAGTCCGAGTTGACGTGGGCGGGCCAGTCGTAAACCGGGTTACCCCAGAGCTGCCCATTTTTAGCGTAATAGTCGGGCGGCACCCCCGCCATGATGGCCGTCTCTCCCCGCTCGTTTAGGGCGAAGAGGTTCTGGTTGGCCCAGACATCGCTCGAGTCGTGGTTAACGTAAAAAGCCACGTCGCCTATTAAGGCTAATCCAGCCTCGTTAAAGGCTTTTTTAAGATCCGTTAGCTGTCTAAAAAACAGAAACTGGCCAAACTTGTGCCGTAAAATAGGTTTTGCCAGCCGCGCGCCGTGCTTGGCTAAAGCGTAGTCCTCGCGGTGGGCTAGCTCTGGCGGCCACTCGTTCCAAGGACGACCATTAAAATCGTCTTTGGCGGCCATAAAAAAGGCGTAGTCGTTGAGCCAGACCCCATGCTCCCTCGCGAAAATCAAAAAGTCCTCTTGGTCGAGTAAAGTCTTGTGGACCCGACCAAAACATAAGTCCAAAAGAGCTTTTTTGCGGATTATGACTTTCTCGAAATTAACCTCAGACGTTAGGGGTAGCTGAAAGTCCGCGGCCTCGGCTTCGGTTAAGTAATAATTCTGGGCTAAAAGTTCTGGGGAAATCAGAAGCTCGTGCCCCGCGAAAGCCGAGTAAGCCGAGTAAGGGGAGTGGCCTAAAGCGGATCCAGTGGGGGTCACTGGTAAAACCTGCCAGAAGGTTAAGCCGGTTTTTTTTAAAAGGTCGATTAAGCGGTAAGCCGCTGGCCCAAAGTCGCCAACGCCAAAATTGTTGGGTAAGGCCGTGGGGTGAACCATGAGACCGGCGGCGCGCCAGCCTTCGGCGAAGCGGTCCATTACTGATCCTTTTTGGGTCGGACTAAACGGAGACTGGGTTTTTGAGGTTTCTGGTCTGGATCGGTCGGGGGATTGGCTGGGGCGGCCGAGGCGGTTGGTCCGCTTTTTTCCGTCAGGCGAGCCAGGACCTGACGGATATCGGGTTTGACTGGCGGGGCCCATTCGTTGTCCTTGTTTTTACGGCTCATGTAACCCTTAAGTTCCTCGGAGAACTGGGCGGACTTTACGCGAAAACCGTTAATAATAAAATAAATAATAACCGATTCTTCCCACTCTTTTGTTGGCGTAAAGTTATCCATGCGCTTACGGTACTTAGGAATAAGCCGCACGAGTTCGTCTTCGTCCAAGGCAAGGACGCGACGGGCCAGGGATCTTAAAATGTCTTCCAAACTGGTCATAAAACCCGAATTGGCGCGTCGGTCGAGGTAGTTATGGGCCTAAATAACTCGACCGGAGATAAAAGGCTTTAAGCCTTGTGACTTTAATGAAAGAACAGCGATAAACTTAAGCTACTAAAAATGAAAGAGATAAACTAAAGTTACAAGAAAAAAAAAATAAAGAAGTAACTAAAGATAAAACAATCAACAAAAGTGGCTAAAGATTAAAGCGACTATAATTAGAGCCTTAAAAAAGTAACGTTACTTGCCAATAAGATGGAAAAGCCAAAAAAAAGTGGGCTAAATAAGGCTAAATAAATCCGCGAAAAAGTAAAAAACAAAGCCATAACCTAAAGAGAATTGGTTATCAAGGGAAAATAGTAACTATTATTATAAGGGCTGACCGAAAAACTAAGGCCACCCCTTCTCAAGAAAAGCCGCTCAAAAAAGAAAACTCGCCCTCTAAAAAGGGTTGACCAAAAGATTGACCCTCAAAAAGGGCTGACCAAAGAAAGATTGAGCCCTAACGAAGGTTCGCCATAAATTATGGCCTAAAAAAGAGCTAATAAAACCAGCCAAAAGCGTTTTAACCACAAAACGCGGTATTATTTTGTTTGGCGCTGATTTATTAGATTAATATAAGGTATTTTTCAAATATTTATAAGGCTTTTGTCAAATATAAAATTATTATAAGGCATTTATAATTTCATTACAAGACAAGGTATTTATAAAATAATAACAATGCTTTTGTAAATTAATTACAAAATGATTGTTAAATCGCTAAAAAAGATATATGAATAAAATGTAAGCCATTCATAAAAATTAAAAAACTAAAATTATAAGAAAGTCATAAGGCACTTAAAAAATTATTATTATAAAAATAGTTAAATATTTACAAAAATTTTACGCGAAATTAAATAGTTTTTAATAGTTTAGCTCCATCATGAAAAAAGCGTATCGAATATTTATGTCATAAGGCGGATAAACTATAAACGTTCTTTTGAAGAACTCTTCTTTTTTTCGCGATGAGGTCTTTTGACCTAACCAAAACGCTTAAAACCAGGCGATTTCTTGATCTAGGACCTTTGTTGAAAGTATACTGGACAAGCGCTAAAATTGCAAGAGAAAAAGGGAATATCCCTGGTTTTTTAGCTTATTGGTTACGGCCAAAATTCTTATTTTTAGGGGTCGTAAGGACAATAAGCCGGGGTCTTGGGTGGGGGTATTTAAAGGTAATTTTTGAGAATATTCGCCTTTTTTGTTTTGAAAAATCATAATTATTCCTTTAATTAGTTAATAACTGTTTATTTAATTAATTTAAATATATTTATATATTTTTCAGACATTTTTAACTAATGAACGCCAGTTTAAGATATATTTTATCGCATGACTAAGTTTGGTAAATTTTTTCTCTTTAGTTTTTCTTTGGTATGATTTGAAATTTATCTAATCTTTATCTAATCTTTTCCGGTCTTTAACCGATTTTTTTATCTGTTATCGTATTTTTAGCTTGTTTAAACTGAATTTTTCGTAGTATTTCTCTAAATTTTTAGTAGTTTTACACGATGTTGTAAATATTTTATTGTTTAATATTAAGAGCGTATTATCTTAATTTTTACTTTTTTTATGGTTTTTTCCCGATTTTTTTCTTCGATTTTAGTTAGATTTTAGGTCCCTGTTTTTTTGAAGTTTTTTTCAAGGTTTATCGGTCCCTTAAGTTTATCGTTTTATCGCTTTTTGGTTTTTTTTGGTTTTGTCGCGCGGTTTTTAGGTTTTAGTCTTTCGAAAGTGGGCGAGGTCTTTCAATTCGCTCCCCGTACGGGGGGTAACTTTTTGGCGAACGCGAGGCGGGGATAATGGCGAACCCAAAGAAGGCGGATCTATCTTTATTAAAGCTCGATTACAACAACTTGACCAGCGAAGCCCTGGGCGAAAATGGCTTAAGCGAGGCGGATCTGGCCGACTTAAAGGACCCCTTAACCCTCGCTATTAAAGAGTTGAAGACCAAGCGGGACCAAGGTTTACTGCCTTATCTGGATTTGCCAAACGATGAGTCTTTGGTAAATTCTCTGAAAAAATTATCTCAAAAAGGGCGCAAAAAGTATACCGACGTCCTGGTTTTAGGGATTGGCGGGAGCGCTTTAGGGACCTCGGCCCTTTTTACGGCATTAAAACCTTTAAACTATAACGCCTTACCCGACAAAAAACGCCTCTGGCCGCGGTTATGGGTGGCCGACAACATCGATCCCGAGGGTTTTTCGGCTTTACTAGACCGGCTCGATCCGCCAACCACCTTAGTTAACGTTATCTCCAAAAGCGGCTCCACGGCCGAGACCATGAGCCAGTTCATGATCGCCTTTGACTGGCTGGCCAAAAGCTTAGGCAAAACAGCTTTAGTTGACCACCTTTTAGTCACCACTGACCCAGAAACCGGGGTTTTAAGGAAAATCGTTAATGATTTAAACTTAAAATCTTTAACCGTGCCGCCGGGAGTTGGCGGGCGGTTTTCGGTCTTATCCGCCGTTGGTTTAGCTCCTTTGGCTTTAATCGGGGTCGATATAGAGGGTTTGTTAGCTGGAGCCAAGAGCGCGGTCGCGGCTGGCTTTAACTCTTGGTCGACCAATAAAGCCGCTCTTTTCGCCGGCCTTAACTGGTCCTTGGCCTCCAAAAAAGGACGGGGGATTTTGGTTTTTACCCCTTACGCCGACTCTTTAGCTAAAGTCGCCGACTGGTTCTGTCAACTCTGGAACGAGTCTTTAGGTAAAGCCCACAAACTTGACGGGTCGGCGAATACCGTCAGTCAAACGGCCACTAAAGCCTTAGGCGTGACCGACCAGCACAGTCAGCTTCAGACCTGGATGGAAGGTCCAGCCGACAAGACCGTGCTTTTTTTGGAGACCTTAAACTTTAAGAGCCAAAAGAACATCCCCAAGCTTTTTAAAAACCAAGAAGCCCTAGCTTACTTAGGCGGCCAGAGTTTAGGCCAACTCTTGTCGAGCGAGCTTAAAGGGACGAGCCGGGCTTTAACCGAAAATGGGCGGCCCAACTTCACCTTAACCTTGCCTCAAGTCGCCGCCAAAGAGGTTGGTTATCTGGTCCAGACCTTAGAGACAGCCACGGTCTTGTCTGGGGTTTTATATGGGGTCGACCCCTTGGATCAGCCAGGGGTGGAGCTGGGCAAGAAGTTTACCTACGGACTTATGGGTCGACCTGGGTTTACGGAGTTTTTAGACCGTTATAACCAAGGCCTAAGCGTTAAGAAGAAATTTATAGTCTCGTGAGTTCCGCCGCGACTACTATCACTAAGGTTAAAGAGCCGGGGTTAAGCGTCCCAAGTCCAGAAACCCCGGCTCTAGACAAACCGTTTCGGCTGGCCAAGTACTTTTCCAGCGTCGCCATCGCCGCTATTTTCGCGACCTGCCTTTTAATCGCCGCTTATATGAGTCGCCGGGCCGAGGAGATGATCCAAGAAAGAGTGGTAGAAGATACCATTATGATCATGGATAATCTCAACTTCCAGCTCTATAACAACTTCTTACGCCCTATTTATGAAGCGGGTGGGGATGGGCGTCTGAGTCAGCCTGAGGCTTACAACTATTTAAATAGCGTTATTCAAAACACTATCCACGGGTTTGACATTAGTCGGGTGGCCTTATACGACGCGAGTTATGGTCTGATGATCTACTCGTCGGACTCCCCAGATCCAGTGGTGATCTATAAACCTTCGGTCATAACCGGTGAGATGATTCCCGATGGTCAGTTCGCCGATCCTCTCTCGGCTTACTTGGAGGCGGTTAGCCGATTCTTTCTGCCCCCCTCGGACGACTCGGTCCGCTTAAGCGAGGGCCAGGTCCCCAAGTTCTGGCGGCCCCCAGGAGCCACGGGTCGGGCGGCTTACCTTAATTATTTAAAAGACCGGACGGTTATAGTTTGGGAGCGAGGCGGCTATCGATTAGGCCCCTTTTTTCCCAAAGGGGAGTTCTCTTTACGGTGCTTTAAGGCCATGGAGGACTACTTTTCCCCAGAGATCTCCGGGGTCTTGGAGCTGACTCGGGATTTGACCCCCGAGTACCAGCAGCTGGCCTCCATGCAGATCGCGGGCGTGGTCATGGCCGTGAGCGTCTCGATTTTACTGTTTTTTGTCTTAAGGTTGGTCGTTAGTCGCGGCGAGGCTATCATTAACCAAAAGAACGCCGAGAAAGCCGCTTTGTCCGAAAGACTTAACCAAGCGGAGCGTTTAGTTAACTTAGGTCGCATGGTGGCCACGGTTTCCCACGAGATCCGGAATCCTTTAGGCATCATTAACTCCACGGCCGACTTTTTGGCTAATGGAGTCAAAGACCAGCCCAAACTGGCTCGCTTGGCCGAGGCTATTTTTGACGAGTCGGAGCGGTTATCGTCCATTGTGACCGACTTTTTGGATTTCGCGAGACCGACCGCTCCCACCTTTGAGCCTATAATCGTCGAGGAGCTCTTGGAGGAGATTTTTGTTCTTTTAGAGGTCCAGATGAGTCGGGCGGGGGTGGAGTTACGAGCTGAACTTCAGCCGGATCCGGAGCCCATCTCCGCGGACCGGGCTTTGACTCACCGGGCCTTCGTCAACGTGCTGGTCAACGCCATCCAAGCCATGCCTGAAGGCGGTTTACTTAAGGTCAAGACTTACGTCGAGACCCCCATCGAAGAAACTGGATACCACGTGGTCTCCATCGCCGACACGGGCTCGGGACTCTCCCCAGAGGCGGCTCAGAACCTTTTTACCCCGTTTCACACCACCAAAACCAAGGGCTCGGGCTTGGGACTGGTCTTTGTCCGAAACGTCGTGGAAAGTCACGGGGGACGCTTGGAACTGAATAACATAAAAGGCGAGGGTGAGGACGATCATGGGCTTCTGGTGGAGATCAGGCTGCCGCTACCGGGGTTTGAGCCAGGGGGTAGGCCTAAGGGGGTTTAAAGACGACTTAAAGCTTTAGTAAGTTTTGACTTTTTCAGCGGATAAAGCTAGTTGTTTAGTCATTCCTTTCTAATTTTGCCTTAAGCGCTTTAGAACTATAAAGGGCGATGGCCAGTAAAAACCCATGTTTTGAAATTTTAGGTGTATGACTTTACCTCTTATGCTAATCAAAATTATAGAGACATCTATATAATGCGTATAAATAAACCCACAAAAATTAAAATGGGGTTTTTACGAGATTGTCAAAGCGGGGCTGTTCCAAGAAATTGATGATTAAAAGCGTCGTTGTCACACCTGAAGTGGATGAAAAGCCAAAAAAATGACCGTAAAAGGATTATCCGTGAAGAAAAAGTTGATAGAGGTGGCTATACCCCTTAACGAGATTAACGAGGCTGGGTCGCGGGAAAAATCCATCCGCCATGGCCACCCCTCAACTTTGCACTTGTGGTGGGCGAGGCG
>JAIROO010000244.1 GCA_031257535.1 Deltaproteobacteria bacterium
CCTTTAAGACCTTATGCCTTTAAGACCTTATGTCTTTAAGACCTTATGTCTTTAAGACCTTATGTCTTTAAGACCTTATGCCTTTAAGACCTTATGCCTTTAAGACCTTATGTCTTTAAATCCTTATAGCTTTATGATTTTTTAGGCTAAAAGACAAATTAGTGATTTATACCTTTAAGAACTTTTATAAAAAAACGTTTTTTTTTTGAAAAGTTCTTAAAGTTTAAAGATTTTTAAAGTTTTTAAATCTTTAAAGATTTTAAAGCTTTATTATTTAATAAGTATTATAGTTAAACTAAGCTTTTTTTGTTAAGTTTTACTCTAATCATATAAGCCTGTAAGGCTATTTTAGCTAGTTTAGCTTTAGATTTTTAGCGTTTCGCGATATTTTGAGGTAATCCAAATGGCTGTGCCTAAAAGAAGAACGTCCAAAATGAAGGGCCGTAAAAGACGGACCCATTACGTGGCCGTCAAGACCACGGTGTCCGAGTGCCGGGATTGTGGCGCCGCGATTCGGCCCCATTACGCTTGTCCAAACTGCGGCCAGTATCGTGGTCGGGCCGCTATCGTCGCCTCCGATTCCTAAAAACGACGGTATGAGCTTAAACGCGTTTTTTGCCTTAGGCCTAGTTTTTTGGCCTTTTAGGGAGAGTCTTTCGTGAGTTATGGTCGCGTCGTTTTGGTTACGGGCGGAGTCCGCGGCATTGGTCGGGCCATCGCCCTACGCTTAGCCGACCCCGAAACCGCGGTTATCGTGACCCACGCCCGGCCCGATTCGCCCGGGGTCAGCGAAACCGTGGCCGCCTTAAAGGCCAAAGCCAAAGAGGCCGAAGCCCAAAACTGGTCGGCCGAGGACCCCAAAGCCGGGGAGTTCATTGAGGCTATCGCCGCTAAATATGGGCGTTTGGACGTTTTAGTCAATAACGCTGGCTTAACTAAAGACGGTTTAGCCGTGCGCCTTAGCGACGAGGACTTTCGTCGAGTCATAGAAGCCAACCTCTTTGGGGCCTTTAACTGCGCGCGGGCCGCCGCCAAAGTCATGATGAAAGCCAGGCGCGGCCGGATTATTAGCTTGAGTTCGGTCGTGGCCTTTACCGGTAATCCAGGCCAAGTCAATTACGCGGCCTCCAAAGCCGGGTTAGTGGCCATGACCAAGTGCCTGGCCCTTGAGTTAGCCGCTCGCGGGGTCACGGTTAACGCCGTGGCTCCAGGCTTTATCGAGACCGACATGACCCGGGCCTTAAGCGACAAGGTTCGGGCCGCCCTTTTAACGCGAATTCCTTTAGGGTCCATTGGCCTACCCGAGGACGTGGCCGAGGCGGTGGCTTTTTTGGCCGCCGACCAAAGCGGTTATATAACTGGTCAAACCATCCACGTTAATGGTGGAATGTATCTTTAGTTCTTTGTCTTTTCGGCGCGTTTGATTCCTTTAAGCTAATTACTCGCCAAAAAATATATTTTTGCTATATTAGGTAAGTTTTTTTGGCCTTTTGCGCCGCCTGTTCTTTGTTGATTTTTAAGGAGTGACTAATGTCAGAAATAATGGATCGCGTGGTTAAAGTCGTCACCGAACTCTTGCAAGTCGAGATCGCCGATGTCCGGCCGGAGTCTTCTTTCCAAGACGATCTAGGGGCCGATTCCCTAGATCTAGTGGAACTGATTATGGCCATGGAGGAGGAGTTCGACATCAAGATTGACGACGACTCCGCTCAATCCATCAAGTCCGTCCAAGACGCGGTCGACTTTATCGAGTCCCACCAGTAAGGAGTTGGCCTTTGCGGAACGCCAGCCCTAAAAAAGTGGCCGTCGTTGGTCTGGGCGTCGTCTCGCCGGTCGGGTTGGACGTGGAGTCGACCTGGGCGGCCGTTTTGCGAGGGGTCAGCGGCGCGGGGCCTATCACTAAGTTTGACGCGAGTTCCTTAAAAACGCGGATCGCGGCTGAGGTCAAAGGTTTTAACCCTGAGCTTTACGTGGACAAAAAAGCGGCTCGTCGTCAAGACGCCTTTATCCAATACGCTTTGGCCGCCTCGAAGATGGCCATGGCCGATTCGGGTTTGATTATTGACGAGGAGTTGGCTAAAAAGGCCGGTTGCGTCATTGGCTGCGGTCTAGGTGGGCTCACCACCATTGAAGCCAATCATTCTATTTTAACCTCGGGCCGGCCTGACCGCATCAGCCCGTTTTTTATTCCCATGATGATCGGCAATATGGCCGCCGGTCTAGTGGGGGTCGAGTATCAACTAAGAGGCCCCAATCTCATGGTGGGGACCGCTTGCGCCGCGGGCACCCACGCCGTGGGACAGGCTTTTTGGCTTATCCGCGATCACGGTTACGAGGTCATGCTCTGTGGAGGAGCCGAGGCGGTCATCACCCCCTTGGCCGTGGCTGGCTTTAACTCCATGAAGGCCATCTCCACCCGGAACGCCGAGCCGGAAAAAGCCAGTCGGCCGTTTGATTTAAACCGCGATGGTTTCGTGATTGGCGAAGGCGCGGGGATCTTGGTTTTAGAGGAGTGGTCGCGGGCCGAAGCCAGGGGGGCCAAGATTTACGCTGAGGTCTTAGGCTTTGGAGCCAGTGGCGACGCCTTTCATTTTACGGCCCCGCCCGAAGACGGCTTAGGGGCCATCTTAGCCATGGAAGCGGCTTTAGAAGACGCCGCCCAAAGGGGTTTAACTAAAGCCGACATTGGGTACGTTAACGCCCACGGCACTAGCACCGACATTAACGACGCCGTGGAAACGCGGGCCTTAAGAACGGTCTTTGGGAAAATGGCCGAGAAAATTCCGGTCAGCTCCACCAAGTCCGTGACCGGGCATCTCTTAGGCGCGGCCGGGGGGTTAGAGGCGGCCATCTCGGCCTTGGTCTTAGACCGGGGCCAAATCCCGCCGACCATGAACTTAGACGACCCTGACCCCCGCTGCGATCTGGATTACGTGCCCAAGGTGGCCAGGACCTTAAAACCCAAAGCCGTGATGAGCGACTCGTTTGGGTTTGGCGGGACCAATGGAGTCTTGATTCTGGGGGCGCCTGGGGCTTTTTAGCTTAGAAATTGGCTAAGGGGGGGCCTATGGTCCGCGAATCAGTTTCGCCGCGTTTTTGACCGCGAGTTCTTTAGTCCTTTAACCATAATTACCCAAAAAAAAAGGCGGCGGAAATTAACGAGGCGCTGGCCTTAAGGTCGCCGCTGGCTACTTGAAAGAGCCGGAATCCGCTCTCATCTGACGCGCTCGTAAAAAACCCATTTTTCCATTTTTAGAGTTGTGACATTACTACATAAGCTAGTTTTTATTTTGATAACCACCATTTATTGTATACAAATGACCCTGCGAAAAATAAAAGGACGTTTTTACGAGGGTATCCTCATCTTAGCCAAAAAAACTTTTAGTTACGTTAAAAGCCAGTTTTTGAAAAAAGCTATCTTTTAAGATTTTTTAAAGTCTTGTTTAGTGAAATATAAAACGTCAATGGTTTTTGACTGGATTTAACTGAAAAATTAGATTAAAAAATAGTTAAAAACTAGTTGAAGATTAGTTGAAGATTTTTTAAAGACTAGTTAAAAATTAATTTAAGGAGTTAATTAAATATTATTGAAAAATAAAAATTCAAATATTAATTATAAATAGCTAAAATATTAGATTTAAAGTTAGTTCAAATAAAGGATAAAAATCATGCGACATTTTATATTGTCTACAATAACAGTTTTTATAGCGGTTTTTATCCTCGGGCTCTGTCCCACCCTCGCCGAGAACCACGCCAATGGTAAAGGTTATCTCGCCCCGGGGGTGTTTACAATGAATTACGGGAATTTAATCGTCTACTCTTTTGAGGACCGTAAAGGCCGCTTGGACTTTTCCATCATAAGGGGGGTCTCTAAAGCCGAGATCCAGACCATAGTCGGGTCCAACCCCGAGCTTTCGGACTCTTCTTTAACTAGTTACGTCAGCGTTTTTGTGATCAAAAGCCCAGATGGGTTATATTTAGTGGACACGGGTTTGGGGGCCGACGACAATCTAACCAAATACTTAAAAGTGGCCGGGTATACGCCTAAGGACGTGACCGACGTTTTTCTGACCCATTTTCATCAAGATCATATTAATGGCTTGCTAAAAGACGGTCAGCCTCTTTTTCCCAACGCCACGATCTGGGCTAGCCAAGTCGAAAACGACTACTGGTTAAGCGGGGGCTCTCAAGGGGGTCAGAACGCCGAGGAAAAAATTAGCCCCTATCGGCGAAAAGGCCGTTACGTGACCTTCAAACCCGGCCAAGAACTAAAGCCCGGGGTCCAAGAAGCGCCTCTTTACGGTCACACCCCTGGCCACGTGGGTTTTCTTTTTCAGGCGGGTAATGGTTTGGAGTTTTTAGCTTGGGGCGACATTGTTCACGCTTATCTTTTGCAGTTTAGCCGGCCAGACGTCACCATGACCTACGACGTGGACGAGACCCTGGCCGCCGCGACCCGGCGTTCGATCTTCGCTAAAGCCGCGGCCGCTGGTTACTTGGTGGCTGGAACCCATCTGCCTTATCCCAGCTTAGGCCACGTCAAAGGCTCCCCGGAAAAAGGCTATATTTGGACTAGTCTTAAATAAAGCTTTAGGTATTAGCCATTAACTAACTGCTTTTTTTATTTATCGACGAACTTTAAATAATACTGAAGTTATTTTTGTTTTTTTTAAGACTTTTAAGGTATTTTTTTTAGATAACCTAATCTTTAGCTCTTCTTAAATATAGAATTATTTAGATTAGTTATGGTTATTTAAAAGCTAAAAAAGTCAAAGGTTTTAGGCGTTATATGCCAATTGATAATATTGTGGCCATTGGGTGCGATCACGCGGGCCTAGAATTTAAAACCCTAATCCGGGATCAGCTGATCCGCTTAGGTTTTCAGTATCTCGACGCTGGCGTGCCCGAAGGCACCGAACGGGTCGATTATCCCATCGTGGCCGCGGAGGTTTCTCAGCTCCTCCAGAATAAGGCGGCCACTTATGGCGTTCTCATCTGCGGCACGGGCATTGGCATGTCCATGGCCGCCAACCGATTTAAGGGGATTAGGGCGGCCAATTGCTTAAACGAGGCCATGGCCAGATTCGCCCGGGCCCACAATGACGCCAATATCTTAACCTTAGGCCAAAGGCTGATGGGCCCGGATCTGGCCTTAAGCGTTCTGGAGGTCTTTTTGTCCACTCCCTTTGAGGGGGGGCGCCATCAAGGCCGCTTGTCTTTGTTTAACTAATTTTAGTTTGTTTGACCGCCCCCAAGTCTTTAATGGCTAAGCTAGAAAGGGCGGTTTTCTCTAGCTTGATTCGGTTTTAGGGATTTAAAGCCATGCCGTCCATTGACCATAATTGTCCCGATCCCCAGTTAACGGATATTTTACGGCGGGAACTAAAACGCCAGCGCGTTAAACTTGAGATGATCGCCTCGGAGAATTTCGTCTCCGAAGCGGTCCTGCGCGTTGGGGCCTCGGTTTTTACCAACAAGTACGCCGAAGGCTATCCGGATAACCGCTATTACGGGGGCTGCGAACACGCTGACGAACTCGAGTCTTTGTGTCAAGCCCGGATCCGGAAGATTTTTAACTGCGAGCACGTCAACGTTCAGCCTCATTGCGGCTCGTCCGCCAATATGGCGGCTTTTTTCGCGGTTTTAAACCCGGGGGACCCGATTTTGGGCATGAGTCTAGCCCACGGCGGCCATCTGACTCACGGGGCCCCGGTTAACTTTTCCGGGCGGCTTTATAAAACCGAGTTTTACGGGGTGCGCGAGGACAACGAGCTAATCGATTACGACGAGCTTTTGGCCAAAGCCGAAAGTCACCGGCCCAAGCTCATCATCGCCGGCGGCTCGGCTTACCCTAGGACCATTGACTTTGAGCGTTTTCGGGAGATCGCCGACCGGGTTAAAGCTTATTTAATGGTGGATATGGCTCATTTCGCGGGCTTAGTGGCGGCTGGGCTTTTTCCCTCGCCAGTTCCCGTGGCCGACATTGTCACCACCACCACCCATAAAACCTTACGGGGCCCTAGGGGGGGACTGATCCTGTGTCGCAAGTCTTTAGCCAAAGCCATTGACGACCAGATTTTTCCCGGGATACAAGGCGGGCCTTTAATGCATATCGTGGCCGCTAAAGCCGCGGCTTTGGGCGAGGCTTTGGAACCGGAGTTTATTGACTACCAGCGCCAGATCGTCAAAAACGCTCAGCGCTTAGCCACCCATTTGGCGGACTCGGGGTTTAGGCTGGTGTCGGGCGGCACGGACACGCATCTAATTTTAGTGGATTTACGGCCCAAGAATTTAACGGGTCTAGCCGCGGAAAGAGCCTTAGACAAAGCCGGGGTAACGGCCAATAAAAACGCCGTGCCCTTTGACCGGCAAAACTACGCCGTCACCTCGGGGCTCCGCTTCGGGACGGCCGCTTTAACCACGCGGGGCTTTAAAGAGCGGGACATGGACCAGGTGGCCGAGTTTATCGTCGAGGCTTTAAGACGACCGGACGAGGACGGTTACTTAACTAAGATTCGGCAACGGGTTGAGGCCTTTACCCAGGCTTTTCCGCTGTATCCAAATCTTGACTTTTAAGTAAGTTGTTTTTTGGCCCTAAATTTTTTAGTTAATTGGCGGCCCTAAATTTTTTTGGTTATTAGAGCTTACCAGAAGATTTAGGGCCTTAAGTAAGACTCTTTAGGTTGTTTTATTTAAAAATTTTTAAGCGTTTTTTTCATAAGTATATGTTTACGCTTATTTTATTGGTTTGTTAATCTTATTGATGTATTTTTTGTCGGGAGCTTATAGGTTATTAAATCTAAAAATTTTTCTCGCCTTCTCTTTCTTCCCGCGGTCATAAAAATCCGGAAAACGCCATGAAGAAATCTAGTTCTAATGGAGTCCTCTTTGATTGCGGCCGGACCGAGCGCATTGGCTTGCCGGAGGCGGTTTTCTGTCCTGGCAAACCCCGGGCCATTCTTTTAGAGCTTTTCGAGCGCTTTCAGAAGCGGCCAGTTCTTTTTACCCGCTTAGAAGAAGAGGTTTTCGCGAGCTTACCTTTAACCCTTCGACGTAAATACGACTATGAGGCCATTTCGCGCACCGCTTTCGCGGAGCGCCTGGCTCACCAGACCGGACGGGTGGCCGTGGTCTCGGCTGGCTCGGCCGACGCTCCGGTGGCCCGGGAAGCCGCCCGGACCTTGGACTTTTTAGGTTACGGTTATACCTTATACGAGGACTCTGGGGTGGCCGGCATCTGGCGTTTAAACGACAAGCTTTCGGAGATTAACGACCATGAGGCGATTATCGTGGTGGCGGGTTTAGACGCGGCTTTAGCCTCGGTCTTGGGCGGCCTGACCCCGCGGCCCATCGTGGGCGTTCCCACCTCGGTTGGTTATGGTCTGGCCAGAGGCGGGGAAAGCGCTTTAGCGAGCATGCTCTTAAGCTGCGCCCCAGGGGTCGCGGTCATGAACATTGACAATGGCTATGGGGCGGCTTGCGCGGCGGCGCGGATTTTACGCTTATTAAAGGGCTAAGGCCAGCTTTAAGGGCTCTAACCTAACTAAAATATCTTAAGGCGTTTAAAAAAATTGGTAAATTTTTATAAAACTTAAAAATACTAAATAATTACTTATTGTCATTATATACTTACGATTATTTTTAACAAAAAACTTATTACACATTTTTTTGTATAACTATTTTAGTCTTTTATTCCTGACTTTTGGGAGCGCCTTTTTTTGGCCTTTAAAAAAAAGGAGGGCGGCGTGGGGTTTGGGATCGGCTGGTCTGAGGTCCTCATTGTGATACTAGTGGCCGTCTTGTTCGTTAAACCCGAACGGTTGCCCGAGACGGCCCGTTTTTTAGGCCAGACTTACCGGAAACTAAGACGCTGGTTCTACGATATCTCCCATTCTTTGGAAAAAGAAGTAGAGGTCTTGGAAGAAGAAGTCGCGAGCCTTAAAAAACTGAGTAAGTCGGTTCAGACGACTCCTGGCCAAAAAATAGCCGAACTGGCGGCGGAATCCGGTCTTTTAGCCTTAAACGGCTCGGTCGACCCAAAGTCCACCGCCAAACCTTCGTCCCCAGATCTTAAGGCCGCTGACCTAATGAGCCCTTCTTTAGACCCAGAGACTAAGGCCCTCGCCAAGATTTATCCAAATTTAAAGGACCAGAGCCAGGTCGACGAGCTAGACGGCGACGGCTTAAGAACTAAGGCCGCCGAGCCCGAGGGCGCGGACGAGTCCGATGGTGGGTCCCCAAACGTCGACGGCGACCCTGGAACTGAGCTTAAAGGGTTAGGCTCAAAGGAAGCTTAGGATCTTTTAACCTTTAAAATAGCTACGGGGATCCCCCTTTGGGTTAAAAAAATTGCCGGAGAAATTGTCGAAAGAACTCTTTGGTTTTAGCGAAGATTATAAGGGCGGCTTTTTTAGGCTTTTTGGTTTTTTTCGCGCCTTTTTCGAATTTACGCTCTTTTTGAGTTTAGGGGGGTTTTGGTCTTCGCGGTAGCTTTCGGCCAATAAAGTGGAGACGGGAAAATGAGAACGACGGTCAGTTTACCAGCGGCTTGGGAGATTTTTAAGCGTTACAATTCCGACGCTTTTCATCTTCAGCACGCGGAGACGGTTTCTTTGGTCATGCGCTGGTTCGCCGTTGACCAGGGTTTTGGCGAGGAAAGCGACTACTGGGCCGTGGTCGGCTTACTCCACGACGTTGACTTTGAGCTCTACCCGCGCGAGCACTGCTTAAAAGCCCCAGAGCTTTTACGAGCCAATGGCGTCAGCGAGGACGTGATCCGGGCGGTGGTGAGCCATGGTTACGGCATCACGGTGGACGTGACGCCCGAGAGCCAGATGGAAAAGATCCTTTACGCGGTCGACGAGTTGACCGGCCTTATTTGGGCCGCGGCTCTCATCCGGCCCTCAAAGAGCGTTTTGGATCTGGAGACGAAATCGGTCAAGAAGAAATATAAAACCCCAGCCTTCGCGGCTGGCTGCTCCCGCGAAGTCATCGCTAAAGGGGCGGCCATGTTGGGTTGGGACTTGGATTTTTTGATTGACAAAACCATTTTAGCTATGAGATATTGGGAAAATAATCGGGAAGTCGCTTGATTTTTTTTCTTTTTAATAATCCATATCAAGTTTTAATAGTATTTTAAACGCTATTAAAGTCAATTATTATTGTTAAATTGGTCAGGGTATTCTATAAGTGGACTAGAAAATCGTTTTTTCTCCGCTATTGAAGATCTCTCTAATTTTGGCGACGAGTTTTTTGGGCGGTTTTTAGTTTTTGGAATTTCGAAAAAGAGGGCTTTGTTTTTGGCCCAGACTTTTAACTTCTTTAAAACTTGATTTTCCGAACGAATAATTCTATATTAAAAAATACTGACCGGCATAAAGAAGATATTTATCTTGTTTTATGTTTATCAATCGTAAATTTTTTGTGATAAAATAGAAATAGGGCTCAATTGTCAACGGAGTTCACGATTTTGGCTCTTGGCCTTAAGCCGTCTTTTTTGAGGTGGCCTTAAGTCTAGCCTGGGGCTATATTTGGGGGCAAGAATGTTTTCAGGTTTTCAAAGGTCTAAAAGCGCTTTTCTTAAGTTTTGGACGCCATTTCGGTATTTGATATTGGTTGGGCTTGGATTGGCTTTTGGTCTGTCGGCCACCTTATCTCAGGCTCAGACTCAAGGTTTCGAGGACGAGTACGCCTTGGCCAATCCTTTGGCCATTAACGTTAAACCCGTGTCTCAGACCGGCCAGGCTCAGAAAAAAGTCGAGCCCCTTTTGCCAGGTCAGGCCATAAAAATGGAAGGCGGCGGCGAGGTGCGGATTTATTCCGAGGACGGCCGGATTCAGATCACTTCCCAGGAAGGCAGCGTGGTTTTGTTCGACGGCATGGTCAAAGTCGAGTCCAAGCCTTGGTTAGAGGACCGACCGGTTTTGGTCCGGGAAGCTCAGGCGGGGACCGAGACTAAGCTGGTGCCTCAGTTTCGGATAAACGTGGGTCAGGCCGACGTGGAAGTGGTGCCTGGCCAGGAAATGCGTTTAGCCGGGCCCCTCATTATCTCGGCCGTTCGGGGGACTAAATTTTCCATGTCCGTGTCCGACGACGGCAGCTCCTTTTTAAACGTCCTCGAGGGCAAGGTTTTGTCCATGGCCCGGGACGGTCAGGTTGAGCTTTTAGACGCTGGAAAAAAAGCCTCTTTAACCGCGACTAAGTTTACTAACTTTTTGCGGAACTTAAACGTGAAGATTCCCGTGGGCGGCGACTGGCGGAGCGTTGACCGGCAGGTCCTCGACCAGGCGGTGAGCCAAGCGTTTGGCGATTCTTTCGACTTTTTAGGTGGGGCCATGGAAAAGGCCAAAGGAGCCAAAGACGACATTTCGGCCAAAATGGCGGAGTTGACCTCGCGGGTAGTGGAAAGCCCCGCGGTGGCCTCGGACGCGCCTCGCAAAAATATGGTCGCGAAACCATAAATAATAAGGGCGATTTAAAAAATAATTAAAAACCCCAAAAACCACTAAAGTCGCGTTTATCGTTTGGAATTTGTCTATGGGTAATTTTTATCGGCCCTCTGGTTTTTTTGACGCTAAATGTTTTATTTACGTCCCTTTGGCCATGATGGTCGTCTCTTTTCTTTTGGCCGTGCCCTACGCGCGGCTGTTGTGGTATTGCCCGATTGTTTACCTGGCCTTTATTCCTACCTTAGCCTTTGGCCTTTTGGCGAGTTTAGGCTCCCAATGGTCGATCAAAAAAACTCGAGTCCGCAGTCCCCATTTAGCCAGAACCTTAGGCCTTATTGGGGCTATCCCGAGTTTTTATTTATCCTGGGCCGCCTGGGGAGTTTTAGTCAAAAACGCTTCGGACCAGCCAGGAACCCTGGATTTAGGTTTTAAGGTCTTTTCCGTTATTGAGTCTAGCGTCTCTTATCGCCAGACTTTAGTCCAGGCTTTTAGTCCCATGGAGTTGTTCGCGACGATAAAAAAAATAGGGCCAGTCGGCTTATGGAGCGTGGAAGGTTATGACGTCCATGGGCTTTTTCTTTACTTGGCCTGGCTCTTAGAGGCGGTTTTATTTTTTATCGTGGTGGCGAAGGTCTTTACCAAGGCCGGCGGGGTCCCTTTTTCCGAAAGAATCTATAAGTGGTACCCAAAGATTAAGATTACCTCTCTTCTAAGCTTGCCCTCAAATTTAAGCGTCGACAAAGCTTTTGAGGCCATTAAGGCTGGCCGGATCGGGGCCTTACTCGAAGCTAGGGAGGAAAAATCCCCAGAGAAAGCCAGTTATTTTACCGTTGACGTCTATTATTTACCCAAGGCCACGGAAGCTTACGCCACCGTCTATGGTCACGCGTCGCGGCCTAGCGGGCGAGGCCACAAAAAGTCGCTCCTCGCGAAATACGTAAAAATCCCGGAAACCTTGGCCAAAACCTTAAACGACAGGTTTAAGTAGCCCCCTGGTTTTATTAGTCTTTGAAAAGAGCCTTTAGCCTTAAAGCGATTTTAAGGCCAAAGGCTTTAACTTCTCTAACTCCCCGTAATCATTCGCTTTTTTCCAGAAAATTTTCGTCTTAGATTGGGCTTGGATTAAAAAAGGCGAGTTTTTGTCTAGAAAAAAAATATAAAGGTTTCCCAATCTGCCGGACTATAGAAATTGTCAGTCAGGGTTTTTCTTGGGCCGCCCTCTTGGCCTCTTTGGCTTGCGCTCTTCAGTATCTTTCTTGGGCCGACCCCTTTTTTTGGGGATAGGCTTTGGAGTTGGCGCGGAAAGTCCCAATGCTTCGAGTTCATCGAAGACGCCGTTCAGAGTGTGGACCCAGAACGCGTCACCCCTTGAAGGAGGATCCGGAGCGTCTTTAATCCGTCAGGCTGAGGACAAGTCATCCATCAATTCTCCATATGACAGGCCGGCCATCAAGCCTAGGGCTCTGGCTTTTCGAAGGACGCGGCATGTCGCGACGGTGGAGATGAAATTAATGAATTTCGAACCGACAGCGAGAAATCCCCTTGAACATTTGTCTTGTCGAGGCGCTCGTCGCTTTTATATCTGGGGAATACAAGCTAAAGCGTCCATCTGTCTTCATAGCGGAGGTAAATCGTCTTTGCGGACAATTCTTGGTCAGATTCGAAGACGATGACCCCGAACGTCTCTTTCTTTCTCGCGTACTCGGCAGGATCTAAATTGCGCTTTTTCTCCGCTTTCGCGAGGTATCCAGCTTCTTCCGCGGCCGCTATCTTGGCGTTCTTGAAGGAGTATAAGAACCTTCCTCCGGCGATGGCGCGTTTCTCGCTAAGGACGCGCGCGTCTATTATTCCTTCGAGAACTTCTTCGAACGCGAGCGTCGAGTTGTCGGCGATCCGCTTGGCGTTTCGATTGATTGGCGTAAGGAAATGTAACTCGGGCCCCTCTTTTAGCAAGTCTTCGATCTGGCTGGGTGGGACCCCCTTATCCGTTACGATGATACCTTGAAGAAAATATTTTTTGAAAAAATTTTCTTTCATGACTCCGGGGCGACGCGGCGAGTCATGAGAGTTTTTGGTCCTGATACAGCCGATCTCCGTCCTGACTCCGCGGTTTAACAATCA
>JAIROO010000286.1 GCA_031257535.1 Deltaproteobacteria bacterium
GGTAAAGCGCTCCCGCGTCCAGTCGCAAGAAGCCCCTAAGAGCCGCAACTGCTTAACGATCTTGCCGCCGTACTCGTCCTTCCAGAGCCAAACCCGGGCCACAAACTCTTCGCGCCCTAAAGCCTCGCGACTAAGACCCTCGTTAGCCAAAGCCTTTTCCACCACCGCTTGGGTGGCGATGCCGGCGTGGTCGGTCCCAGGAACCCATAAAGTGTCGTCGCCCTTCATGCGGTGATACCGAATCAGAACGTCCTGAAGGGTAACGTCTAAGGCGTGACCCATGTGGAGATTACCGGTGACGTTGGGCGGGGGGATAACGATAACGAAAGTCGGGCCAGAGCTAGGGGCGGCGTCTGGGGTGAATTGTGAAGACTCTTCCCAGCGGGCGTAAATCTGGGATTCTAACCGAACGTGATCAAAATTTTTTTCCATAGAACCATAAATTCGCGCGAAAAGAGAGCCATTCGCCTCGCTAAATAGCGAAAAAAGATTTCAGATAATGGCCAAAATAGGCCCCTTAGCCTTGAAACTGGCTTGGAAAGGGATTTTAACTTATGCCGAGCCTAAACGCAAAAAAAGAGCCCGCCTAAAGCGGCGACTCTCTTGGCCATAACCTTAACTTTTTGGAATTAAAAATTTCAAGGTCAAAAGGCCCTACCTTTAAGGCCGCCTTTAAAAAGGGTTTTAATCCTTGCTTTTAGGTCTTATTTCTATTATTTTAGGGGACCAAGGTTTCGGCGCCGAGTCGACAAAGGTCAAAAAATCTCGCCCGCCCTTTTAGGGGTCCCTTTTTAGCGTTTGGCCAAAGGTATAGTCATAAGCTAGACTAATAAGCGTCGCTAAAAAATTTAGAGTCATAAGTTAAGACTAACAAACTATATTAATAACCTTTAAAGCAATAAGTTAAATTAATAATTTAAATAACAAACTAGACTAATAAGCTATATTAATAAGCCATAAAAATAATTAATAAGTTAGGTCCTTAAGACGACCTTTTTTTTTGGACGGCCCATGCTCAAGTATATCAGACAACGTTCCGGCGGAACCTTAAGCGTTCTTATTATCGCGGCCATCGCCATAGTCTTCATTTTTTGGGGCGTGGGTGGCCAAGACTCTTCTAACCTGACCTCCATCAGCTTAGACGACGCTAAGGTTTCCTTGGCCACCTTCCGCGAAACGCAAAGAAACGTCTTAGAGCGGGCCCGTCAAGCCAACCCGACCGTAACTAAGGAAATGGAGACGGCCTCCTATCGCCAGGCTTTGGGGGTCTTACTTGAGCGCCACAATCTATTGAAACTGGCCGCTAAATTTAACCTTAAAGTGTCGGACGCCGAAGTCAACAAGGTCGTTAAAAATGACCCCCAGTTTCAAGAAAACGGTCGCTTTAGCTTAAACCTCTACCGCGACACGGTGACCAAACGTTACGGTCAGACCCTCAGCTCCTATGAGAGTTCCATCCGCGAGTCCATTCTTCTGGACCTAACGACCGAACTCTTACGCGGTTTGGCCCACCCCTCCAAACGCCAGGTCTTAGAGGAGTTTCATTACGCGGCCGACAAGATCGCCTTAAATTTCGCCCAATTTAATAGTTCCGACTATAAAGAAGGTATCGCCCCCTCGGCCGAGGATCTGAACAAATATTTCGCCGCTAACCAAGAAAAATACCGCGTCCCGCCGGAAATAAAAGTCCAATACGTCGAAGTGACTAGCCAGCGGTTTTTTGACCAAACCCAAGTCAGCCCGACCGAGATCGAGGAAGCCTACTCCTTAGCCCAAAAAGACTTTACCTCGCCCGAAAAAGCCGAGGTCAGCCATATATTATTAATGTTTCCCAATCTAGAAGAATTAACCGACCAAGCCAAGGCCGAGACCTTAGCCCGCGCCCAAGCCGCCTTAGAAAGAGCCCAAACCGAAGATTTCGCGACTTTGGCTAAAGAAATTAGCCAAGACACTAGTACCGTCGAAAACGGCGGGGAGTTGGGGGAAATCGAGCGCGGCCAGACTTTCGCCGCCTTTGACGAGGCTATCTTTGGCCAGGGAGTGGCCGCCTTAAATAAGCCCCTTGGGCCGGTGGAGTCGCCTTTGGGTTATCACGTTCTTCTGGTTCGCTCCCATACCCCGGGCGGGACCAAGCCTTTGGCGGAGGTCACCTCGGAGTTGGAGCTAAACGTCAAAAACCGGAAAGCGAGGGCCGAAGCCGCTAACCAGATCGAGGAGCTAGAAAAAGCCGCCCGCTACCCTTCGACCTTAGCCGATGGAGCCAAAGCCTTAGGCCTTGAAGTTAAAGAGACGGACTTTTTCAACGAAAACGCCGGGGCTCCCGACTTTTTAGCCAATCAACCCCCAGAGCTCCAAAAAGCCTTTCGCCAAGAGATTGGGCAGTTAAGTTTTCCCACCACTAGCCCTAATGGTTACGCCATCTACGCGGTCACCGAAAAGAAAGACTCCTTTATCCCGACCTTAGACGACCAAGCGACCAAAGAAAAAGTCCAGGCTGACTACGTCGACCAAGGGGCTTTAGTTTTAGCCAAAGAAGCGGCCGCGAACTTTTTAGCCCAAGTGACCGCCAAGGGCTGGGACGCGGCCACTAGTTCGGCTCCCAAGACCGCGGTCGTTGGCCAGACCCCCCTCTTCCGGCGGCTGAGCCTTTTTGAGGCGGGCGAGCCTTTTGTTTACGCCAACGTCGACGGCTTGTTAAGGAACTACGCCACCTTATCTAAGCCTGGGCAAATTGGGCCCGAGCCCGTGGTCATCGTTAACCCCGACCCCTCAGGTTACTTGGCCATCTCTTTGGCTAAACTTGAGCCAGCCGACGAAAACGACTTAACCCAGCCTGGCTCCTTTTCCCCAGCCTCGATCCGCGACCGGCTTAAAGAGACCTTTTACTCTTACTGGGTTTATCAGGCTAACCAAGAAGTGGAGTTAAAGATGCCCCCCGAGCTGAGAAGCTTTATTGAGGGCCGTAATAGTTAAGCGGTTAAGCCGAAAAAACCCTTTGAGCTAATACCAAAAAGCGCTTTTGGCTACTTTTTAACTTTTTAGCCTTTTAAGTCTTTTCTAAGCCTATATCGAGGAAGTTTTTTAAAGGACGACCCATGTTCGAGCGACTAACGGATAAACTCTCCCAGGTCTTTGAAAAAATCACCGGTCACGGTAAACTGACCGAAAAAGACATTAACCTGGCCTTAAAAGAGGTTCGGCTAGCCCTTTTGGAAGCCGACGTCAATTACAAGGTAGTCAAAGACTTTCTGATAGCCGTGGGCCAAAGAGCCACCGGCCAAGAAATCTTAAAAAGCTTAACCCCAGCCCAGCAAGTCATTAAAGTCGTTTACGACGAGCTGACCCAGCTTATGGGGGGAACCCATGTGGGCTTAAACCTCACTGGCCCGCCCCCTCGCGTCGTCATGCTCGTCGGTCTGCAGGGCTCGGGCAAGACCACGACCGCGGCGAAACTGGCCGCTTACGTCAAAAAACAAAATCACGTTCCCTATCTAGTCCCGGCCGACGTGGCTCGACCGGCGGCTATTGACCAGTTGACCCGCTTGGCCGAGGAGATCGCTTGCCCGGTCTATCCCTCGACCACGGGTCAGCGCCCAGCTGAGATCGCCGCCAAAAGCTTAGTCGCCGCGGGCTCCGTGGGCTCGGACGTAATTATTATCGACACCGCTGGCCGCTTGACCATTGACCAGGCCCTCATGACCGAGCTAATCGAGATCAAAAAAGTCACCTCTTGCCAGGAGATCCTCCTGGTGGCCGACGGCATGACCGGCCAGGAAGCCGTGCGGGTGGCCCACGACTTTGACCAGGCCTTAAACCTTTCTGGGGCCATCTTAACCAAGATGGAAGGCGACGCCCGCGGCGGGGCGGCCATGTCTATCTTAGCGGTCACTAAAAAACCCTTGAAATTTATGGGCTTAGGCGAGAAAATCTCCGCCTTTGAGCCGTTTCACCCTGAGCGGGTGGCCTCAGTCATCTTGGGCATGGGCGACGTTTTAAGCCTCATTGAAAAAGCCCAAGAAGTCGTCGATCAGGAAGAGTCGGCTCGCTTATTGAGCGTTTTGTCCAAGGGCGAGTTCACCTTAGACGACTTTAAAAAACAAATGATCCAATTGAAAAAAATTGGGACCGTGGAGTCGATTCTGAGCATGATTCCGGGTTTAGGCCGCCTTAAAAAGTTTCAAGAGGCCATCCCCGATCCTAAAGAAATGGTCCAAATTGAGGCCATTATTGATTCCATGACCACCAAGGAGCGCTTTCGGCCCCAGATCATCGACGCCAGCCGAAGGCGACGCATCGCCCAAGGCAGCGGGACCACGACCCAGGACGTCAACCTACTAATCCGCAATTTTGGCTTAGCCAAAAAATTTATGGCCCAAGCTGGTGGCAAACGCGGGGACTTGATCCAAAACCTCACCTCCATGCTTAAACGGATCTAGGGCCTTTTTTTCGCGGGCCTATTTCGCGGCTTTTTTCGCGGGCCTATTTCGCGGTTTTTTTCGCGGGGCCTATTTCGCGATTTTTTTCGCGGAGCCTATTTCGCGATTTTTTTTCGACAATTGACCCCTTTTCAGCTCTTTTAGCTATAGAGGGGACTTAATAACGCTAAAAAAATGTAAAAGTTTTTTTAGTTAAAGAGTCCACTTACTTGGGCTTTTAACCAACTTAACCAACTGAAAACGCCTTAAGTTAAAAAAGGCGTTTAAGCACGACAATTAAAGGTTAGTTCACCCTAAAATGGCTAAAAAAAAATAGTCTTTACTTGAGGGTCTAACCCATTCTTTTAGGAGTAAACATGGCTTTAAAAGTCCGCCTCGCCCGCTTGGGGGCCAAGAAGAAACCCTACTACCGCCTGGTGGTGGCCGATAGCACCGCCAAACGCGACGGTCGTTTTCTTGAGATTGTGGGATTTTACGATCCCAACCGCAATCCCGCCTATTTTGAAATCAAAAAAGACGCCTTAGACTCTTGGCTAGCTAAGGGGGCCAAACCCACGGAAACGGTCGCTAGCCTTTTGAAAGCTAAAGCTTAAATTAAGTACCTTTTGGATTGCCGCCTTATGCTGGAGTTGGTCCGTTTTTTAGCCACAAGCTTAAGCTCTCATCCTACAGACGTGGAAGTCACCGAGACAGAGCTCCAGCCTGGGCGTAAAGAAATCCTTTTAAAGGTGAATCCTGACGACCTTTGCGCGGTCATTGGCAAAAACGGCCGCGCTATCCGGGCCATTCGCGTCCTTATGGGCGTGGCCGCGGCCAAGAAAGGCCTTAATTGTCAGTTAAAGGTGGACGCCGACCTTGACCAAGACTCTTAACGACCGCCTAGCCTTAGACGAGTTCATCCCTTTAGGCCGCGTCAAAAGGCCGCACGGGTTAAGCGGGGCCGTGGTCGTGGCCCTTTATAACCCCGCTAACCCCAATGGGCTTTTGACCGCGCCTTTGGTCTATCTTTTAAACCCGCCCAATGAGCCCAAAAAAGTGACCTTAACCGGGCAAGTGGCCCTAAACGGCCTCATCGTCAAGGTTAAAGGAACTAACGACCGGACCGCGGCCGAGAGCCTCAAAAACTTAGAGTTCGCCGTTAAAAGGCGAGATCTCCCGCCCCTTGACCCAGAGGAGTATTACCTCACCGACCTCATTGGCTTAACCGTAACCTTAACCGACGGTCGCCCTTTAGGCGAGGTTAAGGGTTTTTTAGAGCCCGGTGGCGCCCCAGTTTTAGTCATCCAAAACGCGAGTGGCCAAGAATTTCTGACCCCCTTTTGCGAAGACTTAGTCCCTTTAGTCGATTTAGAGGCTGGCCTCTTAACGGTCGCCGAACGCCCTGGGCTTTTTGACTTAACCCCCCCCAAAAAGGTCCATGATTTTTGACGCGCTGACCATTTTTCCTGGTCTTTTTACGGCTTTTTTGGCCGAGTCCCTCTTAGCCAAAGCCCTAGCCAAGGGTCTTTTAACCTTTAATCTGGTTAACCCCCGCGATTTTACCAAGGACAAGCGCCAAACCGTGGACGACCGGCCCTATGGCGGCGGTCCGGGCATGGTCCTACTGGCCGAGCCCTTAGCTTTGGCCTTGGAGTCCTTAAGCCAAATCGACCCCACCCCTTCTCACGTGATTTACTTAACCCCCTCTGGCCCGACCTTAACTCAAGCTAAAGTCCAAGAGCTAGCCACTAAGCCGCGCTTAACCTTAGTCTGTGGTCGCTACGAGGGCGTGGACCAGCGGTTTGTCGATCTTTTTGTTAACGAGGAGATCTCCATAGGCGATTACGTAGTTAGTGGGGGCGAGGTTCCGGCCATGGTCGTGGTCGAGGCCGTGACCCGCTCGCTCCCGGGTTTTTTAGGCCAAAGCGAGTCTTTACGGGAAGAAAGCCACAGTTACGGCCTTTTAGAGCACCCTCATTACACTAGGCCTAAAACCTTTAGGGGTCTTACGGTCCCCTCGCTATTGTTGTCTGGCCACCACGCGCAAATCGCCGCTTATCGCTTAGCCGAAGCCATGGCCAAAACCCGCTCCTTAAGGCCCGATCTCTTGCTTAGGCCCGAGTTTGAGGCCACGGCCTTAAGCGCCTTAACTCGACCGGGCTCGCCTTTAGCCACCAAGACCTTAAAAAAAAGAAAGGCTTTAAAGTGAAAACCATAGAATATAAAGGCGCCACCTACCCCGTAGACGAGGAAGGGTTTCTTTTAGAGGCCGACCTTTGGGATTCTAATTGGGTGGATCTGATTCGAGTTCAAGAAGATATTGACGAGATGACCGAGGACCACCACGAGGTCTTAAAGCTTTTACGGGCTTACCATCAAGAACAAGGAGCCCCGCCTAGGGTGAGGGACATGACCACGGTCACGGGCTTTAAACTAAAATATATTTACGAGCTCTTTCCGTCTGGACCGGGCAAAGGGGCCTGTAAAATGGCCGGGCTCCCCAAACCCGAAGGCTGCGCTTAGTAGTTAGGTGGAGTAAAGGCGACGGTAGGCCAAATCGGGTCAAAGAAGTTTTAGCGGCCTAAACTCGCGAACGCCCACCCACCCCCCCCCCAAAAAAACGCCGCTTTCTTAAGGCTAAGTTTTTCCCGTCGTCGTAGGGAGATCCCACCAATCCTTTTTACGGGGCTAAGTTCGCGAACGTCGTCTTTAGTCAGATCGATCTTACCAAGCCCTTTTTTCCCAAGCCCTTATTTGGCGATTTCGGGCCTTTACTGGCTTTTGGAAAGGTTAAGGTTGTGGGCGCACATGGGGACAAGCCGACCGTTAGCCTGTAAATAATGGTAACAGCATTTAACCAACCGATTCAGATCCAGGCAATAAGGATCCATAAAGCCATGGACAAAAACGCTTTTAACCGTCTCCCGGCCTAAGTCAAAGCCTTCTCGCGGGGTAAACTCCCGGCCTTCCAGTCTTTTTAACCACAAGCGAACTTTTTCTAAGATAGCCCGATCCTCAGAGCTAGGCGACATTTTACTCCAGAGGTCGTAGATTTTATCCTTGATCGCAAGCTGGCCTTCTTGGTCAAGGCCCGGAAAGGAACGGTTAGCCGTAACTTTAAGGTACTCCTCAAAACCCAAAAACTCCTTCAGCGACAAGAATCTGTCCGCCGCGATTTTAAAATAATAAGCCGAGGCCGCGCAGCTAGGATGGGAGCAGGCGAGTGGTAAGACGTCGCCGGCGGCGATATATTTAGAGGTTTCTAAGCTAGTTACGACCTCGTCGTTGGTTAGGCGTTCTTGGGGCGTAAAATTAAGCCCAGCCCGCCCGACGATGGCCGCGGGCTGAATCATTAAGCTCACGGCCTTAGCCTCAAAAAAGAAGTCGGCTAAAGCCGGGATCTCCGCCTCGTTGACCCCGCGAACCATAACCGCGGTCAAGGAGTAAGGCAGGTCTTCCTTTTCAAATAGAGAGATTAGAGCCATTTTGGTGGCCAAAAGAGGGCGACCCCTTAAGGTTACATAAGTTTCTTCTTTAAAGCCATCAAATTGGAGCGACGCGACCACCCTTTTTTCAATAAATAGGTCGCGTAAGGCTTTGTCCGCCAACAATCTGAGACCATTAGTCGAAACCGTGATCTGAGGGACCTTAAGGTCAACGGCGATTTGAATATACTCGGAAAAATTAGGCAGAATAGACGGATCAAAAAGTAATTAAGGTTTGGGTGGCCATTTCGGTGGGGCGTCTGACAGGCGGCGGTGACGAGGCTCGTTATCAATGGTCAGATTCCCGTCCCTTTGGGAGGAGAGCCTG
>JAIROO010000029.1 GCA_031257535.1 Deltaproteobacteria bacterium
GAGCCAAAATGGCGCAGAAATGGCGCAGACGGCCACGGTCCCAGCCTAAGAGTCATACTGATCGCTTTTAAGTCAGTCGGAGGTGAATAACTTTAAATAGTATACAGCCTGATGGACGCTGATTCACTGCGGCGACCATTATGACGCTTAAAACCGTCATTTTTCGCTAAAAAAATGGAGACGATAGCTTTGTCCATTGATCAGGGCCAATCAGACCATCGGTAGAGTTAAAGCAGGATAACGTCACGTTTTTATTAGGTATTTTGCTCGCAAGAGACTTTGTGACGCCTCTATTCTGGAAAAACCAAAACTCAGTTTCATATGAAAAACGAAAAGAGAATTTTAAGAAGGAAATCGCTAACCCTAAAGGCTTCCCCCAAGTTTTTTCGCCAATTGTTTCTTAGCCCCAAAAAGAGCTTCATGACGTTCAACGCCAATTTTCTCAGACCAGACCAAAAATTGGGGGCCACCTTCGGAGAACGAGGAGCTGATCTTCCTTTAAACGTCGCGTCTAAGGCCGAAAATAGAGATTTTCGATTGCCTTAGCGCCTCCTGATAACTTTGAATAGTTTCTTGGCGTCAAGAGGGAGACCGCTAACATTGTCCTAAAACATTTAATTAGACGTTTATTATACGTCATAAAATTTTAATGATTTTGCCGTGCAAAACCAGGCCCCTTAAATAAACTCGCTAAGGCCAAAAAAAAAAGAAAAAAATAGAAGGCCCTCGCCAATTTAAGGCGACAGAAATAGTTAATACTATGATTTGTTGACTATTTTAGGTATTTTAGGTATTTTAGACATTTTTAACAATTTTTAGCTGTCGCTAGCTATTGCTAGTTGTCTTTTTGACTACCAGAACTATTTTAAGCTAAAAAGAACTTTAATTAAGGCGTTTTTATGACGCGGGCGATTTTTAGCTATTTAACCACTAGGTTAATTAACTTGTCGGGCACGAAAATTTTTCGGACCAGGGTTTTGTCGGCCAACCATTTTTGGACCCCAGGGTTAGCCAAAGCCAAGGGCTCGATCTCCTCGGCCGTTAAACCCTTAGCCAGGCTGAGCCGACCGCGAACCTTGCCGTTCACCTGGACCACGTATTCCACCTCGGGCCTTTGAGTGGCCGCCTCGTCGTAGGTGGGCCACCCTTGGGCGAAAACCGAAAACCGCCCGCCTAAAGACTCCCAGAGTTCTTCGGCCAGATGCGGGGCGAAGGGGGCCAGAAGACGAACTAAGGCCTCGGCTATGATCCGGTTTTGGATCTGGTTTTTCGTGACGTGGTTGACTAGCTCCATGATCCTGGCTAAAGCCGTGTTATAGGAAAAACGCAGAATATCGTTCCCCACAGTTTTAATGGTGGAGTTGAGCCAATAAAGGGTTTCCGGATCCGTGGGAGGGTTAGGGTCTAAAGCGACCCCTTCGGGAGCGACGGCCGCGGCCAGACGATCTAAAAAGCTCTTCATGGCCTTAACCCCGCCGTCGCGAAAATCCCCTCCCTCTAAATAGGCTCCCATAAACATTAAATACACGCGAAAAGCGTCGGCTCCAAATTCGGCGATATAGGAATCGGGGTTAATAATGTTGCCCCAAGATTTGCTCATCTTGGCTCCGTCTCTAACGATCATGCCGTGGGCCACGAACCTTTTATAGGGTTCGGCGAAATCAATAAAACCCGCTTGATTTAAAGCCCGACACAGCCAGCGGCTATAAAGGAGATGGAGAACCGCGTGTTCGTTGCCGCCCACGTAGAGATCCACGGGCAACCATTTTTTGGTAAGTTCTGGATCAAAGGGCCGATCGTCGAACTGGGTGGAGGGGTAACGATAAAAGTACCAAGCCGAGCACAAAAAATTGTCCGAAACGTCGGTCTCCCGCTCGGCGGGAGACCCACATTCCGGGCAAGCCGTCTTTAAAAACTCTGGCGAGCGCGCCAAGGGCGAAAGACCGCTGCCATCGGGTTTATAGTCGGCCAAATAAGGCAGAAGGACGGGCAGATCCTTTTCCGGGACCGGGACCGGACCACACTTAGGACAGTAAACGATGGGAATGGGCGGCCCCCAATAGCGCTGGCGGCTGACGCACCAGTCCCTTAACCGGTAGTTAACCGTTTTTTTAGCTAAGCCGCTTGGGGCCAGCGAGGCGACAATGGCTTCGGCCCCGGCGCTTTTAGCCATTAAGCCGTCAAAGGGGCCCGAATTAATTAAAGGCCCGTCGCCCTCGTAAGCTTTGGTCGTCAAATCTTCGCCCGAATCTAAGGCGACCACCTGAATAATAGGTAGATCAAACTTTTTGGCGAAATCGTAATCGCGCTGGTCATGAGCGGGCACGGCCATAACTAAGCCCGTGCCATAACCAGCTAAAACGTAGTCGGCCACCCAAATGGGAATTTTCCGTTGATTAGCTGGATTAAGGGCGAAGGCCCCGGTGAAGACCCCGGTTTTTTCCCGGTTCTCGGTCTGGCGATCCAGCTCGGATAAACTAGCCGCGGCCTTTTGATAAGCGGTCACCTCGCTCAAGCGGTCCGGGGTAACTAAGGTCTTTAAAATGGGATGCTCAGGGGCCACGACCATATAAGTGGCCCCAAAAATAGTGTCCGGCCGGGTGGTGAAGACGGTTAAGGCCGGGCCATTGTTTTCCGTGGCGAAAGTTAGCTCGGCCCCAAAGCTACGGCCTATCCAGTTGCGCTGGGCGATCTTGGTCCGCTCCGACCAGTCTAAATCGTCTAAGGCCTCTAAAAGCTCTTGGGCGAAGGCGGTGGTCTTAAAATACCACTGGGCCATTTCTTTTTTGCCCACCACGCTCGCGCAGCGCTCGCAGGCGCCGTCGATGACTTGCTCGGCGGCTAAGACGGTTTTACAACCTGGGCACCAGTTGACTGGACCGGTCTTACGGTAGGCCAGGCCATTTTTAAATAAAGTCACGAACATCCACTGGGTCCAGCGGTAATACTCAGGACTGGTGGTGTCGACTTGGTGGCTCCAGTCGAGGGAAAGGCCAACTTTTTTCAGCTGGGTCTCCCGAAAGCGCTCGATGTTTTTCGGGACCATTTCCGCTGGATGACGGTTATTTTTTAAGGCGAATTTCTCCGAGTGCATGCCAAAGGCGTCAAAACCCATGGGCTCAAAAACGTCGTAACCCAATAACCGCCGATACCGCCCTTGGATGTCCGACCCCACAAAAGCGAAGAGGTTGCCCACGTGCAAACCCTCGGCCGAAGGATAAGGAAACATCATAAGGTTGTAAAAAGGCTTTTTCGCCCCCGCCAAATCGACTTGGTCGACTTTTTCCTGGGCCCACCTCTTTTGCCACTTGGGCTCCACCGTCTTGGGGTCGTATTTGAGCATTTCGCCCCCTTTAGCGGCTAATTTTGAAAATTAATTAGCCGCTACGTAAGAAAACGCGACCTTTTAGTCGCGTAAATGGACTAAAAAAAAATATCGCCAATTTAATGTCGCTGTAACGACATTGGCTCAAACGAGGAACTTTCTTTCTTAAAACAGAGGTTAACGGTCCCGTCCGGGCCGTTACGGTGCTTACGAATTATGAGTTCAGATTGGCCATCTAGGAACTCGGGATTGTCGGGAAAAGCTTTTTCTTTTCTAACGATAAAGGCCACGATATCGGCGTCCTGCGCGATGGCCCCGCTGTCCCGTAAATCGGCCAAAGACGGTTTACTCGGGTCTTTTTGACCTCTGTTTAATTGGGATAAAGCCAACACCACGATATTTAGCTCTTTGGCCAAAGCCTTCAAAGCCCCGCTAATTTCCCGGACCACTTGCTCCTGGTTTTGGTACTTGGAGGTACTGTTAGACCGCATGAGTTGAAGGTAGTCGACTACGACCAACTTTAAGGGAAAAGTGGTCTTTTCCAAACGTCTCATTAGACGTCTAGTCACGGCCCGCACGTCAAAAGGAGTCAAACCTGGGGAGTCTTCGATGTATATCATACAACGCGCGAGGGTCGACGTAGTGTCGTACATGGACTTCATTTCCTCCGGCGATAAGCCCCCAGTCCGAATTTTTTTTAGGTCGTAACCGCCAACTTGGCAATAAAGCTTATTAATCAACTGCTCATGGGACATTTCCATGCTAAACATGAGCACCGAAGACGGCTGGATGTCTTTGTTCGACTGCCTTTTTTCTGGTAAAACCAGGTTTAGGGCCAAGTTTAAGGCGAGAGACGTTTTACCCATCCCCGGCTGACCCCCTAAAACAATTAAGTCGGAAGGTTGAAAGCCACCGGTAAGATGATCCAGATAACTGTAGCCCGTTGGTAGCCCCGTGATGGTGGAGCCGCCTTTTTCTTGAACGTACGAATAGACGGCGGCCACCTTGGAGTGGACGCTCTGAACCACGTCGGGGAGGAAAATCATCTTGCCCGAGTCCCGAGACTCCCTTAAAGAGAAAATCTTAGACTCGGCGTCGTCTATGATCTCTTGGACTTGACCATCATTTTTTTTGCAAGCGTCGGCCACCTCGCCGCAGATCTTCAAAAGCTGTCGGAGCTGAGATTTATCCACTATGGTGAGAGCGTAATCTTTCACGTGGGTTGGGTGACCGGAATTATCAAAAAGCTGGGTCAAATAAGCCTGACCTCCAGCCTTAGCTAAAAAACCCCTTTTGTTTAGCTCCTCGGCGACCGTGAAAGTGTCGACTTTGGCGTTTCTATCCCAAAGAGACATGATGGCGGAGTAAATATTCCCGTGGCTTTCTTGATAAAAATCCTCGGCTTTAAGTTTCGCGTCTAAAGCCAAAGGCATGGCGTCTTTAAGGTCCACTAAAAGGGCCCCGAGTAAAGCGCGCTCTAAGGTTAAATTGGCCAATCCCTGCTCGCCGCGGGCCGGCTGGGTGACGCTTTGAGTTCCAGGGCTTGGCGAGGGAGTTGGTACGGGTTGAACTTCTGACATTTTTGGGATTTCTCCAAAAAAAAAGTGGCGGCCAACTAGCGTTGACTAGAGAGCCACTACTAAAAAATAACTCATGATGGGGGCCTACCCCCCATCAACTCGACGGAAGAAACATTTTTTTTAAGTTTTTTTTTTAATCGCTAAGTAGATATTTTTATTGGGTTTCAAATAATTAAAAATTGACGTTTCATGGTAAAAAAACAAAGATTAAATTTTAGCGGTTAAAAATTTTAGTGTTTTAGGATTATAGAATTTTAAGGTTTTAGGCGACCGGGCCTAACTCGCCTTAAGGAGAGGACCTAAGGCCGCTCCCCAAAGGCGCCTAATTATCGAAGCGTTGATCACAATATTCAGTCAAATTTGACTTCCTCCCCTGACTGAAGTCAGGGGATTCCTACCGAGCCTGAGGCGAAAAGCCTTCCTCCGTCTCATCGGCGGGTTCCCGCGTCAAGGGCGGGCCTTGAGCGCCCAATTCTCCACAGGCGTGACTACGGACGGCCAGACCTGCCGCCAAAACATTTATCGCGCCAACGACGTTGGACGTTTACGCGCCTTATATCCCCAAACTAAAGTCAGGAGTTTTACGGCGTGTTTTCTAAAAATAAAATTATGTTCGATAAAAATGGCCTAAAGATGATTATGTATATTCCTTTAGGTGACCAGCCTTTTTTTTCAGAAAAGGGATTATCCCACAACTGACCTTAAATGCAAAGCCATAAATTGGCCCAAACATTTAATAACAATTAGTTGGCGTTAAACTATAATATAAAATCAATGGACGTTTTAATAATTAATATAAATATCTTTTAGTTACTAAACAAACAAATAAGCCAAAATTATTTTTGGTGATGGTCTCGTAAAAACCCCTGTTTTGAAATTTTAGGCGCGTTGCTCTACTATAAATTCTATTATAAATGTATAGTTACCACTATACATTGTGTATAAACAACGCCTTAAAAATTAAAAGAGGGTTTTTACCAAGGTGTCTTTGGTAACCGGCGAAAAAACGCTTAAAAAGGCGAAAGGTCAAAAAAAGGCGCGGCTAGCTACCGTTGACAAGAGCGCCCCTACTTTTTAAAAAAAATTAGGCTTTAACTCTTAAAGGTTTTAGGGTTTTAGGCGACCGGGCCTGACTAACCTTAAGGAGAGAAGTTTGACCTCTCCCCTAAGGCTCCCAAGACAGACGCGCTGGTCACAATCGGCGGTCAAATCTAAAAATAAAATTATGTTCAAAAAAATTAGCCTAAAGATGAATATGTATATTCCTTTAATGGCGAGCGGCTTTTGTTTTTTCAGTTGAGGGATTTTCCCAAAACTTACCTTAAATGTAAAGCCCCAAATTGGCCCAAACATTTAATAATAATTAATTTGTATTAAATTATAATATAATAATAATACACATTTTTATGATTAAAATAAATATTTGTTAGTCATAAAATAAATAAATAAGACAAAATTATTTGGTAAGCGATCCAAAAAAAAACACGTAAAAAAGGCGAAAGCCCCAAAAAAAAACGCGTAAAAAAACGATAGGCCGAAAAAAAAACGCGTAAAAAAACGATAGGCCCAAAAAAAGGCGCCCTTGGTCGCCTTTTTTTTGGCCTATTTTAATTTTTCAAAAAAACGCTGGTAAAAAAAACACCGAGTTTACCGAACTGTTTTTTGGCTTTACGAACTATCAGGGCCAAAAACAAAAAAAAACTGGCTTTTCGTCACATTTAGGTTTGGCCAAAGTTTTTTTAAATGGCCTTAAATTCCATTTTTACGTCTTTTGGTTTACCAAAAAAAGGCCAGGTCGTCACCAAACCGTCCACGCCGGTCGCGGCGACAGCGGCCGCGTTATCGCCGTTAACCCCGCCCGCGGCCACGATTTTGATCTTGGGGTTAATGGCCCGGACCTCTAAAACAGTGGCTTTTAGATCGCTTTCGGCGAATTTTTCGCACTGAACTATATCGGCCCCGGCTTGGGCCACGAGTTTGGCTTCCTCTAAGTTAGCCACTTCCACGGCGATCTTTTTTTCTGGGGTTTTCTTGGCTAAGGCGGGCAACAACCGGGCCAGGCCCGCGACGCCGCCAATAAACTCCCGGTGCTCGGCGAAGATCAAAATGGAATCGGATAAACCCGTCCGGTGGACCTGGGCTCCCCCGGCTAAGGCGGCGGCTAAGGACAATCTTTTGGCGCCTGGAAAATTTTTGCGCGTGACTAGAACCTCGACCTCGGCCACGGCCTTGGCTTTTTCGACCATCAAACGGGCCCTGGAAGCCACGCCGCCCGCGTATTCTAAGACGTTCTGGGCGATTTTATAGGCCGCGTGGAGAGCTTCGGCCGGACCAGTGGCCAGTAAAATTGGCTGACCTGGGCTTAGGGTTTGACCGTCCTTAACCAAAGCCGTCGCTTCCGCCCCCGCGACTCGAAAAAGGCTCGTGGCCACGCCAACTCCAGCCACGACCATAGAATCGCGGGCTAAGGCGCGGGTCTCGCCTTTTTGATCGTCAAGGCCTAAAAGCCGGCAAGTTACGTCGTCTAATGGCAGATCCTCGGCCAATAAGCTTTCCACAAAACTCAAGGGAAAATTAAACATTTAAGCTACCTTCTACTATTAGTAATTAAGCTAAGGTAAGCTAAACGGATTATTTTAGTTTAATCGCCGTGAGGGGTAAATTTTTCAAAAACAAGGTAAAAAATCAGGCCACCAAAGGCTAAGATAAAACACAACGCCATGGCTCGGTCAAACTCGGCGTGGGCCACGGCGTTGTAGATCTCTAAAGACAAGGTGTTGGAGCGACCGACGATATTGCCGCCTAACATCATGGTGACCCCGACTTCGCCCAAACCCCTGGCTAAGGCCAAACAAAGCCCAGAAGCGAAAACAGCCCCCGCTTGAGGCGCGCAAACTAGCAAAAAAGTCTTCACCGGCCCTAAACCTAAGGTCCTGGCGGCCTGGGCCAAATTTTTGATCTCGGTTCGCCTTAAAGCCGCCTCCAAGGGCCTCACAAAAAGAGGCAAGCCCGCGATATAGCCGGCCAAAATAACGCCGGCCTGGCTAAAAACCAGCCTTATCCCAAAATAAGAGTCTAAAAGGGAGCCAAGGGGTCCCTTTTGACCTAAAAGAGTCAGAAGAATAAAGCCTAAGGCGATGGGCGGAAAGACCAAGGGGGCGGTGACCACAAAACCTAAGATCCGGCGACAACTATTTTTGGGTCCGCTTAGGTAACAAGCTAAGGGCAAACTTACCAGAATATGCAAGCCCAGACAAGCTAAACCCACTTTCGCGGTCAAATAGGCCGGAAAAGAAGTTAGTTCTCGGGTTAAATCCCCAAAAAGCTCAAGGGACAATTTCAGAGCCAGACCCCAAAAGAACGGAGGATCTCTTTAGCCTTTTGGCTACTTAAAAACTTTATAAAAGCCTGGATCAAAGGGTCGGCCTCGGCGCCGTCTACCACGGCCGCGACCATTTTAATTGGAGGATAGCCAGTTTCGATCTCTTTCGACCCGCCTATTTGGTTGTCGGCTTTAAGGACGGCTCGATTGACAAACCCCGCGTCGATCTCCCCGGCCACGAGATAGGCCATGACCTGAGGCACGGAGCTGACGGCCATAACCTTATCGCCTAAACGGTCGCCTAAACCCGAGGACTTCAAATAAGCCACGGCCGCCCGCCCGTAAATGGCCCCTTTGGGGTCGGGGTGGGCGACTTTTTTGAATTCCGGCTTTAAGAGATCATTTGGCTCTTTTAAGCTTAGCCCTTTCCGCCAGGCTAAAACTAAAGGGGTCTCGCCTAAAGGCGTAAAAGAGGCGAACTTAACGTCGCCGGCCACCGCCTCTAAGGTCCCTTGATCGGAGACGACGATATTGGATCCACTGCCTTGGGCGATCTGGGCCACCAACTGCCCGATGTGCCCGCCATAAGCCTCCTCGATCTGGCCGCCAGTCTCCCGAAAAGCGGCGACTAAGGCCTCCACCATGGTTTTGTAGCCCGCCCCCGTGGTAATCACCGGCTTGGCGTAAGCCACCTCAGCGACCAGAGAACTCCAAAAAAAACCAGTAACTAAAAACGCGCTCAATCCAAATCGAATTAAAACGCCTTTCATCCAGAGCCGCATAAATTACCTCTTTGAAAGTCAAAACGTCGCCCGATAAGGCTTTAGTCTGATATTATTTCTTATTTTGGCCAATTAAGCCTATTTGACTTTTGGCCAGACAAAATTTTATGGTTTTATCTAGCTAATATATTTGATTGTGGGCCAGATAAGTTTTTTGGGCCAGGTTAATTTTTTGGCCAGATAAGCTTTTTTAGCCAGATTAACTTTTGGCCAAATAAGTTTTTGACTTTTTGGCGACCAAAAAAGCGGTCGATCTTTTTTGGCGCGAGGCTAAAAAACCTCGGCCAAAAGGGAAATTTCCCTAATTAAAAAAAAAGCCATAAAAAGTTAAAAAAAGTAAAATTTGACCAGAAAAAATTAGAGGGTCAGACTTATTGCGCCCCGTTTAGAAGATTTCTGGCCTCTTTGGTGGATTTGGTCGAGCCCAAAAACTCGTCCCGGGTCCTTAATTGACATTGACCCTCTCTTACCGTCAGAACTTGGTCGGCCAAAAAATCTAACTCGTCCTCGGCGTGAGTGACGTATAAGATCGGAATCAAAAACCGTGGCGGAATTTGGGCGATATAACCTAAAAGCTCTTTTTTGCGGGCCCGGTCTAAGGAAGCCAAGGGCTCGTCCATAAGCAAAAGCTGGCCTTGGGCTAAAAGAGCCCGGCCAATGGCCACCCTTTGAGCTTCCCCGCCGGATAAGGTCTGAGTCCTTCGACTTAACAGATTGGAAAGGCCTAATAGATTTACGGTCCTAGCCAAAAAACTGGCGGAAACAGGCGGCCGCCCGCCAAAACGAGTGGCGAAAAGGAGATTGTTTTGGGCCGAAAAATGAGAAAATAAACGGGCCTCTTGAAAAACGTAAGCCAAGTTTCTTTTTTCCGGGGGCAGAAAAAGCTTTTTTTCCGAGTCAAAAAGAGTCCGCCCGCGATGACGGATAAAACCCCAATCCGGGCGAGCTAAACCGGCCAAAAGACGAAGAAGAGTGGTTTTGCCGGCTCCAGATGGCCCAAAGACCACCGTAATCCCCGGCTCCAGCAACTCAAAAGTCGCTTTAAAAGCGAACGAGCCGTAATTTACGCCAAAACTGGCCTCAATAAGGGCCGGCTCTGGGCTATTTAAAGCCCTTTCGCGGGGACGATCTTGGACGGCTGGATTAAACAAGGTCAACCTTTAAAAGAAAAAAAACGCTTCTCGTCTTTTAAAACGTCGATTAGAGATCATAGAATAAAAACGCGACAAAACTAACAAGAACCAGCCTCCAAAATAAGCCCCTCGTTTTTTTTGGCCCCAAAAAGGCCTCAAAAACCGACGTAAATAAAGTCTACGGTTATTTTTGTTGACTTAAGTAATCTAGGCCCCCAAGTCAGGCTTGTCAAGGCGCTAAAAAACCAAAACTTTTCCGGAAGTTTAGGCGGGGGCGACTTTTAAGGCGGCTTTAGACGCGATAAAGCTAAAAAAAGGGGATCTTAGGGAGAAATCGGTCAATTTAAAGGGCCAGAGGATTTTTTAAAGAAAAACCTCTATTAAGGTCTAGCCCGAAAGCTCTTTATTTAAGAAAAGCGGCCGCTAAGCGCCTTTCGCGCGTTCTTAAAAACGCCGCCTCTTTTTTTAAGTCCCCTATTTCGCCCGACGCGACGGCTAAGGAGGGACCTTAAAAGGCGTAAAAAAGGCGGGGCCGCTTTCGACTCGTCGCTAAGAAACGACTCGTCGCTAAAAAAATCGACTCGCCAAAAAGAGGCTATTGACCTAAGCGAAGGCTAAGAAAGGAGTCTATAGAATGTTAAAAAAAGCCTTTAAAGGACCTTGGTCGATTAAAAAAAACCGATCTTGATTCGAAACCAAAGACGAAGTACTCTTACTTCGTTTAACTTTAAAAAAGGGGCCAAAACCAAGCTATAAATAGGCCGCCCTCGTCAATTGACTTAGCCATAATCAGGGAAAAAAAGACTTTAGACGATAGTCGCCAAAAATTACCCTTGGCGATCAGCCAAAAGGAGACTTCATGACCGAGAGAGTCATCGTGACTTTAGGCGACAGCTTAACCGAGGGGAGCCGCTGGGACGAACTAGATACCACGGCCAAGGTTATTAATTTTGGTTTATCGGGCGATACGGCCTTAGGCTTATATTTTCGCCTAAACCGGGTGGCTTTGGCTAAACCGAGCCTTATCTTTCTCCAGATCGGTATCAACGATCTGAGCCAAGGGCGAGAGCCAGAAGAGCTGGTCAAGGCTCATCGCCGGATCTGGGAGACCTTAGCCGGAAACTGCCCTCTCGCCCAATTAGTCGTCTGCTCTTTGGCGCCGGTTAGGGAGTCAAAATTTCTTTGGGTCGCTCAATACCTAACCAACGCCCGGGTCCGCGAAACCAACGACCTTTTAGTCGCGGCCGCTCGGGAGGCCCGCTTAAACTACGTCGACCTTTACGAGCCTTTAGCCGACCCCAACCGCGAGCTTTACGACCGCTTTACCACCGACGGAGTTCATTTAACGCCGGCGGCTTATGAGGTCTGGCTAAAAACGTTGAAAGATTTTTTAAACGGCCTAGAATAAAGGCCCTAATTTTCGTTTACGCTTAAAACTGATGACGATGTAAAAACCCCTCACTGGGCGGGTACTAACATTTTTTAATACTTCCCTGTAAGACAAAGGGACGGTTTACAGATGATTTTTATTTCATCCAAAATATTGGATACCCTCCACTTCCGAGAGGAGGCATTAGTTAATTACTGGTCGCCTTGGAAAATATTTTATGTTTAATTGAATAATTATTTGGATTTCCTCTTGACATGATCAAGTATTTTGATTATAATCATCAATAGTA
>JAIROO010000083.1 GCA_031257535.1 Deltaproteobacteria bacterium
CTAACCCCAAGAAGAGAGGACGTCCAAGAAAAGCACCAGCCACTCCCAAAGAGGGTCAACTTCAAGACGGATTGGCCAAGTCAAATGTTGGGTGGCCAGAAAACGAGGCGATTAAGCCCCAAAAGAGGACGACCTAAAAAAGTACTTCTCAGTTTAGCTAGGTAGCGGTTAAATTGCACTTAATATATTAAAATTAAGCGACATTATCTATGTCGGATGGGTTGGTTTGTCCTTTTTTTTTATAATTGATATTTTTTTTTAAAATTTATGTTTCACGGTAAAAGAAGGGCTCGCGGCCCAAGAACAAAACAAGAAAAAATTTTATGAAAGAGGTAAGTGATTGGTTAATTGGCCTAAATTATTTAGCGCCTTAAGGGAGATCGATTGGCGGGGGGCAGCGATGGGCCCCGAATTTTTGGTCGCGCGGGTCAATTTTAGCGAGACATTTTTCCCGTGGTCCTTCTTATTTCTTATTTTTTTCATTGTTATTTTAGAAAAAAATATGGTATAAGCTTATAAAGTTTTATAGGGAATTTACTTTAGCTTGTAAGGGGCCAATTATAATGGCTCCTCTAAGCCGATGGCAGCGTAAAAATCTTTGTTTCGCGATTTTAGGCGCTTAGCTCTACTATATATTGTATATAAACAACTCTCAAAAAATTAAAAAGGGTTTTTTAAGCGGGTCGTCTAAGCTAGCCATAAGAGTTTTAAGACTTAAGAATAGCTTTAATTTCGCAAAAAATTTCTGATATTTAGATCATAACGCCAGATAATTTCTCGCTATTTTCTAATTTCTCGTGAGTTAAAATAAAAGTCTCATGAATTTTCAACGAATCTTGGATAAATATCGTTCCCAAGCTCAATCCCAAACGACCAAGGGCGATCTATTCGAAAAGTTAATGGTCAATTTTTTACTGACCTACCAGGTCTTCGATCGAAGGTTCGCCCACGTCTGGCAATGGGTCGATTTTCCCTATCGCCACAGCGTTGGAGCCCACGACGTGGGGATCGATTTGGTGGCCGAGACGGTTGATTCCGAATTTTGGGCTGTTCAATGTAAATTTTATCAAGATAATTTTCCCGTGCCCAAAGCCGCTTTAGATGGTTTTATCGCGACTTCTGGCCGCGCTTTCATGGGCCCTAAGAGCCAGACCGTCAGATTCGCCCACCGACTACTCATCGCCACATCCAACAATTGGAGTCAACACGCGGAAAGCGTCACCGCCAATCAAGACCCACCGTTTCTGCGGATTTCTTTGACCGATTTAGAATCCGCCGAGGTCGATTGGGCTAAATTGGACGCTGGGATTTTTGGGCTTAAGGCTAGAATGGAGCCCAAGACGCTTTTGGCGCACCAGAAAGAGGCCGTCGACGCTTTCCACTCGTATTTTAAGGAACGCGAGCGGGGAAAACTTATTCTCCCTTGTGGCACTGGAAAAACTTTAACGGCCCTAAAAATCGCCGAAAAAGAAACCAACGGCTCCGGTTTAGTCCTTTTTCTCGCTCCCTCCATTTCCTTGATTGGCCAAACTTTAAGGGAATGGTCCGCCGAGACGGTATGCCATCTTTACCCAATCTGCGTTTGTTCCGACGCTAGCGTCTCTAAAAAATATTCGGAAACGACTGACGACGGATATTTCAACAAGGTCGAAAACCTGGCCCTACCCGCCTCCACTTCCGCCAAAGAGATCGTCGACCTTTTGAGACGATCCGAGCCAAATCAACTCAAAGTCATTTTTTCGACTTATCATTCGATTAAGGCCGTGTCCGAAGCTATAAAAGAATTTAAGTCCCAGTTTGATTTAGTCGTCTGCGACGAGGCTCACCGAACCACGGGCGTGACTTTGGCCGACGAGGACGAGAGCCATTTTGTGGCCGTTCATAATCAGGAGACGATCCCCGCTAAAAAACGCCTTTACATGACCGCTACCTCCAGAATTTATGGTGAGAGCGCCAAGCAAAAAGCCGAAAACGTCTCCGCCGTCCTCTGCTCTATGGACGACCCAGAGATTTACGGCGAGGAAGTCTATCATATGGGTTTTTCGACCGCCGTGGAGAAAAAACTCCTGACCGATTATAAGGTTTTGGTCTTGACCTTAAACCAAAAAAATATTCCTCCCAAGCTTATGGAACTCATCGCCGACGGCCAAAAAGAGATTAATTCCGACGAAGCCACCAAGTTCATCGGGTGCGTCTTCGCTTTGTCCAAACGCATGGAAGTGGCTAGCGGCTCGCTTTTGAGCCTCGACCCGGGCCCCATGCGGAAAGCCGTGGCCTTTTGCCAGAATATTAAGAAGTCTAGGCGCTATAGCACGATTTTTAACGATTACAAAGACTTCTACTATCAGGACTTAAGCCTCGAGATTAGAAAGGGACTGGTCGACGTCGAGGCCGATCATGTTGACGGGTCAATGGGAGCCGCGCGGCGAGAACGTTTAATGGCTTGGCTTAAAAGCGTCCCTAACGACGCCAACAAGTGTAATATACTTTGTAACGTTAGGTGCCTGTCTGAAGGGGTTGACGTGCCTAGCCTGGACGCGGTTATCTTTCTTTCGGCTAAAAACTCCAAAATTGAAGTGGTTCAATCGGTTGGTCGAGTCATGCGCCGGGCCGAGGGTAAAAACTTTGGTTATTGTATCATACCAATTCTCGTCTCCCCTTTAGTAAAACCAGAGATCGCTTTACGCGACCACAAAACTTATGGCGTGGTTTGGGACGTGTTAAACGCCCTAAAAGCTCACGACGACCGTTTCGTCGCTAAAATTAACCAGATCCGGTTCAACGAGATAAAACCCGAAGACGGCGGCTCCGTTATCATTGGGCAACCAGAGACTAGTTCTTCGGCGGCTGGTCAAGCTGATTTAGGATTCGCTAAACCAAATGAGGGCGATCTTTTTGAGACGCTTCCTAACATGAGGGACTATCGAGAAGCCATCTTCGCCAAAGCGGTCGAAAAAGTCGGCAGCCGGGGGGACATGCCTTCTTGGGCCGAGGACGTGGCTAAAGTGGCCCAAAGTCACGTCGTTCGAATTGGCGAATTGGTTAAAAAGCCCGGCCAACACCAAGACGAGTTTAAAAATTTTTTAGCCGGGCTCCAAAAAAACTTAAACCCCTCAGTAGACGAAGTCGAGGCGGTCCGCATGCTGGCCCAACACATGGTCACCAAGCCTGTCTTTGAGGCCTTGTTCGAAAACTACTCTTTCGCTAAAAACAATCCCGTCTCAAGATCTCTAGAGGCTATGGTGGAGCTTTTGGAGACCCAATCCTTGGATAAAGACGCCGAGTCTCTCGACAAGTTTTACGACCGAGCCAGGAATAAGATCGCCTCGCTTAATGAACCAGAGATCGAGTCTATTGACGAACGTCAAATAAAGAGGTTCGTCTCTGGTATCGATAACGCCGCGGCTCGTCAAAAAATTATAGTAGACCTTTACGACAATTTCTTTAACAAAGCTTTTAAGGACGAGACTGATAAGTTGGGAATCGTTTATACGCCAATTGAGTTGGTTGATTTTATCATTAATTCTGTGGCTAAAGTTTTAAATATTGAATTTCATAAAGATATATCAGATTATAATGTGCATTTAATGGATCCTTTTACGGGAACCGGCACGTTCATAACCAGGCTAATCCAATCTGGGTTGTTGGCTAAAAACCTTAAGTATAAATATGAGCGCGAGCTGCACGCCAACGAGATTGTTCTCTTGGCTTATTACATCGCCTCGGTCAACATCGAAAACGCCTATCACATGGCCATCGGCGAAGACAAAGAATACCAGTCTTTTAACGGTATCTGCCTTACCGATAGCTTCCAACTCCACGAGTCCGAAGACTTAAAGATTAAATTCGCGCAAGTTTTTAAGGAAAATTCGGAGCGAGCCGAGGCCCAAAAGAATGCCCCCATCATGGTCATACTTGGGAATCCACCGTACTCTAAGGGGCAAGACGATGCCAACAAAAACGCTAAAAATCAATCTTATCCAGTTTTAGACAGTCGCGTTAGAGTCACTTACGCCGAGGCCTCAAAAGTTTCTAACAAAAACGCCCTTTACGATTCTTACATCCGGGCTTTTCGTTGGGCGACCGACCGTCTCAACGCGGACGTGGGTGGCGTTATCGCCTTTGTGACCAACGCCAGTTGGATCGATAGCAACGCCATGGCCGGTATGAGGAAATGCCTGGCCAAAGATTTTAGCTCGATCTATGTCTTTCATCTTCGTGGCAATCAACGGACATCGGGCGAAACTTCAAGGAAAGAGGGTGGCAAAATTTTTGGCTCAGGTTCCCGGGCTCCTATCGCTATAACCGTGTTAATTAAAAATCCCTCATCTCCTGGCCCGGCTAAAATTTATTACCACGACATTGGCGATTATTTGACCAGAGAACAAAAATTGGCTCAAATCGCCCAAAACCACGATATTTATAACGAGGCGATGAAGTGGGAGACTATTATTCCCAACGTCGAAGGAGACTGGATTAATAAAAGAAACGACTTATTTAGCGGATTTATGTCTCTTGGGGATAAAAAGGATAAATTTAACAAAGAAACTGTATTTTATCCATTTTTTTCTATTGGATTAGTCACTAGTCGCGACGCTTGGTGTTATAATTTTTCTAAACATCATTTATCATATAATATAATTAAAACAATAAATTTTTATGAAAAAAATAGAGTTAATTTAATAAATAACAATCTTTCTTTAAAAGAAGCTGATAAATTTATTGATTACGATAATACAAATATCAGTTGGTCAAGTATGTTAATTTCTAGCATTTCTTCAAATAAAAAGTTAGAATTTGACGAAACAAAAATTATTAAAGCTATTTATAGGCCTTTTGTTGTCCAAAATATATATTACGATAGTATATTAATACATAGTATTAATCTCATGCCGAGGCTATTTCCTACTAAAAATCACGAAAACATGATAATTTGCTGTTCTATTTTTAAAGATGGACTGCCTTTAATCACAAATTATATCGCAGATTTTCATTTTAATGGCGATACTCAGTGCTTTCCTCGTTATTTTTATGAGCCTGTAGACGAAAATCAAAACACAGTATTTACTCAAGCCGTTGACGGCTATGTCCGTTATGATGCCATAACTGATTACATACTAAAACTTTTCCAGGCCAAATATGATTTAAAAGTTACTAAAGACAAAATTTTCTACTATGTTTACGGTATCCTTCACTCTAAAGATTACCGAGAAGCTTTTTCAGCTGACCTTAAAAAGATGACGCCTAGGATCCCTTTAGTCGAAAAAATGGACGATTTTGAGGCGTTTTGGCAGGCGGGTCAAGCTTTGACTAACCTTCACCTAAATTACGAAGGAGTCAAACCCTATTCAAATGTCAAAATTATTGGTGAGGAAAAGGGTAATTTTTTGGTGGATAAAATCCGTTTCGCCGCCAAGGACGATAAGACAGTTATCCAGTTCAACCCTTTTATAAAGATTACTGGGATCCCCCTAGAAGCTTATGATTACGTTGTCAACGGAAAATCAGCTATTGAATGGATTTTGGATAGATATCAAGTCTTTGTAGACAAAAAAAGTGGTCTTAAAAATGATCCCAACGATTGGGCCAAAGAACAAAATGAACCCCGCTATGTCTTGGATCTTTTGCTTAAGGTCATCACCGTAAGCCTTAAGACGTTAAATATTATTAATGAATTACCTATTTTAACTGACTGTTTACTTATTAAAAATGGCCTTAATATTATTAAATAGCTATAACTTTTCTAAAAATATAAATATTATTAATATTATTAATATTTTTCTAATAAATTATAAATTATTTTCTAAAAGTTAAAAAAACAAAGTCCGAAAAAAAGCAGCCCCCAGAGTTTTTGGGAGCGGCTTTTTTTTGGGGAGGAGTAAAAGGTTTTTTTAGCTTTTTTAAAGGTTTAACGCAATAAAATTAGTACCAGAGAAGAAAGACTATTGGTGTTTAGGACACTATTGGCCTGGGCCAGCATGGAAGTCGCGGCCTGGACCAAGATATTGTTTTTAGTAAACTCGGTCATCTCCGTGGCCACGTCCACGTCGGAGATCCGGCTTTCCGCGATTTGGAGGT
>JAIROO010000101.1 GCA_031257535.1 Deltaproteobacteria bacterium
CCTTTAAACCCACTCTTTTAGCCACGTCAATAGCTTTTAAAGCCAGATCAAAGGCCCCTTCTAAGCCCCGCATGCGATCGTGGGGTCCAGCCAAACCATCTAAACTAACTCCAACGTAAGACAGACCAATCTTCCGTAACCTTTGAGCGGACTTTTTATCCAATAACAAACCATTGGTGGATAGAACGGCCCTAGTCCCATTGTGGACGGCTAACTCCACTAACTCAAAGATATGGGGATGAAAAAGTGGCTCGCCCCCGGAAAAAAGGATTACGGGAACCCCAAAGTCGGTTAAACTTTTGACTAGAGCCAACCCTTCCTCGCGACCGAGTTCGTCCGCGGCGGGTCCTTGGGTGGCCGAGGCGTAACAGTGGATACAAGAAAGATTGCAAGCCCGAGTAACGTTCCAGACGACGACCGGTTTTTTGTCCCTGGAAAACTGTAGAAGGTGACTGGGCAATTCTCGGGCCAGCCGACCATAACGGAGCAAATCAGCCGGCTGGACCGCGCCGCAGTAAAGTTTAGAAACGCCAATCATTAAATTAAACGCCTTTCAGCTAAACCCCATAAGGCTCGCCCTTTGAAGGTATTCTAACACAGGACCTGATTTTTAGTAACCGACTCCCTAAGTCTTCATGATATTTAAAAAAATCTCCTAAAATTACTTTTTAATATATTATTTAGATAATTTATTCTGTTATTATATAAGTTAAAATTTACTTTTTTATTTTTATTAACCGCCGCCATTTGGCCAGGAGCTTTTGCCAAAACGCCTGTAAGCTTGGTTATGAGCGAAAAAATGTTATTATACCCCTTAACCAAAAAACGCCTTTAGGACGGGGCTCAGAAAACAGTTTTTTAAAAAATTTTTTTGTATTTTTTGTCTTAAAATAATTTAAATGTCATTTTTTATATTTTTTTTATAATATTTTATATTATTTTTCTGATCATTGTTTAATATAATTCAACAATATTAATCTTAAAATTTTATTTTCTTTTTTACTATAATATTATTTTGAAAACATTTTTCTCTTAATTTTTTTCTGTAATATATTTTAAAAATTCACCTTTTTATTCCTTTTTTTATTTTGTTATTTTGCTTTAATTAGACTTAATTAGCTTTTACTAGCTTTTACTATAATATTATTAACTAGCATGAGGCTCTCATGACCGAGTTAAGCGTCGTTGTGCCCATCTATAACGAGGAAGAGTCCTTGCCGCCCTTCCTTGACGCCGTCTTACCGATCTTGCAAGAAGTTACCCCTGACTTCGAGATCATTTTTTGCATGGATCCTTCCAAGGATAAGACCGAAGACATAGTTCTAGCCGCCCATCGAGCCGACCCTAGAATCAAACTTTTAAAGTTTTCGCGCCGCTTTGGCCAACCCGGGGCCATTTGGGGTGGGCTGGCCTATTCCAGTGGTCAGGCGGTCATTGTCATGGACTGCGACCTCCAAGATCCCCCAGAGACCATTCCCAAGATGGTTCGGATCTGGCGCGAAGGCGAGTACAAGGTGGTCATCCCCCAAAGAACTAGCCGCCAAGGGGATAATCCTATTAAACGTTTGGTCGCTTATTGCGCTTATTGGCTTATTAATAAAACCTCCACCGTGGATATACCTAGAAACGCCGGAGATTTTCGACTTTTAGACCGGATTGTCGTTAATGAGCTCTTAAAACTTAAAGAAACCAACGCTTTTTTAAAAGGCTTAACCGGAGTGGTTGGTTATAAGTACAAACTGGTGCCCTTCGCTCGCCAACCTCGAGTCGAGGGCTCGGGCAAGTACTTTCCCTTAACCGGCGGCATCTTCATTGGCTTTAACGGGGTCATCGCTTTTTCCGGGGCTCTCTTAAGGCTCATGACCATCGCTGGCTTGGCCTTGGCGGGTCTGGCCGCCTTAACGGCTATAGGCTTAATTGTGGCTAAAGTTAGTGGTTGGTACGTTTTTGAGGCTGGTTTAGCCACCATTGGCGTTCTTTTGGTTTTTCTGGTGGGCTGCCAGTTTGTGGGCATGGGTATTTTAGGGGCTTATATTGGCCGGATCTATGAGGAAATCAAACAAAGGCCCATTTTTATCGTGGAAGAGGCGACGGGTTTTGACCAGAAATTACCCTAAATCCCCAGCCCGAAAAAAGGTCATCTTGTAAACGATGACCAAATCTCCTCTCAATTGCCCGATCTGCGGCGCGGGCACGGATTTTGTCGGCCAAATTTTTGGCCGAATCCCGCCAAATCAGGCCTATTTTTTACGTCATTGCCCTAAATGCCACTTTTCCTATATATCTAACCCCCGCGACGATTACGCGACCATCTATTCCGAGGAATATTACCGTGGTCTAGGGGCCGATCCCTTAGTCAATTATGAATTTGACCATCAAATGCCCGATCTCACTTTACGTCAGTATGAGTGGGCGGGTCTTTCGCGGATCTTTAAAAGTCTTTTTAAGGCCTCCTATCAAAAAGCTACTTGGCTAGATTATGGTTGCGGCCTAGGCAGCCTCGTCGCTTACGGTCGAAAACGCGGGCTTTTGGTCTCCGGTTACGAGCCTTATGGCGACCCCCTTAAAGATAGTCTTTCAGAAAATAAAGCCTTAACCGAAACTAATATTTTATCGACCCAAGATTTAGCCGGTCGCGAGTTTGATTTTGTCACCGCTATTGAAGTCATTGAGCACGCGGCCGACCCTTTGGCTTTTTTAGCCCAAATCCGACCTTTAATTAAACCTGGGGGCTTTTTGTTTCTGACCACTGGTAACGCCAAACCTTTCCGCTCAAACCTTATTAAATGGAGTTACGTCAGCTGCCCAGACGTGCACGTTAGCTTCTTTGAGCCGGAAACCTTAGCTTTGGCCCTTTCTAAGAACAATTTTCGGCCATTTAACGCTGGTTTTCTGCCTGGATTCGCCCAGGTCATAAAATATAAAATATTAAAAAACCTAAAATTCAAAAAACGCTCTCTTTTTTTCGATCTTTGCCCTTTTTCGGCCATTTCTTTTTTGACCAATTTAAAATACCAAGTCACCGCTATGCCCATTGGGATTGCGGAGTAAATCTTTAAAGCCAAAAATCCTTGACTAAAACACTCAGGCTAAAACCCTAATATTGTTTTTTTACTTATAATTACGTTATATATACAGTTTAAAATAAATATCAAGTATATTATACGCGATATTTTAGATCAATTACACTTAATATACTTTTATAATAGCCTCATTATTTAGATATAATTTTCCTTAAACCTCACTTTTCGTTAAAAATGGAGAGACTCGTCCATGATAATTACCCGTTCGCCGCTCCGAGTGAGCTTAGGAGGCGGCGGCACTGATCTGGCCTCTTATTACCGGGAGCATGGCGGCGGTTTCCTTATCGCCGGGGCCATTGACAAGTACGTTTACGTGACTGTTTTACGCCCTTTTTCCGAAGGCGTTTACCTTAAATATTCCCAGCTGGAAGCCGTTAAAACGGTTGAGGAGATAAAACACCGCATAATTCGCGAGGTTTTGTCGCTCCAAAACCTTAGAACCCCGCAAATCGAAATCACCACTTTGGCCGATATCCCGGCGGGCACAGGCTTAGGCTCTTCTGGCTCTTTTACCACGGCCCTCTTAAAAGCCTTATACGCCCACCGTCGGCAGATTCTTTTGCCAAGAGATTTGGCTGAGCTAGCCGCTCATGTGGAAATCGACCTTCTAGGCGAACCCATCGGCAAACAAGATCAATATATCGCCGCCTATGGGGGACTCACCTGCTTTACTTTTCACCCGGACGACTCGGTCACGGCGGAACCCTTAAAAATTCCCATTAACGGACTTTTTGAGCTCGAAGAGCGCTTAACTCTCTTTTTTACTGGTTTTACCCGGGCCGCGGGAGATCTTTTAAAGGATCAAAACGAAAAATCCAAGAAAAACGACCCAGAAATGATCGAAAACCTGCATTACGTTAAAGATCTGGGTTTTAGAAGCCAAAAAGCCTTAGAAGCCGGCGACGTTTTCGCTTTTGGCCGTTTAATGCGTGAGCACTGGGAAAACAAGAAAAAAAGAACTAAAGGCATGTCCAATCCCCGCATCGACCACTTCTACCAGCTAGGCTTAGACAATGGAGCCGTGGGCGGCAAGGTGGTGGGGG
>JAIROO010000114.1 GCA_031257535.1 Deltaproteobacteria bacterium
GAAGTCCAAGAGCCGTGGAAAGCTATTTAGACGGATCGTTGAGCAAGCTGTAGTAACGACTCCGTTAACCAGAAATGAGCTAAAAGTCCAAGAGATAATTGAACCTAAAGCATCCCAAGCGACTCTAGTCTAACAAAAGCAATGTGTTAAATTGTTGATGCTATTAATTTTGGCATGATAATTGCTATTTATTTTCAATTATCGTGCCAATGTTAATGGCATGGTATTTGCTAAATAAAGCAAAATCAATGCCAATTTTTATTTAAGCTTTGTTGAAAAAATTTTTTTATCAATAAACCTGGACTAACACTGAATAAGTTCTCTAAGTCACAGGACTAAAAAATTGCTTTAATAAACGATTTTTAGCAAAAAACGTGCCATTAGCCAAACAATGACTAATGGCTATTTTGCTGGATCCCTTTAATATTGGGCTTAGGCACGTGATCGCTAAAATCTGTCGGAAAAATATTTTTAGACACGTGAACGCTATACCCATATAAAAAATTATATATATAACAAAAATATTAACTTAAAAACTTAAAACCTCTAACAAAATCATTAAATCTCCCACCAGCCTTGAAATCGTCGTAACAAAATAAGGCCGGCGGGAGTCCTTGAAATACTACTTAGTTCTGGCGGCGTTTTCTTCTGCGATCTTACGTCTGAGATGTCCAATATAGTCAGCGGTACTGGCAAAGTGACCAGCGACCACTGGGTGAGGAATCGCCGAGCGGAGGATAGACGGAGCCCCGACTGACGAGCACAAAGCCATGGTGTTAATCACCCCATCGACATTGGAAGCCCCATAGAGGTCGGAGCTACTAAAGTTTTTCGGGGTAGTAAAATATGAGGCGGCTGGGTTAAGCGATAAACCGACCCCCGAATCAAAATTGGTATCACCAGTGAAACCTCGAGCCAGAATAGCCGTTCCACCAGAATCGCTAGTGCCTTCGGCCAAAGCCACGGCCCAGAAATATCCAGGACTATTATCTTCATAAGCGGATGGAGTCAGATCCTCCACACTATGGGTAGTTGAGCTTTCGCTATAGTTGACCAATTGTTCGGCCGTGCCGCGACTCAACCGCCAGTTAGTGCCACTATAGTTAGTGGCGTAGACACAGGTCAAAACTAACAGCGTGGAGCCATCTTGGCTGACCGCCAAACCATGAAAGTCCTGGGTCCCTGAAGTTGGGTAGGTGCCATAAAGAGCCGAGAAAGGTTTTTTAGCCAAGGTAGTACCGCCGGTGATGTCAACAACGTCAACCACCGAAGCGGCCCCATTACCGGATCCCGCTTTCTGCATCCCACCAATGGCCGGGATAAACAAATATTCGGATTCCGAAGCGGCCCCTTGGCGGGTAAATTTGGCGTAATTTAAACTCAAAGCGTTGCCACCAACCGTAGGCCAGTTGGCTTCGTCGACCTTGAGCAAAGTTCCGTTAGCTTGAGGCTGAAACTTGCAGACGTAGCTATTCAAGTAGGGCCCGGAGTAAGCGTCCTGGCTGGCGGTGAAGAGGGCGTAAACATAGCCACCGACCGCGATGATATCCACCCCAGCGAGAGTGTAGTCATCGGAGGAGTACTTATTAAAAGCGTAAACCGGGTTGATTCCGCGGGTCAAGGTGTAAATCGGTTGAGCTGGTGGAGGGGTAGGCCTGGCCACCAAATTGAGACAGTAAATGGAAGCCGTATCGTAGTCTATGATGTAAAGGTAGTCGGAGTTGACCGGCGACTGAACGGCCCCATAGACATTAGCGACGGTCAGACCAGCTATCCCGGCGGGCGGGCTGAAAGAACCGCCATATTCAGCCGCGGTCAAAGAAGAAGGGTTAAGAACCCAGTTAGTGCCTGTTCCAGGCGAACCAGGAGCACCACCCCGATTACATAACAAAACCCGAAGCGCTCCGGCCTTGTTGGGAAAAGAAACGAGGCGCGGATCCGTTGAACTCGAATCAAGAACCGAAAAGTCGGCTCCGACCGAAGCACTAGCCGCGGACGTTCCGCTTACTCGACCAATTTTGCCGTCATTGTAAGCGGATGTCATTCCAGCATAAATTACATCAAAGACTGTCATTGAAAATCTCCTAAAGGAAAAGTTTATCTGTAAAAAAACAGACATTAAATAAAACAGATAATAAATAAAGAATAAAAAATAAAATAATTAGATATAATTAATTTAAAATATAAAAGTATGATAAATAAATAATGGTTAAAAATATACCTAAAAATCAGAAATAATAAATTTTAACAAAAAAGTATATTGAAAAACTTAAATACTACAAAAAAAGATGAAAAATGAAATTTTTAAAAGTGATATGACAACGATCCGTAAAAAACTCTTCCTTGTTTAGGAAATGGCAAAGTCTGTCCATTTGAATAAGGGTGAAAAGGTCCATACCATTTTTGTGTAGGACCCTTATTAAATATGTCATTAACGCCAGCGGTAAGTTTCAGATCTTTCAGAAATTCTATCCGAAAACCCATATTGACTAAGTGAAGAGATTCTTCTTCCATAGTGTTAGGACCGTTCGAAATATCATAACGAATGGGAATTTTACTGGTGTAATGGTGCTCCGCAAAAATCGTTAGAGGCAAAAACGGAGCGTTAAAAGATCCACGAAAGAAAGTTTCCCATTCTGGGCTATTTAAAACTGGTAGTCCCTCTGCCATATAAATGCTATTTTGACCAACTGAATTTTCAACTAAATCGACAAGCTTGGTATCTAGCCAAGTAGCGGAAAAATTGAGATCTAGGCGATTCCATTTTAGACTGCCTTCAAGCTCAACGCCCCTAGAAGTAGCCAGACCATAATTGCCATAATAGACAAACCTAGGGGTTTGAAAAAGGCCAATCATGTCATTGGTGCGACGACTAAAGTAGGTAGCCGAAAAAGTAGTTGGAAGATGAAAAACATCGCCTTTCCAGTCAATAGTAAAATCCCATTGTTGAGCTTTTTCCGTCTTAACATGAGGCACCTGTCTTTCTTCAATGGTCACTCCTGGTTTAATATAGACGCCGTCACCGTAAAGTTCGTAAAAATTAGGATAGCGCACAAAGGTGCCGCCACTAGCCTTGATTGTCCAGTGTTCGTTAACATTCTTTTTTACGGCTACGCCCCAGGTATAATTTTCGGCGCCATTGTCGTCAGCCGACGCGCTCGATAAGCCAACAGAGCCACCATCGACTTTGTCGACTCGACCAATAAGAGTAATCCAAGTATCATTACCGAGAGAAATAGTGTCTTGAAGTTGAAGGTGCCAACGATCCTGCTCATAACCTGGCAGAAGCCTTTCCCATCGATTAGCGGCCGAAAAAGGATGAACCCAGAAGCTGGCGTCCACGTCCAATTGTTCTTGAGAAAAATCGCCCCGAAATTCCAACATATTGCTCTCGCCCAATTTATATGAAGCGTCGACCGTGATTGTCCAACGGTCGGTCAAATAATCGCTCCAAAGAATACCTGGCGAAGGCGTAACGTTGCTAAACTGTGGTACTCCCTCTGGCGGACCATCTTCCCAGCGGAATTTTTTACTCTGATTTAAATAGTCAAATTTAATACCATAGTTTAGGTCGTAAAATTCGCCTCGGTAACCCACGACAAAAGTTTTGTCGATGACAACTTGATTGTTGTGTCGATTATAGCTCCAAAGGTCATTATCAACGTCAACTTTATACCCATCGGCATTTGTATTCCAAGGGTAGTAACGATTCATTTCCTTCCATCCGAACTGAAAAAGCCAATTCTCATTTTGCCATTTGGCCATTAAGTCAGTTCGTTGGTGAGAATTATTTCTTCTCCAACGGGGGTTAGGAAGGCCAGTTTGACCTGAATAGCTATGATAGGTATACTTAAAATCTCCTTGACTTTGGTCACGAATAGCCGACAACAATAGAGAACCGTTAAAAAGAGGAGCCGTAAAAAGACCAGTAGCCGCGAAGCCGCCAAGAGAACGAGCTCCCACGCTGACATAGGTGCTTCTATTTTGAGGCTTTTTAGTGACAATATTGATTACTCCACCTATTGGGGCTCCAATAAAGCGAATAGGCACATAACCGCGATAAAACTCAATCCGGGCGACGTTTTCAGCCGAGTAAAGAGAAAAATCCACGGAAGCGTCTCCACTGAGATTCTGAGGAACGCCATCAATATATAAACCAACTTGAGCCGCTGCGCTTCCACGGACATTGACGGTAGTATACTGGCCACTGCCGCCACGTTTATTGACGTGAAGTCCTGGTAACTGATCAAGAAAATCACCCAATGATTTTTGTTCGCCCTCAAATTTGTCAGGCACGACCACTGAGACGGCGCCAGGCGAAAGAATCTGCTTCCAATCAGGCTCAGAGTAGACGGTGATAGTTTCCAAAGTGGAGACAACTTCATTGTTTACGTTCATCTCATCGCCGGCGGCGGCCAAAAGATACGGATTACTGGGGGCTTGAGATTTAACGCCAGAATAACCAGTTAAGAAAGGCGAAATTGATCCAGGATCGTCACCGGTAGCTGGGGCTTGGGCAGGCCTCTGAATTGGGTAACATGGTTCTTCAGAGCCACCAAAATCATATTTCAGCGTTAAAGTTCCGCCACCACCACTCAGTTTACCAAGGTTAGCTCGGCCAGCCAAAGAGATCGAAATTCTCTGGTTTTCAAAAGGCTTATAATCTAAACCCAATTCCAGAATTCCGCTTGAGCCTTCCACGGTAGGCTCTTCGCCTGGAGTAATGGGAAAATCATTATCGGTAATTGTCGCCCTAATCCGACCATTTTTGTCATCACCAAAGCTATAATCCCAAGCTCCACCAAAAAACATTTTTAATTTTTCTAATAATGAAACAGTGTAACGAACTCCGAGACGAGTCCGAGGAATTACAATATCTTCGAATTTTGCTTGTGTTCCCAGACCAACGTTAACGACTTTGCCCGGTTCCCCATTTATTTGAGTCCAGAAGCCTTTGGCGTAGACATCCATCAAAAGGCCAGGCTTATATTCAAATATATATCCAGCCCCGAGATGAGCGCCATAATATTTTCTGCTCATCTCATAAGCGACCCCACGCCCCATGCCAAAACCATCAAATTTATTGTTAATGTTCCCCGCCCTAATGGATCCTTCAACATAATAGCCTTGGTTAAAGTCATGGCGGGCCATGAGCCCAGCCCCAATATAATCGTTGTCGCCTCGGCCATCAACCATACTGATTATTCTTCGCCCACTTCCGGCGTCAAAATAGCTGATTTCAGTTGACGTGTCATATCGCCCGCGACCACCTTCCAAAACTAGGCCAGCCATCATAGACCCCAAAAAAGTTTTGTAATTAATGGCTGGTCCAACTATAAAATTGAAACCACGGTAGTCGATATGGGCACTAGTTTCATATTTTTGATTGTAGCCGCTAAAGGCCGAAAAAATTCCAACTCCAAAATTACAATTGTTAAGGACGGCGACTTTCATGGCGTTGCCGATCCCTTGATCAGCCAAAAGATCGACTCCATTGGACAAAGCGATAACATTGCTCATCAGGCCGTCCAAAATGGGCTTAGATTTGTAAGTGTTGACGCTTGCTACTTGTCCAACTAATTGATTGGACTTCTCAGACAATTGAATCGACCAATCCATAAAGGGTCCACCATCCAAGAGACTTGGATTTTTAAGCGTGTTTTCTAAATTATTATTAATAAAAATAGACAATTGGTTGCCTGAATGGTATAACTCAGCTAGTTTATCAACAATCACAAAAGTATCGCCAATTGATGGAGTAGTTTTGAGAGAGGTTGGTTCTCCATTAGCGTCAACCACTCTAATTGACCCGGTTAATCTAATGCCAGTGTAGTTTGAAGCTAAGCCACTGCCTCTTAAGCCAACCACAGTTTGATCAGTGGAGTCGCTGGTTATGGAAAGCATTGGAGAGGCTATGGAAAAATCAAAATCATCAGTCATTAAAATTGATATGCTTTGTGTAAATAGTCCGTTTTCGCTAACCCTATTACCGCCATTTATAATAGTCAACGTCGCAGATTCTCGACCATTACCCAAAATTTGCAGTTCCGAAAGTACTCCATATCCTGCTTCAACGGAAAATTTTCCTTTGTCCTTTTGAATAATAGCTGATCCTGGATTCAAAGTTAAAGAACCTAGATAACTTGCGCGATATTGTTCAGAACCAATATCAATATCTGGAGGGAAAACATATCTAATCATATCGTAATCACCCTCAAATGTTGCGCTAGCTCCACTTTCTAAGATCAGTTTGCCTAGATAAAAATAACCACCATAGGAGTTTGCCATGTCAGTATTTTTGAAATTGGCTGTAGCTCCAGACAAAAGGCGCAAGGTTGAGGCTGTCGCCTCTAGATAGCTGGAGTTATAAGTAGAATAAGTGATTTCAGGAGTAAAATCAAAATTAAATTTTCCATTTTCTGCTATTGTTAGCGTAATAGGGTTTTCCCAGTCACCTAAAATTAATATATTACCAGGGTATTGGGTATAATTTGGGTCAGACCCAGTTATAGCAGTATATGTATCATTAAATTCAATACTATTATATGTAATATCACTTGTGATGGTTACTGCTAACAGATCTTCTGATTTTTTCCAAAAAGGGTAATATGCAGTACCGTAATTTGGAGATAAATAATTATTATCGTATAATGTTTCATATTCAGCATAAGTGTATATTTCATTCATTAGCGGGTCAACGTACCCGTTTATTACAAGTTCAGCATTTAATATTGGGGTATAATTTAATATAACTAAAAGTGTTATTGCAAATATTTGGCTGTATCGTGCATAATATTTTTTTAACAATTTTGTTATTCCATTTTTAGTTTTTAGTACATTTAAATTAATATATTTATTTATACTTAAACAATTTAAACTAGTTTTTGTTGAATCATTATTATTTTTTGATAATTTTGTCGCCTTAGTATAGTATATATAATTTAATAATAAATATCTAATTACCATGAGAGAGAGAAAGACATATAAAAAAAGACGAAAAGATAGAGAGAGCAAATACAATACAAAAAAAATGGCTACAACGCCTAAGACATTCCAAATTCTTGGTACCACGGACTTGGCTAGTCGAGCTTGTTTCAATGAATGATGTGGTACAAGTAAAGATCGCATTTATAGAGTTACTCCAAGTATGACAAACAATAATATTCTATTTAATTAATTATCCTAAGTTAAATCTTCATATTGTTTTGATTTCGGAATCATACTTATATTCTTCAACTTTAAAAATCATCTTTATATATAAAAAATAATTTTTATAAAAAAAACCTGAACCATTGGTACAAACAATGATTCAGGTTCCAATTTTACCTAAAACAAAATTATATTCTTATATCAGACAACCAAAATTAAATCTTCCACGATTAGGACGTTTTACGCCTCTGTGGTTGATCTAACCAATTCCCCTTGGTTGGTCTTCTACTATATATGGCGACCTGATCGGTCTTCTGGCTAGTCCATGATTCAACGGCCTTCCCAGGAATAACCCCAGTGACCTAATTTGTTGAACCATCCCGGATAAATCCGGGTTAGACCTCACAGCGTTGGGCACGCTCCCGATTCACACGGGATTCCACACTCTAAATGAGTTGAGCTCAGTCCGCCAGAAATTTCTAATTTAAGAGACAAAATTATTTTTTTTTCATACGCCCTTAGTGGCCTCAAAATTCTAATTTGTTTGATTTTAATCTGCCCGCAAATAGTTTGTCAAGGGAAATCTCAATTTTTTTTGGGGGACCTTTTGCATAATTTGGGAGCTGCCAAAACAGACCTTTTTAGAAATATAAATCAATATATCAAATGTATATGATCCATTAAAATTAATTCTATCGATATATTTATATAACAAATACTATAAATATATCAATTTCTCTATTTTAATACTTATATGCTCAACAAAATCACCTCTTAAAACACTAAAATAATTGTCCTATTCTCGGTTACATATAACCGGTTATATACCAGTGTTCGCATATATTTTTTAAAATTTCTAATAGTCGCTCATGACTAGCGGCCCGTCATTACCTTTCTTTAAATATATGCGGACAAAGTAAAGAGCAAAATGTTTTTTTCGAATAGCGCTCTTTTGTGACTCTTTCAATTTTCTTTTATTGATCTACGCCATGCATAGCGCATGTTTGAGAGTCGCTTATGGTAACCACACAAAACCTTTCAGAGATGGCGCGCCCGATTTCACTCAGGATTTTCTGAATGTCCTCTTGGACCTCAAGGTCTTTTTTATCCATACCGATTACTCCTCCATCCACAGGCTTGATAGAAAGATTTTAACACAGCAAAAATAAAATTAGTATGTTTTTTTCTCTCCGTGCTAATTTTTCTGACTTGAACGGGGCCATATTATAGGTAGGGCAAAAGAGGAATAGAGGGGTTGTGGTCAAGCTTTAGGAGACCTTATCGCAAATTGAGAACTGCTGGGTGGCTGCGGAACTTCTGGATAAATTTGGGGATTTCCCTGACAATGGGCCAGAGACCTTGAAACTTTAAAGCTATTTTAAACAATTCACTTTTTTAGGCGGCGTCGAGAGCTTGACATCTTCTTTACTTTTTTTTCCAAGCGAGTTATATTTTGTTTCCGGTTAAGAGGGAGGACTGGTTGGCCGTTAAGGGTTTCTGTAATTCCAATTTTATTTTTGGCATCAAAAAATCTCGCTTGAATGGAAGCCAGTTCTTCAGCGCTGTAACGTTCGGAATGAATTTCGATAATACCGTCGTAGACAATTTTATCCCGGAATGGAAATAAAACAGTAGTAATTAAGACTGGCAGGGGGAGACGAACAGCTGATTTAATTGAGCTTGATAACCCCAAAACACCAAAAAGCCGAGTGGGTTCATCGTCGTTCGTCATCAACAAGGAATAATTCTTCTGATGTTCGATCAAGATAAAAGACTTTTTGATGAAATGCTCCCGAATATCTAAGACGATTTTTCGCTCCTCCACGTTAAATGAACAGAGTCCTGGGTCAGCCAGAAATTCGTCAATCAATTGTGGCTCATCCCAGATTTTTTCGCGAATAATTCGAAGTTGTTGAAAAATAAATGGGTTGAAGTGATTAGGATCCAGTATCGGTAGTTCAGGACAAAACATGTTTTTAAGGTTAATACCATATAATAAAGGTAACCAAATACTATAGAAAAGATTGAGTTCTTTTTTGGAAAGTTTCATTTTAACCTAGAGATGAATTAATGACAGATTATAAATCAAATAACTAGCAGCTTAACAGCAAATAATTTTAAAATAAAAATACTGAAATATATTGTTAAGAGTATTTATAAGGTAAAGAATAAGTTTATAATTGTTAAATTATGTTATAGATAATATATAAGTTAAATTTTATATTTAAATTGTGGGGCAAAAATAGATGGTCTCGTAAAACCCTCGTTATAGAATTTTTGCAGACTAGCTCTACTACATAAGCTAATTTACAATTGATGCTGTCACAATATAATTTAAATACATAAGCCAGCCAAAATCATAAGGAGGTTTTTACGAAGGCGTCAAAAAAAGTCGGGAATAAAAAACACTTCTAACGGCTCTAACCTAAAATCTCAATAATTGATTTGTGGAAAACTCGCCCAAATATTTAAATTTAAAACGCGCCTAATTATCCCCAGGGTAAGTCACACGGTTAAAAACTAAAATACGTCAATCCAAACGTTTTGTCAATTGTTTTTTATCATTATTTGCGCGCCGTGAAAAGGTGCGCTTATCTAGATGCGCCCGGCAAAGGCGTTGATTAGAGTGGAGAAATGTCCACTCCAGGCTAGACAGTGAGAACTGGAGCCAATGGCAAGGGTTGCCGCCTCGATGCGGAATCTGAACGAAGCCCTAAGGCAATTGATTGGCCATACGACCCAGAATCTCATATTAAGGCGTTATGAAGTGGGCAAGTCTGCCTAACAAGACTAAGCTCTACACTGTTCGAGCTTCATGGCGTAAATGAGGAGGTATGATGATCCGAAAGTCAACGTTCTTACCCGGGGAGAGCTCGCGCGGTCTAAAACCTCAAAATCGCGGCCTGGGCTACCAATAAATGAGGGCCAAAGCCATTAAACATAGCTATACTCGACAATTTAATATTAAAATATTATCTATTTAGACAATTTTAAGCTAAATAGTCTTTGGCTGACTAACATCATACTAACTAGACGTAAAACGTTATATATATTATCAAATATACTTAAATTAATCTATTTAAACCAAACAACCTTAAGCTGACCTACTTTAAGTTAAACAACCTTAAGTCGATCTTTTTTAAGCCAAACAACTTTAAACCGACCTACCTTTAGCCGGCCATCATTATGTTATAGTTTAAACGCGAGACCCATTACCCTCCCCCTAAGTCGCCCCATCTCCGACCTTGCTCTAAATATTCTCAAATTTCAGCGAGACCAAAATCTTTGGTCGGACCAAGACCTCTTAAGGCCTTTGCCGACTAACCCCTCCCCCAAAAGGAGCCTAACTAACGCAGCTCAACCTAAAAAGATGCCTTACATGAAAGTCCTCTTTATACATCAATATATGGCACTAGATTTAGAACGTCTGCGCCAGATGTTGTAAGGCCAAAAATAAAAAAAATGATTAATTTTTAATTTTTTTGGCCCTGAATGTCGCCTTTTTCAAGCCTGCGCGGTCACTCTGGTCAGCGACGACCATCCGAGGTCGGCCACGCTTCTACGCTAAACGCCTAAAAAAGTCAGTTCGTGAATACCACGAAAAAGACTGGACTTTCTTTTTCAAGAAAGCGGCCGGCCACCGGCAGCAAGGGAGCTTGGTAAAAACCCTCTTTTAATTTTTGATGGCTTGTTTATACACAATATATAGTGGCAGCTATATCTTTATAATAGCCTTTATAGTAGAGATACGCGCCTAATATTTCAAAACAGGATTTTTTACGAGACCATCAAAAAGACCTGTCAAGCTAGTGAGGTCGCCTTAGATCCATGGCTTTTCTGGCCTTTTAGCCAACCTAAAATAAAGGCCGAACTCGTCTTGCCTTAAATAGGCGTCGTGAGTTATAATGCTTTCAAGTCTTGGCGGGATTTGCTCTTTTCGTGCGGACGTTACTTAAATTTGCTATAAATATCTTACTTTAAACATTATTAACATTTCTTAAAACTAGACCTTTAACCGCTCTTTCTGAGCTATCCTTTTTTTTGCCCTTTTTATCGTTTTGGTGGCTTATGCTTAAACGCGGCCTTTATTGGCTTGCTCTAACATGTTTAGCTTTCATTATGGCTTGTTCTTCGGCCATTTACGTGCCTGGCGAGACCTTGGCTCCCACGGACGAAGACATAGCCGAGCTAGGGCCGGGCAGTTTAAAAGTTGAGGTCGCGGCCTATCAATGGATCTTAATTAACGGAGGAGTCCACGTTCGAGTTCTGGGCACGGTGGTCAATAACACCGGCCAGAGTCTCCAAAGCGTGACTTTAAACGGCGTTTTACACGACCAAAATGGCTCGCCCATCGCCTTTGGATCCAGTTACGTTTACCCCGCGTATTTGGCCCCAGGAGCCCAAGGGACCTTTGAGTTCGTTGGTTTAAACAAACGCGAAAGAGGCTTAAAACACACCCGCCTCGTAACCACAGCCTCGGCTCAAGTCGCGCGCTAAGGGTATTTAATCGCTATGGTCATTTTAAAAACCAACAGTATGATAAAAAAAATACGTTTAAGCTGCCGTTTGGCCAGTCAAACCCTTGATTACGCGAGCCAGGTTATTCAGGTCGGCCAGACGACTAAAGAGCTAGACGAGCTTATCTACGAGTTCATATGTAGCCACGACGCCATTCCCGCCAGTTTAGGTTACAACGGTTTTCCAGGCAGTTCCTGCATTTCCATTAACGAGGTCGTGGTCCACGGGATACCAGGGCCTAGGGTGATTAACGCCGGCGACGTGGTCAAGGTTGACGTGACCACCAATTTGAATGGCTATTTTGGCGACACGGCCCGAACTTTTTTAATGGAGCCGGTTTCCGACCAAGCTAGAAAGCTCACGGAAATCACTAAAAAGTCCATGGATCTAGCTATCCAAACCGTCCGCCCTGGATCCCGCGTGGGGGACATTGGAGCGACCATCCAAGGATGCGTGGAAAAAGAAGGTTTTTCCGTGGTCCGCGATTTCGTCGGTCACGGGGTGGGCCTTAGAATGCACGAGCACCCCGCTATCCCTCATTACGGAAAAGCTGGGGAAGGCATGATTTTTAAAACTGGCATGATCTTTACCATTGAGCCCATGATCAACGCCGGCGCCTTTGGCGTCAAAATTTTAGGCGACAAATGGACGGCGGTCACCATCGATGGCCAACTCTCGGCCCAGTTTGAGCACGCCATCCTCGTCACGGAAGACGGTCATGAGATCTTGACCATATCCTAAATAAAAAGAACGTTCATTGTCTTTATATGACGCCCTCGTAAAAACCCCTTTTTTTCTTTAAAGGCTGGTTTGTATATACTATATCGTTGTAGATATAATTTTTGATTCGCTTATGTAGTAGAAGCCCAAGCCTAAAATATCAAAAATAGGATTTTTACGAGCTTTAAAGACATCTGGACTGGGCCTAACCGCGCCGCCCCGGGCGAGTTCTGTCAGAGCCACTGTCCGCCCTGCCGCCAAAACCAAGCGCAATCGCCTCTTAAGTCGACTCGCCCGCGTCAAAAGCAGGAGACTTTATATAAAGCGAGCCAGCCATGGGACCTTTAAAGCTCCAGATCGGCGTTTAGGGGCGGTGGTCTTAGCCCGGGCGACTCTGGGGAGGCGGATCTGGGGGTGACGTTTCTATCGCGAGAGCTAGGCTTAATTAGGGCTTTAGCCAAAAACGAGGGGGCCCAGCGTCCGGCGGTTTGGCGGGGGTTTATTAGATCCCGTCCGCGCCTCGCGCGACTTTAAGATTAGCCCCAGGAACGGATCTGGCCTTAGTCGCCCGAGGCGAAAATAACCCTGGATTTCCCCCCGCCCGAGCCCGCGCGGCTCTGGCTCTAACCGCTTCTGGGGCGTGGAGCAAGTCCGCTCCTTTGAGGTCCCGAGAAACCCAGCTTAAAGTCCTTTAACCTTATTCCCTATAGTTCCTGACTAACGTTACATTCTTTAACGAAAAAACGATAAAATTCCTATTAGGATTCCTAATAAAGGTTAAAATTTTTACCCAAAAAAACGCCAAAAAATGAGCCCCCCTCCCTTCGCCCTGGCTTAGTAAAAACCTTAGCCTCGCGATTTTAGGCCCGTGGCTCTACTACATAAGCCAATCGTAAATTTTAGCGAGAGCCATATACTGTATATTAATGGGCCCTCAAAAATAAAAAAAGGGGTTTTTTCGAGAGCGTCTTAATGGGCACGCGGATCCAAATAATATTAGCCCAAGCTGGGGTGGCCTCAAGGCGCGGGGCCGAGGCTCTAATTTTAGCCGGCCGAGTGACGGTCAATGGCCAAGTGGTCTCGACTTTAGGGGCGAAAGCCGACCCCAAAGTCGACCGGATCGAGCTGGACGGCCGGCCACTAAAACCCCAAGAAGACCTTCTTTACTACATGTTCCACAAACCAGCCGGCTATTTGACGACCATGAGCGACCCTCAAGGGCGTAAAACGATCGTGACGTTTTTAGCTCCCTTAAAAACTCGGGTCTACCCCATAGGTCGGTTGGATTACGACGTCTCGGGGATCTTAATCTTGACTAATCACGGAGAGCTGGCCCGGCGCCTTAGCCACCCCTCTTTTGAGGTCCCCAAAGTCTACCGAGCCATAACTAAAGGCCAGCCCGACCCTAAAGATCTAGAGCTTTTGGCTAGCGGTAGACTCTTGATCGGCGACCGACCGGCGGCTCCAGCCAGAGCCCGAATAATTAAAACCGGTCCCGACCGGGACTGGTTAGAGCTAATTTTAACTGAAGGCCGCCACCGCCAAGTCAAACGCATGCTCTCAGCCGTGGGTCATCCGGTCCAAACCTTAAAACGGGTGGCGTATGGCCCCATCTGGCTAGATCCCCAGCTGTCGGCTGGAGCCATTAGGCCTTTAGACGCGACCGAGAGTTTAGCCTTAAAAAGCTTAGTGGGCCTAATATCTTGATGGCTTTGGTAAAAACCCTCGCCTTGAAATTTTAGACGCGGGGCTCTAATATATAAGTGGTCTAAAATTACATAGACCACTATATAGTGTATTAACGCAGCCTCAAAAATAGAAAAGAGGACTTTTCCGAAGGCCTCTATCTTAAAAAAGTTTTTAAAAAAAACGTCGCCTTAAGGGACTGTCCCTTTAGGGTCTTTACGTCTGAAACGCTAAAAACGCCGGATTAACCAAAAACATGGCTGAGCAAGATTTCGCCCGCTTATTAAAAGTCTTAAAAGAGGTCCCGCCTTTAGCTTTGGAGGGCCGGGTCACTAAGGTCACCGGTCTGGTTATCGAGGGCGATGGTCCCGCGGCCGCGGTGGGGGAGGTCTGTCGCGTCGTCGCCGCCAAAGGTCAAGCCGGGGGCTTAGAAGCCGAGGTCGTCGGTTTTCGCGATAAAACTATCCAGCTCATGCCCATTGGCGACATGAGCGGTTTAACCCCAGGGAGCCGCATTTTCGCCACCGGCCGCCCCGCCATGGTTAACGTCGGCCCAAGCCTTCTCGGGCGAGTTTTAGACGGCCGCGGTCAGCCCTTAGACGGCGGACCCCCTTTAACCGAGACCACGACCTACCCGGTCCAAGCCTCCCCCGGCAACCCCTTAAATCGAGCTCGAGTAGCCAAAGCCATGGACGTGGGAGTGCGAGCCATTAACGCTCTAGCCACCATTGGTCGGGGTCAAAGGGTCGGGGTCTTCGCGGGCTCTGGGGTAGGCAAAAGCACTTTAATGGGCATGATCGCGCGGCACATGCGAGCCGACGTTAACGTGATCGCCTTAATCGGCGAGCGGGGACGCGAGGTCAGGGAGTTTATTGAAAAAGACTTGGGTCCGGCTGGTTTAGCCCGGAGCGTAGTCGTGGCCGCCACCTCCGAGCAGCCGGCTTTAGTTAGGGTCCGCGGAGCCAATGTCGCGACAGCCATAGCCGAGTATTTTCGCGACCAAGGCCGCCACGTAATTCTAATGATGGACTCGGCGACCCGATTCGCTTACGCCGCGAGAGAGATTGGTTTATCCATTGGCGAGCCAGCCACCACTAGGGGCTACACCCCGTCGGTCTTCGCTCTCCTGCCAAGGCTCCTGGAGCGGGCCGGCAACTGGTCAGAAGGCAGCGTGACCGGCCTTTACACCGTCTTAGTGGAGGGGGACGACTTAAACGAGCCCGTGGCCGACGCCATGCGCTCAATCTTAGATGGCCACCTGGTTTTAAGGCGCTCCTTGGCCGACCGGAACCAATTTCCGGCTTTAGACGTTTTGTCGAGCGTAAGTCGGTTGATGCCCGATCTAGCCGACCGCGACCACTTGGCGGCGGCGGCCCGCTTTAAGGAGCTTTTGGCCACTTATCGCCATAACGAGGACATGATTAACATCGGGGCTTACCAAAAAGGCTCGAGCCAAGAAGTGGATCAAGCTATCCACTTCTACCCCAAACTTATTAATTTTATTAAACAGCCATTTGACCAGTCAGCCTCCCTTAGCGAGTCTCGAGAAGCTTTGCTTAAGGTCGTGACCGCTTAAAGACGACCAAAGAGACCATCGCTTAAAGATATAATATTAAACATTAACTATTTTAGATACTATTAAATTATTACATATTTATTAAAACTTAATAACAATATTTATATACTAACTTATTTTTATAGGTATATATTATAGGGGAAACTACACAAAATAAACCTAAACAAACATCAGGTTGTTCACTTTATTTATTTTGTCTAATTATATGTTTTATTTATTATTTTTCAAAAAATATGTCCAATCTACATCCTAGTTTTAAAACTTTGCCAAATTATCATGTTTATGTTTCAGGTGAAGCCGCAGACGCTTGAGGCGCGGCCTTGGTCGCCGCGTTAGTTCCTTTTATTATAATTTATATTCCTTATAAAATAGTCGTTGAGTTAATAATTTTTTTAGAAAAAAATAATTATTTTTTATTTCTTTTTACTGAAATATATTTTTTACCATTTTTTATAAAAAAAGGTTATCAATATTTATTGTTAGCACAAATAATTCAATATTTATTGTTTTTTCATCTGTTAGGCCAAAGGTCTCTTCTAGCCGATATCGCCTGGTTTCGACTAGAACGATCAAAAAACTGGATTCGACCGAAAGAGCCTGTCGATTGCGGGTTTCGTCGGTTGGCTGAAAAGATCTCTAAAACCGATGTCCTTTTCGGGCCAAAAGCCGGGGCTATCGCCCGAGAAAAAAGGAAAAGGCCCTCAAGTCGTCGGTTTTGACTTGGCTAAGGGCCGGAAGATCGCCTCAAAAAATAAAACCGCCCCGCCGGCCAAAACGCACGCAAAGCCGAACTCAAATTCACCCCCAAAGATATCTTTTTTTTAAACATCACGCCTATTAGCTAACCTAAGAGTTCAAAAGTATTTAAATTTAAATATACATGAAAAATTAGACCTGACTCCACTCCCTTAGATATCTTGGCCTGAAAATTTTAAGGAGGTCAAGGAGAAAACCAAAAATATTTGAACTCTAAGGCCCTAAAATTATTCAAATTTAAAGCCCCGCCCTTTTTTAAGGCCAGTATGACGAAAAGCCTAGGCCTAAGTTATAATGGTAGAGTTTTCGGCGTTTTCGGTCGCCAGTTAGGAGCGGGCGTTCAAAATTCGACTTCGATTTTCCGGTTTTTCCCAATTATCGGGGCTTTTTTGATCTTTCGTCTTCTCCTCGCCTAACCGACCTTAGCCTGGTCTTTTTTTGTCTCTGGCAAGTCTTTCTACTACTTTTAACCTTTTCTTTCGCCTTTTATGAGGTAATATATATATAATGATCAGATTATCCCCCCTAAATCTCCGCTGGGGTTGGTTAACCTTTTTTTCTATTATCGGGGCTAGTTTATCGCTATTGGTCTTAAACGTCGCCCCAGCCGCGGCCGCGGAGCTTCATTTAGACGGGGCTTCTTTGTCCGTGGCTTTCGCTGGGCCTTTCGCTGGCCTTCTTTTATCCATCGCCCTTTTTCCTCTTCTGGCCGCTGGCTTTTGGGAGCGCCACTACGGTAAGGTCACCCTATTTTGGGTTTTTTTGTTTTTAATCCCTAGCTTTGGCCTTTTAGGCGGAGAAGTGACCCTTTATAACGCTCTCCACACCCTTATCGCCGAGTATTGCCCCTTTATTATTTTACTCTTGGCTCTTTTTACCATCGCCGGCGGGGTGCGCTTAACCGGAACCTTGGCTGGGACCCCAAAAGTTAATCTGGTTTTTCTGCTAATAGGAACCGTCTTAGCTAGCCTAATGGGGACGACTGGGGCGGCCATGCTCTTGATTAGGCCATATTTAGTGGCTTCGGCTCACCGTAAATACCGGGTCCACAACGTGGTCTTCTTTATTTTTTTAGTGGCCAACATTGGCGGCTCCCTGACTCCTTTAGGGGACCCGCCTTTATTTTTAGGTTTTTTAAAAGGGGTCAGTTTTTTTTGGACCACCGTCCACATCTGGCCCGAGACCTTAACCATGGTCTGCCTTCTTTTGGCTATCCACTACCTTATTGATCTCTACCTTTATCGAAAAGAAGGCCAACCCCAAGGTCCTAAAGGCCAGCCCTTAGGCCTTGAGGGCTCGTATAATTTTCTCCTTATACTAGGCGTTATAGGGCTTGTCTTATATAGTGGTCTCGCTAAATCCTCTAAAGGTATCGTTATCTGGGGAGACATTGATTACCTTTACTCCAATCTTCTCCGCGACGGGGGCCTTTTATTCTTAACGGGCCTTTCTTTATGGATCACCCCTAAAAGCGTCAGAAGGGGCAATCATTTTACTTGGGGGCCTATCGTTGAGGTGGCCAAGATCTTCGCTGGCATTTTTATCGCCATGATTCCGGCCATCGCCATTTTAAAGGCTGGGAGTTTAGGGGCCTTAAAGTCTTTGGTCGGCCTAGTCACCGACTCAAATGGCCAGCCAGTCAATATCGCTTATTTTTGGCTTACCGGATCCTTATCAAGCTTTTTAGATAACGCCCCGACTTATCTCGTCTTTTTTAACGCCGCCGGAGGCGAGGCTAAGGCTTTAATGAACGATCTACCTCAAACCCTCGCGGCCATTAGCTGCGGGGCGGTCTTCATGGGAGCTAACACCTATATTGGCAACGCCCCTAACTTTATGGTCCGCTCCATCGCCGAGGAAAGAGGCGTCCACATGCCGAGCTTTTTTGGTTATATGGTCTGGTCAATCGGTATTTTAGTCCCCTTGTTTCTGGGCCTATCTTGGTTGTTTTTCGCCTCTAGCCCCAAATAAACCAAAAATATGGCTAGAAAGTTATTTAGCTCTTATTTTGAGGCCTTATTTGCGTTTTAAGCTTTTTTAGCGTTTTTAAGCTGTTTTTAACGTTTAACGCTTTTTTAACTTTTTAGGCTTTTTTAACTTTTTTAAGCGTTTTTAAAGTTTTAAGTGTTTTTAACGTTTTAAGCTTTTTTAACGTTTTTAAGTGTTTTTAAAGTTTTAAGTGTTTTTAACGTTTTAGGCTTTTTTAATGTTTTTAAGAGTTTTTAACGTTTTAGGCTTTTTTAATGTTTTTAAGAGTTTTTAAAGTTTTAAGTGTTTTTAACGTTTTAGGCTTTTTTATCGTTTTTAAGCGATTTTTAACTTTTAAGTGTTTTTAACGTTTTAGGTTTTTTATCGTTTTTAAGCGTTTATAAAGTTTTAAGTGGTTTAACGTTTTAAATGTTTTAACAGTTTAAGTTTTATTAAGTTTTATTAAGTTTTATTAAATTTTTATTAATCTTTCTTTATCGTTTTTAAGCGTTTTTCGCGATTTTAGGCGTTTTTCGCGTTATAGTTTTTACGCGTTTTTAGCCATTTTTTTGGCGTTTTAGTATTTTCTTAAGTGTCAGCTGGCTCTTAATCGTGTTTTTTTTAAAAACCGTAATTTTCTTCCCCCGTAAAGGAAAATTACACCCAGCCTCTGCCCCCTTAAGACGTTAAAGACGGTCTTAAGGGTCCTTTACGGGCCACCCAAAAAGAGTCAGCCTTGGCTTTGGGCTCGCTATTTTTTTAGATAATTTGACCTATTTAACTGAGGACAGGTATATTAAGGATCTAAGGTCGGATTTAGAGCCGATCTCGTCCATTTTAACATAAAGCCATTTATGTTTTAAAAAGACGTAAAATATCATTTTCTTAATTCCAAAGACGACCACTTTAGGGGGGTCAGGCGGTTTTTTTGGCCTAAAAACGTTGGCTCGCTAAAAAATAAATTCCCGGGCCAAAAAAAGCCCCGCCAAGGAGCGTTTATGGCTACGCGCGGATTATTGTTTCTGGCTGGTTTATTCCTCGCCGGAGCCTTGGCCTTCGCCGGAACCAGTTTAGCTCAGGAAGACGACGACCTGACCGCCCTCTTTGAGGACTCCGACGACCAGTTATTCTCGCCTACCCCTGGACTTAGCCCGTTCGGCGCTCCGCCTCCGCCGCCCGCGACCCCGGCTCCGCCTTTGCCTCCGCCCCGGGCGGCTAGTGGACCCCCCAGCGCCTCTAGCCCCGCCCCCTCTAACCAGGGCCCGAGTCAGGCTCAAGTTCCTAGTCCCCCAGCTAGCCCCGGAGCCAGCCAGCCTGTCCCCCGGCCTTTAAGTCCACCCAACGCGGCCAACGTGACTACGCCTAGACCTACGCCCATAAATCCCACTCCACAGACGGCGACGACCCCCTTACCGCCGCCGCCTTTAAGCCCAGCCAACCAACCAAGGCCAAGCTCCCAGCCAGCCGCCCCGGCTAGTCCAGAAGCGAGACCCTTACCTAGCTCTGGAGCCGCGAACCAAACGCGGTCTGGCTCTGAGACGACTAGGCCCATCCCTTTAAGTCAAAGACCCACCGCCGCCGAGAGTTCCGCCGGCTCTAACGCCACCAGTCCCACCGCCCCGAGTCCCGCGCCCTTACCCGGCTCCGAGGCGGGCGACTTAACGGCCTTACCAAGCGTTCCTAGAGTCGAGGGCCAGGTCGTGGCCCCGCCGCCGCCAGCCTGGCGGCGGCGGTCCACCGAGTCGGCCGCCCCCTTCGCGACTGGGGGGCCTCTGCCGGACTTTGACTCCAGCCAAGGTCGGTGGCGGCGACTGGACGTGGGCGAGTTTGACCAGACTAAAAGCCCCAAAGGGACTAACCCCGTCGAGTCAGCCAGCCCTAGCTCCCCAGCTCCTCTTAGCCCCACCGCCGTGGTCGACAACCCACCTCCGCCGCCGAGGAGCCAGACCCCGGAGCAGACTAAGTTAAGGGAGCTTTTTAGCGACATGTTGCCGCCAGAGGAGCCGCCGGCCAGTCCCCCGCCGCCTCCAGCTGGACCAACGGCCCGGCCCTTAAGCCCCCCGCCAGCGGTCGCCTCGCCTAACCCGAAAGCCGCCTCTAACTCGGCCCGGCCCTTAAGCCCGCCGCCAGCTTCGGCTAACGCAAACGACGGGCCCGCCGAAAGACCCCCGGCCGTGGCCCAAGCCCGGACTCCGGCTACCCCCCCGCCGCCCCAAAGGCCAGCCCCCGCTCCCACGGCTCCCGAGCCTCCGGCCGCGGCTTTAGGGGGCGGCTCGGCTTTAGGCCGAGCTGGCTCTTTACTAGTCGACCGCGGTTACGAGCCGCCAAAGGAAAGGCGGGGCGGGGCCGCGATTTTAGAGCCCGAGGAAATCAAAAGCCCGCCGCCGGGCCGTGGCCCAGCGGCGGGCTCTATCGTCGCCCCCAAAACTTCCCAAAAAAACGTCCCCAAAACCAAAGCGACGACTCCTAAGTCTAACCCAAACGCCTCGCCAAGTCGACCAGCTAAGCCCAAGTCCGCTCCAGCCGCCGCTAAACCCAACTTAAGCGTCATGCTAGTCAACGAGACCGGCCGACCCAACGTGGCCGACAATTACTTAACCGTCCTCGCGGGCATGGGTTATAACGTGGTCGGCGTAACAAATGGTTTAAGTCGGCCCTCTGGCGAGACCGTCATCGCCTATCAACCTGGGGCCCAGCGTCAGGCCCAGGCTCTAGCTAGACGCTTGCCTGGCCGGAAAACCCTAGTCCAAGGGGCGGCCAACTTACCGGCTGGAGCGGTGGTGACTATCCGGTGACCTATCGACTCGTCCACCGACCTTTGGGGGGACAAACCGTCTTATTAGAAGAAAAAGATCGCTATCTGGCTCTTTTAGGGCAAAGGTTTGGTCGCCGCTTTTGGGAGTATCGTCAAAGCTGGGCCCAAGCCGAGAAAAGGGCTTATTTAGGGGCTTTTCCGTTAAGCTTGGATCTGGCCGTTAACGGCGGCTGTCAACTAAGCTGCCCCATGTGCTCGCTCCCGGCCAAAGACGCGGCCTATAAAAACTTAAAAATCCCCCAAGAGATCTACCTAAAGATCCTGGCCGAGGCTAAAGAGAGTGCTCTCCCGGCTTTATCCTTAGGTCTGGCTCGCGAGCCACTTGTAGCCGACAAGATAGCCGCGAAGGTGGAAGCGGCGGTTAAGGCCGGCGTTATGGATATCCGTTTAGGCACCAATGGGCTCCTCTTAAACGAGACTTTAATTAAAGGCCTCATTGACGCGGGCTTGACCAGACTTGAGGTCTCCGTGGACGCGGTGGAGCCAGGGGCTTATAAAGCGATTCGGGGCGGCGATCTGGCGACCTTAGAGAAGCTAATCCTCTTATTTTTAGATATCCGAGCCCAAATGAAGGTGGCCTGGCCTTTATTAAGGGTCAGTTTTTTACGTCTACCCCAAAATAAGGGTCAGCTAGGGCCTTTTTTAAAGCGCTGGCAGGGCCTCGCCGACTTAGTCGTGGCCCAAAAACCCATCTGGCATCCAGGATCAAAACTCCCCAAACCGCCCCTAAAAACCGTAAAATCCATTCCTTGTGGCCAGCCGTGGCAGCGCTTAGGCTTAGGCCCCGACGGGCGACTGTGGCCGTGCTGTAGCTGGTACGGGGAAAATCTCTTGCCGCGCCTGGCCTTAAAAAGGCTCTCCATCGCTAAGATCTGGCGGTCTTGGGAGCTAACCGCCTTAAGAAGAAGCTTAATCTTTAATAGACCGACCGCGTCTTGTTTGTCTTGCGCCCAAGCTGGGGCTTTTTAGATAAAACGTCTTGTTAATTAACTAAAAGTTTCTTTTTTTCAGCTAGATACATATAATTATATTTTAAGAGTCTTAAAAGATTATTTAAACAAATATTTAAAAAGCTATTTAAACGGTTGTTTAAAAGGCTGTTTAAAAAACTGTTTAAAAGTCTGTTTAAAAGGCTGTTTAAAAGGCTGTTTAAAAGGTTGTTTAAAAGGCTATTTTAAAGTCTATTTTAAAAGCCATCTTTTCTGAGCCGAAAAACCCCCCTGTCAACCTTAATTAAGCTCCCATTGTTTAAACCTTGATTCTCTAAAAATGTTGCCGGCCTTTTTAGTTATAATTTGTATATTTTTAGCTAAATCAGTCCATTTAAACAAAAAATATCTGATTATACTCTTCTGGTCGACCCACCTTAAGCTTTAAGGCGTAAACAGGTGAACTAAAGTTTCTCTAGCTTAGGCCAGATCTTCTTGGTACTTGACTCGCCTTTAACTTATTAACAAGATTTTTGGAGGTCTATTTTAATTTATTCCTCCGTTTTTTAAAAGTTCTTGACATACCAGACAAATTATGTTAAATTCTAATGGTTGAAAGTTTACCTCTTACAGGTTAGGGCCGGATCGAGTAATGGACTACCAAGCTTTTTTCAAACTAAAAGAGAGACCATTCAAAAATCCCTTGGAAGCTAAGTTTTATTTTCCGATCCCCACCTTTGACCGGATTGGTCAGATTTTGACCGCCTCCCCCCAGCCAGAGTTTTTGATTTTAAAAGGAGCCTCTGGTTACGGCAAGAGCGCTTTATTCCGTCGCCTGCCTTGGGCTTTACGGGCCAAGCTGGTCGTAGCCCCTATCCTTTTGACCGGACCTAGCCTTAAAGACATCCTCCGCGACGCTTTAATGGGCTTTGGTTTGGGCTTTAAATGCTCGCCCCAGACCCCAGAGGAGTCGCTTTTGGGTTTTTTCCAAAACGCGGTGGCCAATTTTGTAGCTCACGATTACGGGTTAGTCTTAGCCGCCGACGAGGCCCAGACTTTAACTGAGGACAATATAAGCGAACTCCTCCATTTATTAAATTTAGAGCCCAAGTGGCGAGGTCAGACCACTCTTTTAGCCGCCACCCGGCCGGAGTCGTCGTGGCCAGGCCCCAAGGGCGCCAAAGCCTTGACCGTGGATCTGCCGGCCTTTGATCTTAGCCAGACGGAGGAGTACGTCCGCTTTCGGCTAAAGAAGGCTGGAGGCTCCAAAAACATTTTTTCGCCCGAAGCCTTAGTCTACCTCCACCAGTTAAGCCAAGGCTCGCCCGCGGCCATTAACGACTTAGGCGAGCGAGCTCTTTTGACGGCCTGGGCGACGGAGAAAAAAATAATAACCCCAAGTTGTCTCCAAAAAGCCAAGATTAGCTTAAAACAGCCGCCGATTAACTTTAAAGAAGCCAAAAAAGCCGCTGGCTTTCGACTTTGGCGGCCGCGGATTAAGACCTGGCCCGCCCGACTGACCTTGCTTTCGACCATGATCTTGGTTTTTACCGTGGGCTGGGTCGTCTGGCCCCAAGCTGACTTGCCGGTCCAAGAAGTCGCCCCCAAAGTCGCGACCCCGGCCCCTATTGATCCGCCGACCATGACTCCGGCCGCCGCGCCCTCGCCAGTGGCTCACTCGCCAGGCCTAGGGTTAGCGACCACCCCGCCAATTTTATTAAACCTCCCCCACAACGCCAACGTTTTGGTGGTCGACCAAAGCTTAGGCCAAGCCAGACTCTGGCTAAGGGAATTGCGCCGCACGGGTTTAAAAGCCGAGCTCATGGCCCCCGCGCTTAACGAGCCGGGTTTATACTTATTTGGTCGACCCAAAAGTCGCTCGTCTGTGGTTTTTCAGTATCCAAAAGGCCCGGAAGTGCCCAAAGAAGTGAGCGACAAGCTCTGGCGCCAGGTGGAAAATCTCTTGCCCCAGGACGTTTTGCCGCTCATAGTGGCCGACAGCGACCTCTTGTTTAGACCCGCCCCGACCCAAGTCTTAGAGATTTTGCGGGACAAGCTCAAAGCCTGGAGGGCGGCTCAAGAAGTTAAATTTACCGAAAACTTGGCTCTTTTATACGCCGATCCCTTTGTTTTTTTCGAGCCCGGCGCCAAACCCCAGACCATTAACCGGGAGACCTTTCAGAACGCTTTAGCCTCGGAAGCCAGGACCTCGGGCGACGTGGAGATCGCCATGTCCGATCCCTTAATCGCCTTAGACCCCCGGAATCATAACCGGGCTTGGGCCATTTTTAGCTTCCGCTACGACTCCAAGTTACGCCACGACTTAGGGATTCGGACCCTTATTTTTGAGAAAAACATCTTAGGCGACGACTGGCGGATTAAAGCCGAGTTATGGATCCGAGAAAACAGCCTCGAGAGTTAAAGGCCCGCCGCCTAAGGCCCTTTGTAACCTGTTTTTTATTAGGGTTCGTGTCTGGGGCTCCTTTAGCGGTGGTCGTCACCTTACTCCAAGCCTGGCTAAAAGACGGGGGCGTTAGTCTGACCTCCATCGGTTTACTGACCATCGCCGGGCTACCTTATAGCTTAAAGTTTCTCTGGTCGCCTTGGTTAGACTACCTAGCTCCGTTTGGCCGCCGGCGCCACGGCTGGTTAGCCATCAGTCAAGTGGCTTTATTTGGCCTTATGTGGGCTCTGTCTTACGCTAACCCCCAAGATCTGCCCCTGGTCACGCTCTTGGCTTTAGCCATAAGTTTCGCCTCGGCCACCCAAGACGTCGCGGTGGACGCTTACCGACGCGAGGATCTGGCCGACGAAGAGATAGCCGTGGGCTCGGCCATGTATATCTGGGGTTATCGCCTGGGCATGACGGCCATCTCGGGGGTTCTTTTAGCCTTAGCCGAGCCTTTGGGCTGGAGCCTGACCTTTAAGCTAGCGGCTTTTTTACTTATATTGGGACCCTTAACCCTAACTTTTAGCCCTGAGCCGAAAGTCAGTCCCACTCGGCCGACCTCTTTAGCCGAGAGCGTGGTCAAACCCTTAAGGGAGTTCTTCTCGCGGTCGCGGCCATTTTTATTGCTGGGCTTTGTTTTTTTCTATCGATTTGGCGAGCAGTTTATTTCCAGCATTAACACGGCCTTTTTCTTAAGCGTGGGCTACACCAAGCTGGAGATAGGCCTGGTGGTCAAGGCTTTTGGCCTGGTCTCGACCTTAGGTGGGGTCTCTTTGGCGGGCTATCTAATGCGGCGCTGGGGTTTAATTAACTGCCTGTGGCTTTTTGGTTGGCTCCAGATTTTTAACTGCGCCTGTTTAACGGCCCTGTGGCTTTTACCGCCCAAGGTCGACCACCTGGCCATTTTAATTAGTTTAGACCACCTCTCCGTGGGCGGGGGCTCGGCGGTCTTCGTGGCTTTTTTAACCAGCCAAACCCATTTAAGCCACTCAGCTACTCAGTACGCTCTTTTAACTAGCCTCATGGCTTTGCCTAGGAGCTTACTCGCGGCCCCCTCGGGTTTTTTAGCCGAGGTTTTTGGCTGGCCTATTTTTTATTTATTAGGGGCTATATTTACCTTGCCTGGCTTATACTTACTGAAACTTCTGATTGAAAAGGGCTTAACAAGGCCCTTGACTCAAAAGGCCTAAAACCGTGGACCCCCAAAATCCGCCCCCAAAAGGCGAGACTCGGTACTTAGAGGCCATCGCCGGGTTATTCGCCGGCTTTTTGCTGATCTCTAACCTGGCCTCCACCCGCCTGATTCAAGTGGGGTTTTTACAGTTCGACGCTGGGACCTTGATGTTTCCCTTAACCTATATCTTTGGGGATCTCTTAACTGAGGTCTATGGGTTCGCCAAAAGCCGGAAGATCATCTGGATAGGTTTTATAACCTTGGCTTTGGCGACCTTAGTTTTATACCTGACCTCCCTTTTTCCCCCCGCGAAAGGTTGGGAGAACGACGCGGCCTGGCACGCGGTGATGGGTTTAGCCCCCAGGATCGCTTTAGCCTCGTTCGTGGCCTACTTGGTGGGCGAGTTCGCTAACTCCATCACCTTAGCCAAAATGAAAGCCCGCCGCCCTGACCAAGGCCCAGCCGGTCGGTTTGTGGTCTCAACTTTGGTGGGGCAGTTTTTCGACACCACCCTCTTCTGCTCCATCGCCTTTTTAGGGGCCATCGACTTTAAGTTATGGCTCATTCTTTTAGGCTCGAACTATATATTTAAGGTGGGGGTGGAGATTGTTCTTCTGCCCTTAACGGTCTTGGTGGTCAGACGCCTTAAAAAATCCGAAAATCTTGACCCCATCGACCGGGAAGTCTCTTTAAGCCCATTTCGCTTTAACGAAAAACCCCAAAGCCAACCCTTGGCCTCACGCGTCCCGGCCGGGCCTAGCCCTTTGACGACTCCCAGTCTAAAGGCGCCGTCCCCGACGATTAAAGACCCCGTCGTCTTAGATAAGGCGGCCCCAGAAACTCTAAAAGACGCGGGTTCGACCGCCCAAGAACCGACGACTCGCCCTTCGCCCCCGGCTCTTAGCCCAAGCGAGGAAACCAAAGCTCTTGACCTAAGCGGCGAGACCACTCCTAGCCCCAGCCGCGCGACCCAGGCTCTTAGCGAAGGCGAGGAGACCAAAGCTCTCAGCCCAATAGACGCGACCCAAACTCTTAGCGAAGGCGAGGAAACCAAAGCTCTCAGCCCAAGCGACGCGACCAAAGAGCCTAGCCCAAGCGAGAAAAACAAAGCTCTGAGACCAGGCGAGGCGACTAAAACTCTTAACCCAGGCGACGAGACGAAAAGCTCCTAGCCAAAGGCGACGAGACTAAAAGCTCCTAGCCAAAGGCGACGAAACTAAAAGCTCCTAGCCAAAGGCGACGAAACTAAAAGCTCCTAGCCA